>JAUIFY010000067.1 GCA_030430245.1 bacterium | reverse complement strand
TCCGTCCTGGGAAGACGACGCGGAGTTCGCCCTCATCCGCCATTACCGGTCGGCAGCCTGGGGCGAGGGAGCGCTCGCGGACGTGACCGAGGCCGTCCTCTCCACGTCGCTCCCGTCGGACCGGTCCCCCTGGGAGATCGTCTCGATCCACGGTGGACCCGGCGGCCGGGCCGCACTCGTACTCCGCGCCCACCACTGCATGCTCGACGGCGTGACGGGAATGCGGCTGCTGGACCTCCTCACCGACGACGCCGCGGCCCGCCCCCGGCGACGCCCGGCTCGCCGCAAGTCCGGAGGCGGGTCCCGCATCGACCTCGACGCGTGGGGCAACCCGTTCGGCGCGGCGAACGGTTCCGCACCGATGTGGGATCACATGCGCGACATGGCGGAGCTCACGTCGACCGTGGTCTCGCTCCTGCACGACGATCCCGCGCCGCCCACGACGGTGAACGCACCACTCACGAGCCGCAGGCGCGCCACGTGGGCGACCTTCGATCGCCGCGCCTATGGCCCGATCTGCACCGAGACCGGCGCGACGGTGAACGAGCTCTCGCTCTCGATCATCGCAGGCGCGCTCCGCCGCCACTTCTGGCGCCACCACCGGCCGTCGGCGACGCGGCCCCTTCGCTCACTCGTGCCGGTCAGCACCCGACCGCCGGACGACGAGGAGCTCGGGAACCTGATCTCCGCGATGTTCCCGCGCCTTCCGGTCGACGTGGCGGACCCGCTCGAGCGACTCGAGCGGGTCGCGAGCGAGGTGCGATCGCTGCGTGCGCGCGGCCAGCCCCGCGCGACCGCGTACGGGCTGCGCATGATGGGTGCGCTGCCGCCGATGGTCGAGGCGGCGCTCCCGATGTTCGTGCCACCGACACCGATCGTGAACACGGTCTGCACCAACGTCCGTGGCCCCAAGGGCGCCCGGACGCTCGCGGGCAGCCGCATCGTCGGGCTGCACGGGATCGTGCCCCTCTTTCACGGGATGGGCGTCGAGTTCGCGATCCTGACCCACGGCGAGCGTCTGTCGATCTGCGCGCACTTCGACCCGAACGTCGTGCGGCACGGGGATGGGCTCGGCGACGATCTCGAGCAAGCGTTCGCGCAGCTGCGCCGGGCCGAAAAGCGAACGCGGGCGCACCGTCGAGAGATCAAGCGACTCGGCGCCCTTCTCCGCCCGGCCACGCGTCCCGTATCGCGCGCGAACCCCGGCGAGGCGACCGGAGGTGGACCGTCGGGCGGGCGCAGGAGCCGACGCGGCGCGAAGTCGAGCTGAGTCCCCTTTCCCGCTCGCGACGCTCGAAGGGTGCGCGACACGGATTGTCCGGTGCCGAGCGCCCGGGATAGACTCCCGACGTGACCTCGGACGACCGGAAGATCGGGCGCGCCGCGCTCGTCGGGCTCGTCGTCGCGGCGAGCGTGGTGGGGGCCGATGCGTCGTCGATCCTCGAAGTCACGCAGATCGACCGGCCTTCGCACGACTCCGTCGTCGTCGCGCTCAGCCCGGACGACCGTCACGTGTACGCGCCGTTCGACGACGGCCTCGCGGTGCTCGAGCGCGACCCCGCCACCGAAGTCCACACCGGCATTCAGGTCGTGAACGACGGAGAAGGGGGCATCACGGCCCTGGCCGGGCCGGAGAACGCGATCGTCACTCCGGACGGGAAGAGCGTGCTCGTGTCCGCGGGCGACACGAACGCACTCGTCGTCCTCGAGCGCGATCCGGCGAGCGGACTGCTGACGTTCGTCGAAGAGCACGTCGACGGGGTCGCCGGCGTGGACGGCCTGGCGGGGCCACACGAGATCGCCGTCAGTCCCGACTCGGCCTTCGTGTACGTCGCGGGCCTCGAGGACGACTCCATCGCCGTCTTCGCGCGCGACCTCGTCACGGGAGCGCTCACGTTCCTCGAAGCCGAAGGCGCCGGCGGCGACCCGGCCGTCGCGGGCGTGCGTACGCTCGCGATGACACCCGACGGACTGCATCTCTACGTCGGCGGCGAAGGCGGCCAGGCCGGCTTCGTCCGCGATCCGGGAACCGGCGCGCTCACCACGCTGATCTTCTCGATCGCGGGCAGCTACCGATCGCGCGCCGTTCGGGTGAGCGCGGATGGCGCGAACGTGTACTACCTGAACCACGGCAAACCCCACTATCTGCAGTCGAAGCTCGAGACCTACACACGCGACGCGGGGACCGGCGCACTCACGAATGCGGGAACGCACACCTTCGGCAAGAACAACGACCGGCGGGAGAACCCGGTCTCGTTCGAGGTCCGACCCGACAAGGCGTTCGTCTACGTGCAGATCGGCGCGGCCGTCTGGCTGGCGCACGGATGCTGCGTCACCTTCCCGCGGCAGTTCGTCCGGTTCGATCTCGATCCGGTCACGGGCGGCGCGCCGAGCAACCGCGCCACGGTATGCAACGATGACGACTGTCCGCCCGCCGGGGTCGACTCCTTCGTCTTCACGAGCGACGGGGGGACGCTGATCCACGCGGGAGCCGACGCCGTCGTCACGGCTCGAGTGTTCGAGGTCGACGTGGGAACCGGCGACCTCGACTGGACGTCGGTCGGAAGCGCGACTTCGTTCGGAACCTGGACGTCGGCCGCGGCCACGAGCCCCGACGGGGAGCATCTCTACACGGCGGGTCGACGATGGAATTCCCTCGCCGTCTTCGATCGGGATCCGAGCGACGGCATGCTGACCTTCGTCGAGGCCGAGCTCGACGGCTTCTTCGGCGTCGACGGGATCGCGGCCGGCTCCGGCGTGGTCGTCAGTCCGGACGGCGCCCACGTCTACGTCTCCGGGGCGGAAGACGACGCGATCGGGATCTTCTCGCGCGACGCGGGAACGGGCGAGGTCTCCTACCTGGGCATGGTCGCCGACGGCATCGGTGGCGTCGACGGACTCGCCGGTGCTTCGGCGATCGCGATCAGCCCGGACGGCCTCCATCTGTATGCGACCGGCCAGGAGGACGACGCCGTGGCGGCCTTCCTGCGGGACGCGGGGACGGGCGCGCTCTCGCACCTCACGACCTACGTCGACGGGGTGGCCGGCGTCGCCGGCATCGCCGCACCGCGGGGGGTGATCGTGAGCAGCGACGGCCAGCACGTCTACGTCGCGGGACGGGGCGCCGACGCGATCGCCGCATTCGCGCGCGCGGCGGGCACCGGGTTGCTCACCCCGATCGAGGTGCAGCTCGACCAGGTCGGGGAGGGCCCGTCGGACCTCGCCCTCGGCCCCGGCGGCGAGCACCTCTACGTGAGCACGTTCTCGGAGGGCGTCCCGGCGGTCGCCGAGTTCGCGCGGGACGCGGTCACGGGCGAGCTCGCACCGCAAGCGCTCCACGTCGACGAGCTCGAGGGGGTCCGGGGCCTGGCCGGGGCCGGCCGACTCGTCGTCGCCGCCGACGGCGAGGCCGTCTACGCACGGTCCGCGAGCTTCCGCCGGATTCCGTCGACGGGCGCGCTGGCCTTCATCGAGAGCATGCTCGTCCCGACGGGTCTCGACCTCGGGGGCTTCCTCGTCGGCGGCCCGGACTCGAAGCAGGTCTACGGATCCTCCTCGAGCGCCCTGCTCGTCCACCAGACCGCCTTCTCGGGCTGCGCGGAGGCGCCCCTCGTCGGCTGCGGGACCGCGGAGAAGTCGAACCTCACGGTGAGGGACCACGCGGACGACGAGAAGCAGAAGCTCAAATGGTCGTTCGTGAACGGCGACCCGACGACTCTCGCCGAGTTCGATCCCGCCGGCACGAAGCACTACGGCTTCTGCGTGTACGACGAGTCTGGCGCGATGCCGGCCCTGGTTCTGGAGACCCTCCTGCCCGCGCACGGCGACTGCCGCAACAACTACGCGAGCCTCGAGAAACCGTGCTGGACCGCCACCTCGAAGGTCAAGTACAAAGACAGGTATCTCACGCCCGACGGCGTCGGGCTCGCGCAGCTCGTGCCCAGCGTCCTACCGAAGGTACGGATCAAGATCGTCGGCAAGGGCGCCCGGCTCCCGATCGGTGGGCTGCCGTGGGGCACGCCGCTGCGCGCGCAGATTCAGGACTCGGCCGGTGGGTGCTGGGAGCAGCTCTACCCGGCGGCGAAGAAGAACGACGGAACCATCTTCAAGGCGAAGGCGCCCTAGCCTGCGTCCTCCCCACCCGCTCGACCGGCCGCGGAGCCCGGAAGAGTCGCTCAGGGGGTGTACTCGTCGTCGCGGGGCACGCCGGCCTGCCAGCGCAGGCGCTCGCGCTCTTCGAACGCCTCCGAGGCGGCCCGGCCGCCCTCCTCCGCACCTTCGACCGCTTCACGCACCGCGTCCATCGCCCCACGGGCGAGCTCGACGCCCTCCCGGGCGGCCGTCTCGACGAGATCCTCGAAGGAGCGCGCCACCCGGCCGGCGTCCTTCACCGCCCGCGCGGCGAGGTCCGCCGCCGACTCCGTCGCGTGCTCTGCGAGCGTCCACGCGGCATCCACGACTTCGCCGACGAAGTCGCCCAGGGTTCCCGGATCCTGCTCACGCTTGGTCGTTTCCATTGCTCTTCTCCTCGATGCAGCCGAGGCATCGGATCGGCCTCGGTCCGGCCCCCTCGACGATGGCGATCGCCCCACGCGATCCCTTCGTGAGGACGGCATTGCAGCGGTCACAAACCGCGTTCAGGTTCAGCACGGCCTCCTGCCAACCGAGTACCCGTCCGGGCTCGGACGCGGGCGGCGCCGCCTCCCGCGAGGACGCGTCGTCCCGAGCCGCGCGACGCCTCGGGGCCGTGTGGGCCCTGGGCCCCTCGGCGCCCACCACCGCTCCCGCGTCGGCGATGATCTCGTCGACGAGCCCGACCGCGTTCTGCAGGACGTTGCGGACGAGATTCGACACCGAGAGCCCCAGTTGGGCCGCGTGCTCCCGGATCTCCTCGTCGAGCGACTCCGGGATCCGCGCGTGGAGGACCTTCTCTTTCTTCTCTCGTTCATCGGGCATCGGCCGTCTCCGTCTCACTTCGTAATACTTTGTGATACAAATGTGATACATCGAACATCCCCAGGCGTCAACCCCCTCCTCGTCCGGCGCCGGCAGGAGATCTCGATCGTCCGCCGGGGCGGGCGAGGAACCGCGAACGTCAGCCGACGTGGGCCTTCGGCGCCGCCTCGCGACCGCCGAGCCGGAGGCGCAGAGACGTGAGCCCCCGGAGAACCAGCGAGCGCTTCCACGCCGTCGGGTGCCGCTCGCCGTCGAGATCCGGAAAGCGCTCGAGCAGCCCGGTGATCGCGATCTGCCCCTCGAGCCGAGCGAGCTGAGCGCCGAGACAGAAGTGGACCCCGTGCCCGAACGCCAGGTGCGGATTGTCGTCGCGGCACAGGTCGAGCCGATCCGGGTGATCGAAGCGCTCGGGATCGCGATTCGCCGACCCCAGGAGGACCCCGACGACGTCGCCGCGCTTCACCCGCCGCCCCCGCAGCTCGAGATCCTCGAGGGCCACACGGTCGGTCACCTGGATCGGGCTGTCGTAGCGCAGCAGCTCCTCGATGGCGCTTCGGGCGATCGACGGATCGTCCTGCAACTTTCGTCGCTCGTCGGGATGGTGGAGCAGCGCCAGAACGCCGTTGCCGATGAGGTTCGTGGTCGTCTCGTTCCCGGCGACGAGGATCAAAAGCGAGAGCGATACGAGCTCCGCCTCGGCGAGGACGTCGCCCTGCTCTTCCACGGCCACGAGCGCGCTCAGGAGATCCTCGCGCGGCCTCGCTCGGCGATCGGCGAAAACGCGATCGAGATGCGCCTTCAGCTCGTGGAAGGCGTTCTCGATGGGCCTCATCCCGCCCTCGGCCTGGAGCGGATCGAGGATTCCCGCCGCCGCATTGGACCACGCCTTGAGCTGCACGCGATCCTCGACCGGCACGCCGAGCATCTCGGCGATGACGAGGAGGGGCAGCGGATCGGCGAGATCGCGGATGAGATCCGGCTCGGACTGGCGGGCCATGTCGTCGAGTAACTCGGCGACGATCTCCGCGATGCGGTCGTGCAGGCCCTGAATGACCCGCGGCGTGAACGCCCGGCTCACCAAGCGGCGGAGCCGTGTGTGGTCGGGCGCGTCGGTCATGAGCAGTGACTTCGTCACGGCATCGCGAAGCTCCGGCTCGAGAGCTTCGAACATGCCCAGGCGCTGCGCGATCGTCGACTTCGTGCGATCGACGCCGAAGCGGTCGTCCTGGAGCAGCACCGCGACGTCGCGATAGCGACTCAGCACGACCGATTGCAGGACCGGGCTCTTGTAGACGGGTGCGGTCTCGCGCAGCCGTGCGTACGCCGGGTAGGGATTCTGCCGAAAGGCGGGATGGAACGGATTGTACTTGCCGATGAGCGGCGACAAGAGCCTCACCGGCCATTCTCGCCGGATCAACCCCTGCAGTGCTTCGAGGGCATCCACGTTCCGGCTCCTTCCGCGACCGCCCCTACGAGGTGCCCTTCGCGACGACCTGCAACGGTGTCGAGTCGTCGGAGGCGCTCGCCTCGTCGCCGTCGGACGACAACCGGTAGCCGCTCGCCGCGATTCCCCGGAGCTCCTCGAAGGCGTCGCCGGTGGCGCGGACGATCGCCGGCAGATCGGGGAGCAGATCGTAGTCCGCGTTGAACCCCCAGCAGAGCTTCCCGTCGTAGCTCATCTGCGCGAGTCCGAGGCCCATGTTGTCGACGAGCGGCACGAGGGGGTACGTGCGGAGGAGCTTCGCACCGAGCATGTACATGGGGAACTGCGGCCCGGGCACGTTCGTGACGACGAGGTTGAAGGGAAGCACGCGAGAGACGTTGCGCGCGCCGAGCGCGAGAAGCGTCGACGAGCCCCACTCCGCTGCCTCCGTCAGCACCGTCGCTCCGACCGCGCTGCGCTTCTCCTTCAGCTCGTTCGTGCGCGCTTGAATCACGCGAATCTGTTCGCGCGGATCGACCTCGTCGAGCGGAAGCTCGAGGATCCAGGCGGACACCTGGTTGCCGAGCGTCCCCTGCTGCTCGGCCGTCCGGACGCTGACGGGCGACATCACCTTGAAGTCGACCGAAGCCGGGTTGACCTGACGGCGCTCGAGGAATCGCTGCATGGCGCCCGTGACGACTGCCAGCACGACGTCGTTGATGCTGCAACCGAAAGCGCGCCGGACCTGCTTGACGTCGTCCAGATCCATCGTGAGCCAATCGAACCGCCGATGCGGACTCACCGGCTCGTTGAGGGGCGTGTCGGGTGCCATGGAAAGCGTCGTGCCGAGCATGTCGGCAGCCGACCGAAGTCGCGCGAACGTCTCCCGCCGGGCATCTTCCGCCTCGGTGAGCAGGCCGCGGACTCCGTTCGCCAGCTGCAACGGGAGCAGGGCGCGCCGGAGCATCTCGTCGCGCCAGAGCTCGAAGGGCGATGGAGAGCGGCGCGGCAGAAACCGCGGCTTCGCGACTTCGTGCACCTCCGGGGTCGGCGAGAGCAGGATCTTCAGCAGATCGACGCCCGAGACTCCGTCGATCATGCAGTGATGCACCTTCGAGATGAGCCCGAACCGGTCGCCGTCCAGACCTTCGACGATCCACGTCTCCCAAAGCGGACGAGACGGGTCGAGAGGCTGCTCCATGATGCGCGCCGACAGTCGCTTCAGCTGCTCGTCGGTACCCGGCCGCGGCAGGCTCGTGTGCCGCACGTGGTACTCGATGTTGAACCGATCGTCGTCGACCCAGACCGGGCGCGACGTGAACGGAATCCAGCGGATCTTCTGGCGATAGCGGGGGATGCGGTGGAGCTCGCTCGCCATGTGTTGCTTGATGCGCTCGGCGTCGATGCCTCCCTCGGGCGTGCGCAGGGGCTCGGCCTCGAACGTGAGCGTCGACGCCACGTGCAGAGGCGAGTTGCGCTTCTCGAGCAAGAGAAACGAGCTGTCGAGTGCGGTCAACCGTTCGTAGTAGGATCGGCCCATGCGAAGTGGTCTATCCCACGGGCCGCATTGTCGCCACGCGGGCCCTTGACAATCCGTCCGGAGGCGCGCACCGAGATTCCATGAAGCTCCGATCCCGAGCCGCCCACGCCTCGGCCCTGGTGGCCGCGCTTCCCCTGGTCGCCGCCGCCGCGGCTCCCGACGTTGCCAAGGGCAAGAAGAAGTTCGAGGGCATCTGCGTCCAGTGCCACCGGGCCGACGCGGAGGGAATGCCCGGCATGGGCATGGATCTCCGCACGGCCCCGCTCGTGCGTGCCGGCAGCGTCGGCGCCATCGCGAAGTTCATCGCGACCGGCCACACCCCGACCGAGAAGTTCCCCCTCGGGATGCCTCCCGACGGGGGCGAGAGCCTGAGCGACGCGGACCGCGCCGACATCGCGGCCTACCTCAAGACGCTGGCGGAATGAGCCCCCGGGACCTCGGCGCCGCGCCTCCAAACCGGGTTTGACCGGGTCGGCCGACGCGATACGATCCCGGACGACCTTCCGACGCGGAGAGAGAACATGAAGCGCTTCATCCAACACCAGGAGCTCGCACGCGACTCTCGGTTCATCCGGCAGGACAACACCTTGTCGACCGCGATCTCGGAGCTGCCCGACGACGTCGACACCGTCGTCGAGGTCTTCGAGGCCTTCGATCCGATGATCGAGAAGGCGACGCGCGGCACGTCGGCCGAGCCGCTCTACGAGGAGTACGGACCGTCGTTCGCGCTCGTCGCCCTGAACGACCCGCTGAAACCGACGGACAAGGCCGTGAAGACGCGCCTCATGATGCGGATGCACGGCATCTTCGTCGGAGAGCTGCAGGCACTCGAGGGGGCCGGACGATCGCTGTGGGATTTCCCCGACGCGCCGTGGGAGTTCAAGATGAACATGGCGCGGCAGTGTTGGGACGAGGCGCGACACGTCCAGATCTTCGAGAAGCTCCTCGATCACGTCGGCGCGAAGCCCGGGATGTACCCCGAGAGCACATTCCTGTTCGAGTGTGCCTGCTCCGACGACCCGGCCATGCGCGTCGCGGGAGTGAACCGCGGCCTCGAGGGGCTCGCCTGCGACGTGTTCCGCGACATGATTCGCTATGCCGAGGAGGTCGGCGACGAGAAGATGAAGCAGGCGATCGACTTCGTCCTCGCCGACGAGCTCACGCACGTTCGGTTCGGCAGCGAGTGGGTGCGCGAGTTCACGAAGGGCGACCCCGACCACTACGAACGTGCACAGGAGTTCCGGCGCCGCGTCGACAAGCAGTTCAGCTTCGGCGGGTCGAGGTCCGACCGCGACGACGCCGCGATTCCGATCGCGACCGAGGTCCGGCGCGAGGCCGGCTTCACGGACCAGGAGCTCGAGGAGCTCTCGATGCTGTCGGCAGGCGGGCCATCCCGCGAGACCGTGAAGGCGGCGGCCCGAATCCTGCGCGAGCGCCACAAGGCGAAGCGCGCAGGCGACGGAGCTTCCGCGTGAGCGAAGCGACCCGCATGTACCCGGGGATCGGACGCGACGAGCGCACGTCCTTCGCACCGTACTCCGCGTTCGACATCCCCGAGGACCTTCGCGAGCTTCACGGCCGCTACGACGTCGCGTCGACGGCGAAGCGCGTACGGAACTTCCGCTACACGCACGAGTGGATGACCATGATGATGGGCGGCTGGCTCGCGACCATCCCCGAGCTGCCCGTCAAGACGGGACTCGGCAAGATCATCTGGGAGAGCGCGGTCGCCGCGGACGAGCTCGGCAAGCGCTTGCCCGAGCTCCGGGCCGGCCGCAACGTGGCCACGGCTTCGCAGCCGGCGAATCAGGGCTACGCCGATCTGATCCAGGAGATCGCGAGCCCCGAGTCCCCCGATCGAACGATCGAGAAGCTGACCGGTCTGTTCGACGTCCTGATGCCGCACCTGATCGACGTCTACGAGGTCACCATGCGCGAGACCGATCAGATCTGCGACGCCCCGACGATCGAGCTACTCGACGATGCGACCCGCAAGCTGCGCCGCCACGTCGCGTGGGGCAAAGAGGTCCTCGACCGGCTCTGCGACACGGATGACGAGCGAGAACGCCGCACCAACCGTCGGCGTGAGATCTCGGAGATGCTCCAGGCCTGCGGCGGCGTCTGCGGCGACGCCTGACCGGCCTCTCGACTTCGCCGGTCAACGGGCGTCGACGTCGAAGCTCGGACCGGCCTCTTCGGCCAGGAACGGAGCGAACGACAGGTCACCGTCGAGAAAGACCTTCAAGAAGGGCAGCACCCACCGTCGGACGCGAGGTCCGGCCTCGGCCTGCGTGAGAACGAGTGGCGGATCGCAATCCGGCCCCGGGAAGCAGCCATCCGAGAACGCGTAGTGCCCGGTGTGCTGGATGTTCACGAGCCACTTGGGACGCGCGCTCAGCCGATAGGCGGCGACGTTTCCGTCGTTGTCGACGACGGAATCGACGTCGCCGATCAGAGCCAGAGACGGGACGTCGAGCCGGAAGCCGGGCGGAGCCGCCGCCGCCATCGGGATCGCCGCCGTAATGCGATCGTCTTCCTCGGCGACGCGGAACGTCGTGAAGCCGCCGAACGAGTGACCGGTCATGGCGATGGCGTCCTCGTCGAGCATCCCGGCGAAGGCCGAGCTCGCGTCCGCGTTCTCGGCGAGAATCGCATCGAGGGCGGCGATCACGTCGGCCGGTCGCTCGGTCGCGGAGCCCGGCGCACCGCTGCACGTCGCGATCTCGAAGATCGTGTTGCCAGGATGCGGCGGCGCGACGACGACGTAGCCGTGCGTCGCAAGCCACGGTGTGAGAAAGAGACTCTGCCGCGGGTACCCGCAAGAACCGTGCGAGAACAGCACGATCGGATACGGACCGCCGCTCGCGTCGACCGGAGCATCGATGATGGCCCGCTCCGCCTCGTCCCGCGGACCAGCGTCCGGCGGAGCGGGATACCAAATCACGAGCTCGAGCTCGCGCGGCTCTCCGTCGACCGCAGACGGCTTCGTGATCGTCATGGTGCGGACACCCGGCTCGTACGGACCGTCTTCGCGCACGTCGAAGCAGGTGCCGCCCGTCCAGTCGAGAACGTCCGCACAATGCGTCTGCTCGGCGCACACGGTCTCGGCGTAGCCTCCGGTCACGGATCGCCGTGGACGCCGCACCCGGATGGGACCGTCACTCCCGATCCCCGGAGGCCTGGCGGCGAGGAGACGCGTCCCGCCGGACTGCCCGCGGCACGAGCTCTCGGACTTGATGCTGCACGTGAACGCCGGCGTGCTCGCCGGTGCGATCCTCGCACAGGCGACGCCGCTCGTTCCGCACGTCGCCGTCTCGAGGATCCCGACCCCTTGCGCCTTGCACTCGGGTCGGAGATCTCCCGCCGCAAGAGCCCGCTCGAGCACGTCGTCGGCGCACCGCCCGTAATCACGAGCCGAGTCGAACGAGCTGCACGGGCAGGCGTCCTCGACCGCCCGGCGCAGCTCCGCGAGCTGCCGCTGATCGACGGCGGACTCCTCGTAGCAGGGCTGGGAGAGGGCGACTCCAGGGAGCATCGAGAGGACGAGAGCCGAGAGGACGACGGGAGCGGTCTGCATGGTCCAGTGAGTAGACCGAGCGATCCGCCGGACGCAACACCGCGTGGCACGGCCCGGGGGGCTTCGATATCGTCCCGTCGTGCCCTCGCCGCCCGACGCTCCGGAGACCCTCGTGTGTCGAGCCGACGCGATCGCGGAGGGCGCGTCGCGCAAGTTCCACGTGGCGGACGGCGCCCGGAGTGTCGAGTGCTTCGTCATCCGACATGGAGGCGAGCTCCACGCCTACGTGAACGAGTGCCGCCACGTCGCGATGACCCTCGACTGGGTCGAGAATCAGTTCTTCACCGAGGACGGAGCCTACCTCATGTGCCCGACCCACGGAGCCTGCTACGTGCCCGAAACCGGCGAATGCGTCGCGGGACCTCCGTGCGGCAAGCACCTCTACCGCGTTCCACTCGTCGAGCGCGGCGGCGAGATCTTCGCCCTCTCCCCCGACTGGGCGAACGTCTAGCCCGCGGACTCGACGAGCGTCGTCTCACCCGTCTTGAAGACGCGGAGCCCGAGATAGAGGAGCAAGCCGGCGGGCCCCAGCATCAGCGTCACGACGAGGCACGGCACGACCCACAGGTGGGAGATGCCGCGCCGCTGGGCGTCCCGCACCTCCCAGGCGCCGACGAAGAGGTCGAAGACGAGATAGTGGATCCACCCGGCCAGGGCGCCCACCGGGGAGTCGAAGAGACGCATCACCCCGGGGAGCGTGGAGAAATCGGCTCCCTCCGGCGCACCGGGCCCCATGAGCGCCAACCCCAGGTACGCGCCTCCGAGCAGCATCGGGATCCACGCCGCGTGCACCAAGCGCTGCGTCCACTCCCAGCCGGGTGCGATCACGAGGAGGAGCCAGGCGGGCAAGACGAGATTGTTCGCGAGCGCGAAGAGCGAGTCGGCGGTCATCCGCCAGGCTCTAGCGGATTTCCGGCCCCCGCGTCAGGCCTGCGGTCACTCGGGCTCGTCGCCGAAGTGGGCGCGGATGATTCGTTGCTTCAGGTAGTCGAGCGTACCCAGGTCTTCCACGATGTCGCCGCCCGTGTCGTAGAAGAAGATCTCGCCGTTCTTGTTGCGGCCGACCGCCACGAGCCATTCGAGATCGTCGCGATCTTCGAGCAGGTAGTTGATCGTCTGGGAGACGCCCCGGCCCGGAATGATCGTGATCTTCGGTCGAAGCGTGGTCTTCTCTTGTTTCGCCATGGAATCCCGCGGCTTTGCGGCCGCCCTATCTCTCACGATAGGGACCGCCGCGTTCCCAAGTCAACTCGAATACACCTAGCACTTCGGCACGATGGGTCTGCGGCGTGAGGTCGATGAGGCGCAGAGACGAGAAGCCCCAGCCGGCACGGACGACCTCGCGCGCGTCGCGCGCGAACGTCGCGACGTCGCAAGATACGTAGACGATCCGCGGGGGCCGTTGCGCGAGCACCGCCGGAAGAACCTCGGCGGCTCCCCCGCGCGGGGGATCGAGCAGGACGACCTCCGGTCGGATCGACAGCCCCGCAAGCCCGTCGGCATCCGCGACGCGCCCGACGAAGCTCGCTCGGTCGTCCAGGCCGAGCGCCCGAGCGGACGCCCGCGCTGCCGCCACCGCGCGCTCGTCCTGGTCGATCCCCAGCACGGTGGCGCCGGACCGCGCCAGCGGCAGCGAAAAGTTGCCCGCTCCACAGTAGAGGTCGAGCACGCAACGGCTCTCGGCGACGGCCGCGACCACTGCCGCGACCAGCGCCCCGTTCAGAAACGCGTTGACCTGCGTGAAGACGCCGGCCGGAACACCGATCTCCATGTCGCCGGCGACGCGGATCGACTGCAGGACGTCGCCCGCCTCGAGGCGCCAGCCACCCGCAGTGCCCTGCTCGATCACCAATCCCGCGTAGGCGATGCCGTTCGACTCGATCGACGCGCGACCGAGAAGCCGGCGATGGATCGCGTCGACGTCGGCGGGCGCGTCGGCCGTCGGATGGGTCTTCCCACACAACCGGACGGTGCCGCGATCGTCGACGGACAGCTCGATCTCCCGTACGGACGGCTCACACTCCGCGAGCGCGCGTGCGAGGGGGAAGGCGGCGACGACCTCCGGCCGGGCGATCGCACACGCGGCGATCGGCACGACGTCGCGAGAGCCCCGAGCCCGATATCCGATCTCGGGGGGCACCCCTGCACGACGTCGGACGGCCAGGCGCACCCGGTGCCGGGCGCCCCACTCCGGGCCCGTCACCGGCGCCTCGACCACCTCGGGTGCCACGCCGCACGCGCGTTCGACCTCGCGCACGACGACGTCGAGCTTGGCCTCGACCTGCGCCGGATAGGAGAGCGCCTGCCAGGGGCACCCACCGCAGAGCGAGACGACGGGGCATGGCGGCGTCCGGCGCGAAGGCGCCGGCGGATCGAGGCGGCGCACGACGCGCGCCCGCAAGAAGCCCCGGTGCCGACTCTCGACCAGGACACGAACGCGCTCTCCCGGTAGACCCTCGTCGAGGAGGACGACACGGCCGTCCGGCGCATGCCCGAGTGCCCCCGGGCCGTTCACCAGCCGCTCGACGTCGATCTCGAGCTCCTCACCCGTGGGTCGGCGCTCCCGCCTCTTTCTCCGCGCCGCCATGATTCCGGGTCACGGTAGGCCAACGTCGCCGCTTTTTCAGCCCAACCCACCCTGTGCTAACCAGCGATCGGCAGGGATGTCGGAGAAGCTCTCAGAGACCGCCCGGGCGACGCGCATCCGGCGCGCGCGGCGGGAAGACATCTCGGTCCTGATCGAGATCACGGGCGGCCCGCCGGTCGGCCGCGTCCGCGCTCTCCGTCGGCTCCTCAAGACCCTCGCCGCAGACGTCTACGTCGTCGATCGACGCGGCTCACTCGACGGCGTCGTGGCGATTCACTATCGGCGCAGCCTGGCGCACGGTGGCCTCATCGCGACGATCGACTCGATCGCCTCGCTGCGGAGTCGGGACGACGAGGTCCACGAGGACCTTGAGCTCCTCGCCGCCTGCGCCCTGCGACGAGCGGTCGCCCGCGGCTGCGTGGCGATCGACTGCACCGTGACGACGCCTGAGGTAAGGAACCTGCTGGACGACAACGGATTCGAAGCCGGCCCCCGGGTGCTCGCTCGATCTCTCAGGTCGGAGGAAGAGGAAGGATGACGAAGTTCATCATCGGGTTGCTGCTGGGGTTGATCCTCGGCATCGGCGGGACGGCCGCGTTCCTCATCAGCGCCGGTGGCGGCGACTACCTCGTCTCCACGAGCCCGCGGGTCCGCGAGCTCGAGACGTCACTCAAGCAGGCCGACCAGGAGCGGGAGTGGCTTCGCGGCCAGCTCCGCGACTCGAACGAGATCCTCGTGAAGCTCGAGTCCCGCTTCGTCGCACTCGCCACGCGCTTCGAGGATCTCGGCTCGCAGGCCGCGACGCTTCTGGGCGTGCCCCCCACGACGCCGGAGCCCGACGCCGCGACGCCGACGTCCGGCGCCGGCAACACGAGCGCACAGGCGGGTCGCCATCGCGGCGCCGGAGGGACGCACGCGAACCCGGCGGCCGAGGCGAGCCCGGCCCCCTCGCAGAGCGGGCTCGATCCTACCGACGAAGACGACCCGACCGCCCCGTCGGACGACGCCACGGCCACGGCCCAAAACGACGCGGGGACTCCCACGCCCAGCGCGGAGGAGTCCCCGGAGGCCGACTCCGGGGGAACCGACGAGGCCGTCGCGTCCCCCGGAGATGGATGAGAGGACCTACTCGGCCCGACAGGTCGTCACGAACCGCTTCTCGGGGTTCGTCGTGATGCAGGACATGAGGCCCGAAGCACTGTGCTCGGGGAAGGAGAGACGCACCGTCAGATCCTCGCCGACGATGTCCGGGATCTCCAGGTCACGCCGGATGCGGACGGTCACACGCGTCGCGTTGCCGCCGTACTTCCGCAGCGTCGCCGACACGAGGCCCGATTGGTACTTCCCGTTGGTGCCGGCCCCGTTCACCCTGATCTCGTCGCCCGGGATCGTGAGCGCATAGGAGCCGTTCTCGGACGCGAGCAGGACGTCGAAGTCCTGATCGAGATCCTGGATCCACGGCGGGAAGTGGACACGCACCGTCGCGTTCGCCTTCCCCTTCTTGTTGACGACGATCCGTGCGATGCCTTCGATCGAGGAACACACGGCGTTCGGGTCGGACGACGAGTCGCACGCATCGCACATGTCACCGAGTCCATCGTCATCCGCATCTCGCTGGAGGGAGTTGGGCATGTCGGGACAGTTGTCCTGCGCGTTGCTGACACCATCGCCGTCCGCGTCGTTCGAGGGCGGAGGAGGAGGTGTGGGTGTCGGTGTGGGAGTGGGCGTCGGCGGACTCGGCTGGCCGCCGTCATCGTACAGGTACGCAATCGCGCCCTTGTCGTAGTCTCGGAGACTGCCGCCGCGGCCATCGAAGTGCGCCATCCAGAACATGGTGGCGTCCGTGATGAACGAGTCGTTCGTGGAACCCATGTGGCCGTCCCAGGAATGGGCGAACCCGATCGTGTGACCGACCTCGTGGGTGACGATCTCCTTCAGATTGGTCTCGTTCCAGAACCAGCAGCCGTTCCAGCCGTCGTTGAAGACGACCGCACCACCGGTGATCTCACGGTACGGCGTGCCGCTGCGCGGAGTGGCCGTCGCGCAGAAGCCACCCACGGCGAGCGCGCCGCCGGCACAACCCGTCGGGTCACCGACCTGCTCCTTCGGGTCGTCGAAGCTCACGGTGATGTGGCCCGGGTTGCACACGAAGCCGGGCCCCTTCTTGTTGCCCTGGTATTGGACGTCGAACTCCGAGCCGGCATGCCCGTTCCAGGCCTCGGCCCCCTGCTCCACGATTCGATCGCCGGCCTGCTTGCCGAGCGACCTGTCGCCCGCGACGTCTCCCCAGATCTCGACCGGCAGATCGAACCAACGCGACCCCGGCTCCATGAGCCGGAAGTTGGCTTGGGCCTGCGAGATGCCTTCGAGACGCGGCGCGTTGGGCTGAAGCCGTCCCGCGAGGCGAACGGCGCCCCGCGCCCGACGGCTCCCGAGCGAGAGCCCACGCTCGAACGAGGAGAGCATCTGACGGCTCCGGCCCCCGCCCTTCCGGATGCGCGACAGAACGACGCGACCATCATCGAGGATCTCGGCATCGAGCTTGCCAATCGCCATGTGCTGCGTGCGGAGGCGTCCGCGCCCCGCGCGCTCGACATACGCGACCACCGTCTCACCGACACGATACTCGGGAGAACCGAACGCCCACTGCGTATCGAGCCCCACGCGACCGCCGACCTCGTGCAAGACCAGACGCTCTCCGGCGACCGCGCCCTTGTAGCCCTCCTGCACGTGAAGCGTGACCTCGGTCGTGATCTTCGAGCGATCGAACTCCGCCACACTGCGGATTCGTTCGACCGTCGCGAGCACGACCGCGTCCGCGGACTTCGCCATCTCGTCTGGATCCGGAACGATCCAGGTCGTCGCCGCCGCTGGCGCGGCGAAGACGAACGTGACGGCGACGACGAGCGCGAGTCCCCATTCCCCCTGTCTCGGTCGCATGAACACCTCCTCCAGAGGCGCGACAGCAACGGAGGTGCCATGAGCGCAGCGACGACAGTTACCGGGGAATTCCGCATTGCGCCCCGAAGACCCGATATGGTCCTGGAGGTCGAGTCGTAACGCGCCGCCGAAACCATGACGGTCCGCGCGCTACGTCACCTCACACGCCTTGCGGATTCCGGAGGACGAGTCCTCACGAGGGCGTATACGGTCGCCGGGAGCGGCTGCCGGACCGCTTCTGCAAACGCGTGAAGTGTGTTTGAATCTGCCCGTGCCCATCGACCTCACGTGTCTCGGGACCAGTGACGCATTCGGTTCCGTAGGCCGCCACAACGCGGGCTACCTGGTCGAGAGCGCCGACACGAAGCTCCTGCTCGACGCCGGGCCGAGCGTCCTCGCGGCCATGAAATCGCTGGGCCGCAACCCCGACGAGGTGGATGCGATCGTCGTGAGCCACCTCCACGGCGACCATTTCGGCGGGATTCCCTTCGTGCTGCTCGACTTCACCTACGAGTCGAGACGAACGCGAAAGCTCGAGATCATCGGTCCGCCCGGCACCGAGGAGCGGATCCTGCGGCTCTATCACACGCTCTATTCGGAACGCCACAACGAGCAGCTGCCCTTTCCCGTCCGCTTCACCGAGGTGCGAGACGGCTCGTCGTACGAGGTGGGGGATGCGCGGATCGAGAGCTTCTACGTGCCGCATCAGGAGAACGAGCTCTCCCTCGGCCACAGCGTGTCGAGCGCCGGCACCAAGATCGTCTACTCGGGCGACACGCCCTGGACCGAAGACCTGATCACCAAGTCGAGCGGCGCCGACCTCTTCCTCTGCGAGTGCTCGACGTTCGAGACCGAGGTCCCGCGACACGTACGCTACGTCCAGCTTGAGCAGAACCGCGATCGCCTCGAGTGCGACGACCTCATGCTGATCCACATCGGCAGTGAGGTGCGCCGCCGCAGCGCAGAGATCGACCTGCCACTCGCCGACGACGGCGTGAAGAAGACCGTCGGCTGAGATCCCGCGCCGACCTCAGCTCCGGCGTCGACGCCCCTCGCGGATCGCGTCGTCCAGGAGCCCCGACACCTCGACGGCCTGCTGACGCCGGTCGAACGTCTGAATCACGTCTTCGTTCGCTCGAGCAGGGATGCCACCGTTGCGATACTCGTAGACGAACTGCGCGAGCTCCGCGCGAATGCCGGCGACGTCGCCGGGGTTCACGACGCGGCCCACCTCGGCCCGATTCAGAATCGAAGTCGTCACGCCGGGAATGGTGAGGGCCAGGATGGGTTTGCGCGTATAGAGGTACTCGAACATCTTGCCCGGCAGCTTCACGCCGCCGGACTCCTTGGCCGGGATCTGACAGAGCATGAGCGCATCGCTCTCGGCCACGAGCTGCACGACGCGCTCGTGGGGCATGTAGGCGTGGAAGCGCACGACGTCGCCGATCCCGAACTCCTCGATCGCGCTGTCGTAGTGCGGCTGGCGCTTCGTGCCGAGGAAGTTGATGCGCAGAATGTTCCGCGCCTCGGGATCCGCATCGAGCAGCTCCTTGACCGCCTGGAGAAACGGGCCGAGGTCGAACATCGTCTCGACGTTGCCGGAGAGACTCAGATGGAGAAGCCCGGGTTCGAGGAGCCGCTTGTCGGAATGGACGTGCTCGAAGTCGGCCGGGTCGAAGCCGTTCGTGAGCACACTCACGCGCTCGGGCGGACACCAGGGGTACTTCCGGACGAACGTGTCCCGGGCGGGATCCGTCGTCACGAGCACGTGGTTCGCGTTCTCGAAGATGGAGCGCTCCCAACGCTCCTCGCGCCGTTGGCGCGCCGGGTTGTCGGGGTACCACTGACGTCGGCGGAGGCCGTCCGTCCAGGGATCGCGGAAGTCGGCGATCCACGGGAGCTGGAGCTTTCTCGCGAGCGCCAGGGCCAGCACGTTGAGCGAGTTGGGGGGAGAGCTCGAGTAGAGAATGTCGGGCTTTTCGCGCCGGGCGACGTAAAGACCCGCCGGGTACGCGGCGGCGTTCCACACGATCTGAGGATCGGGAACGAGAACGCGGGACCAGATCCAGTCCTCGGCCCGACCGGCCAGGCCTCGCCCTCTCCGGGATTCCCGCGTCCCACCACCGCTGGGCTGCGAGGCCGGCCCCCTCGTCGCGCCCCCGCCCCCGGCCGTCTTGGACGTCTCCCCGCGAATGGCGTGGAGAACCTTCGAGCCCAGGCCGCCGAGCGCGGTGCGAATGCTCTCGTATTCGACCGTCGGCGTCCGATACACCGTCGCCTCGGGCGGCACCTCGCGCTGGAGAGTCGGGTCCCAGAGCCGCGAGTATGGATTCGCGACCGTGTGCACGACCGGACGCCAGCCGAGCTGCGATAGGTACTTGACGAGCTTGAGCGTCCGCTGGACGCCACCACCACCCTGCGGAGGCCATCGGTAGGTGAGTACGAGGACCGTGCGTCCGCGGCCCAAGTCCTGCGTAGGATCGTGAGAAGGTACTCCCATCTTGAACTCGGTCGTCGCGTGGGTAACCCACGACGCTCATCGGGTAAAGAGAATCAGCCTCCCCAGCGCCAGCCTTCGATCGAAAGCCCTTTTTCGCGACTGTATCCGGTCGACGTCGCCTGCACGACGCCGTCGGCTCCCACGAGGACGAAGGTCGGAGTACCACTCACGCCGTAGGAGAGGAATGTCGCCCGATTGTGGTCCATTCCGACGACTTTCGGGAACGGGTCCTCGAACTTCTCGAAGAAGGGATCGAGCTGAGCGGGGCGCTCGTCGGTGATCGCGATGATGGGAACGCCGGTGGCATCGCTGTAGGCCATGAGCTCGGGAAGCGCCGCCTTGCACGGCGCACACCACGTGGCCCAGAAGAACAGCATGTGGGGGCCGTTGCCCGCGAGCGTCGAGGGTACGTCCGCGCGGTAGGCGGAGAGCCGCAACGGCGGCGCGGCATCGCCGGGCCCGGGCGGGGCGGGAAGATCGGGAAAGCGGCCCGGGTGCGCACCGGGCACGAGCGTGCGTTGGATGCTCGTGTCGGCCCGCACGATGTCGAGCCTTCGCGGGACGTCGACCTTCGAGAGCATGGTCCACTCCCGGATCTGCGTCGGCTCCGAGAAATGAGCGCCGGGTGGACCCAGGATCACGTCGCCCGGCTCGATCCCGGCCCCCTCGGCCGGGGACGAGGGATAGACGCGCTGGACCGTGACCGCACCGTCTTGCAGGCCGTGCTTGCTCCTCACGTCGGGGGAGGCCTGCTTGAACTGGATTCCCATCCAGGCCGGCAACACGGACTTCGCGACCTCGATGTCCTGGGCGTACGACGGGAACGGCTCGCGGTCGGCGAGCACCGTGGGCGCGAGCGGGAGCGCGAGATCCTCGCATGCACGGAGCGCCTCGTAGGCGTCTCGCTCTGCGGCCGACGCACGCGTCTGCAAGTACACCTGCGCCGCGACGTCGATGAGCACCGTCTGCATCCGGAGAAGCGCCGCCTCCCGCACGCTCATGCGATACGACGCGCTACCGGCGGTCGTCGCGCGCTCGCGGAGGTCGTCGAGCCGGCGGTACGTCGCACGATCGCGCCGCGTCGCGGGCCCCAGCTCGGCGACGAGCTCCGTCCCCAGGGCCCGTGCCGCCTCGGGGTCGAGGGCCGCGAGCTTCTGTGCAGAGAGCCGCTCCTCCCACTCGGGGCGCTCTTCGAGGAACCGACCGAGGTTCGCACGCGATAGGTCTCGCACCGCATCGTGCCACGCGTCGCTGTGCTTCTGGAGAGGCTCCGACACGCGGGGAAGCTGGTCGAGGCGGGTGTCGATCTCCGCCAGACTCCGGGGGCTCGCGAATCCGAAGCTTCTCCCGACCCGGTCCACGATGCGGATCTGCGACTCGTACCGCCCGGGGTCGTCCCATGCCTCCGCCAACAGCTCGTCGGCGAACGCGACGGCATCGACGTCCTTCTCCCACGCGGCGTTCTCGAGCAGCTCTCGCACGTACTCGTCCGAGGTGCGCAACGGCACGTCGGGGGTATGATCGTTGACGACCGCGTGGGCGTGGGCCGTCTCCATCCGGCCGCTCGCTTCGAGACCTTCGAGAAACCGGATCGAGTGGCCGACGTTGTCGTCGCCGCGATTCTCGGCGTAGCACCCGTAGGCTTCGCGATCGTCCGTCGTCGAGAAATATCCGCAGACCCGCCCATCGGGGCTCGACTCGCCGTCTCCGTATACCAGCTGCGCGAACCCGCCCGAGAAGCATTGAGACATCAGGGCCACGACCCGCACCCCGGGGGGGAGGCCGTCGATGAGGTCCGCCAGCTCGTCGACGTCGAGGTGCTCCGTCTTCCCCCAGAGCGAGATCGCATTGCCCCGCGGGCCGGCGTCCTCGGATCCCTGTGTCCCGTGGTCCGTCACGTACAGGAAGACGACGTCACCGGCCTGGAGCGCGCTGCCCTCGCGCGCGAACCATTCGGCGAGCGAAGCCTGCGTGGCAGGGCGCAGAGATACCCCGTCCAGCGACGTGCTGACGTACTCCATCGGACGGCCGATCGTTCGCTCGAGCGGGGTCCCGTCGAGGAGCCAGCCGTCGTCCCCCTCGGCCGGGAGCTCTCGGGTCGCCAGATCCTTTCCCGCGCCCTCTCCATCACTCGCGAACACGGCGATCTGCGCTTCGGGAACGCCCGCGGACTCGAGAAGGCCGAGCACCTCCTCGAGGTGGATGACGTGCGACTGATAGTTGATCGATCGACTTCCGCCGCCGTTGACCAGCACCGCGTGGATGCGCGAGGGATCGAGCGCGGCCGCCGCAGCGGCCCCCGACTCCGGCCGGACGAGGGCGGAGGGGCGCGCGCACGAGCCGGCGAGCGCCAACGCCGCGATCAGAGAAACGACGCTTTGCCCGCTCACGAGCCGCAGACCTCCCTCAACTCCCGCGCCCGGATCACGAGGTCGCGCCCCCGGCGTACCACCAGCCCCTGCTCCGCGAACTCGCGCAGAGCCTTCGTCACGCGCGCCCGCGACACCCCCGTGAGGTCCGCGAGCTCCTCGTGCGTCAGTCGGATCTTGAGCAGCCGCCCGTCGGCGTCGACCACCCCGAAACCGTCGGCGACGTCGAGCAGGCCGAGCGCGAGCTTCCCGCGCAGATCGAGGGTCAGGAGCTTCACCGTGCGCGCGAACGTGCGTGAGAGATAGTCGAGAGTGACACGCGTCATTTCCTGCAACACCGGCGTAGGAAGGTGCGACGTGATCTCCCGAAATCTCGTGTTCGAGATCGCCGCCGCGTGGAGCGACGTCAGGGCCGTCGCCTCATCGAGCCGCCGCCCGGACACGACGAGGTGGCTTCCGAGCAGCGCCCCGGGCTTGGCCAGGGCCACGAGGACCCGTTTCCCGAGGGCACCGGGCACCGAGAGCTTGGCCACTCCTTCGAGCATCCAGAAGAGATCGGTCGCCGTGCTGCCGTCCCGGTAGAGCACACGTCCACGTTCGAAGCGCACCGAGCATGCCGCGTCGATCAGATCGTCGATCGACGCATCGGGCCAGCCGAGCCGGCGCAACCCGGCCGCCAGCTTCCGCGCCGATCTCGCCTGGTCCCGAAGAGGAGGATCGGCGCGAGTCCCTGACGTGCCCACGGACACATTCTACTGTCGCCGCGAGCCCCCACAAGCCGATCCGGCCCGAGAGGGACTCAGCGATGGCGGAAGTTGATCTCGATCTCCTTGATCACCTCGAACGCCTCGGCGTACGCCACATTGATCTGGAATCCCCGGTAGC
>JAUIFY010000402.1 GCA_030430245.1 bacterium | reverse complement strand
ACATCATGCCGTCCCCCGTCGTCGAATGATCGAGGAAGAGGATGTGCCCCGATTGTTCGCCGCCGAGGTTGAGTCCGCCTTCCCGCATCGCCTCGACGACGTAGCGATCGCCCACCTGCGTCCGCAGCAGCTTCACACCGATCCCGCCGAGGGCGAGCTCGAGGCCGAGGTTGCTCATCACGGTCGCGGTCAGCGTGTCGTTCGCGAGGGTGCCCGCCTCCTTCATCGACCGAGCGCACATCCACATCAGCATGTCGCCGTCGAAGATCTCGCCCTGCTCGTCGCAGATGATCACCCGATCGGCGTCGCCATCGAGGGCGATGCCCACGTCGGCGCGGAGCTCCTTCACCTTGGCCGACACGCGATCGGGATGCAGGGAGCCGCACTCGTCGTTGATGTTGCGGCCGTTCGGCTCGACGCCGATCGAGAACACCTCCGCCCCGAGCTCCTCGAGCACCGTCGGGCCGACGCGATAGCCCGCACCGTTCGCGCAATCGAGGACGATACGCATGCCTTCGAGGGTGAGGTCGCGCGGGAAGGCGTTCTTCAGGTAGACGACGTAGCGGCCGCGGGCGTCTTCGATCCGCTGGGCCTGCCCGATCTCGTCCGGCGGAACGGAGAGGCGCGAGACCTCCCCGGTCTCGATCAGCCGCTCGATCCGCGCCTCTTCGTCGTCGGGCAGCTTGAAGCCGTCGGCGGCGAAGAACTTGATGCCGTTGTCCTGGTAGGGGTTGTGGCTGGCCGTGATCATGACGCCGGCGTTGCAGCGCATGTCCCGGGTGAGGAAGGCGAGCGCCGGCGTCGGAACCGGGCCCACCTGAATCACGTTCACGCCCATCGAGCAGATGCCCGCAGCGAGGGCGTCCTCGAACATGTAGCCCGAGAGCCGCGTGTCCTTGCCGATCAGGATCTGCTTCCGCTCCCCCTCGGCTTCCCGGAACACGTGAGCGATCGCACGACCGAGGGCGAGCGCCACCTCCGGCGTCATCGGATGCACGTTCGCGGTCCCGCGGATCCCGTCGGTCCCGAAGAGCTTGCGTGTCGGTTCGGAGGTCTTGGCCTTGCTCATGCTTTCGATTCCGGAGCGGCCGGGCGGCCGCTCATGTGCGTTCTTCTGCCGTGCCGTCGCCGCCGGGGAGGCTCGGATCCTCGAGGTCCGCGTCTTCGAGGTCGATGACCGGTTCGGGAACCGGGTCGGCCTCGATCCGGACGGTCACCTGGACCGGAGCGTTGTCCTCGGCCCAGACCGTGCCGGCCCCGAGGACCAGACGGACTTCCTTGCGGGCGTCGGCGGCGAGCCCTGCGATGTCGATCGATTCGGTCACGACCTCGTTGAGGCGCATGACCTGACTGCGTGCTCCCTCGAGCCAGACCTTCTGGGGCTCGATGTCGACCCCCGCCACGTGAAAGCCGGGCGCGGGCTCTCCCTGGTATTCGGCACGAACTGCGACCGCCTTGCGCCCTCGTTTCTCGAATCGAACCTGCAATCGCGAGGGGGAATACCCCACGAACTGGGTCCCGGTCGGATGATCGATCGTGTCGACGTCGACGTCGTAGACCGCGACGCCCGGCTTCCCTCCCCCGGCGTCGATCCGGTACTTGAGCTGGCCCGTATCGAGATTGCGGAGCGCGGCACGACTGCCGCGGAGCCGGACGTTGATCTCGTCCGAGCTCTGGTCGGTGACTACCAGGCCGTCCTCCACGCCGATCAGCTCGACCTCGACGTCGAAGGACTGGATCACGCTCGACGTGCCCTGTGCCACGAACCAGATGAAGATGCTGATGGCGAGGGCGAGAACGAACACCCCCGGCCTGAGATTCTCGAATCGCGACGCCACGTTTCGCCGCACTCCTTTTCGTGCCCGCATCGCGCGCGACGGGGACGGAACGGCCGGGTCGTCGCGACCGGCGGCCGGGTCGATCTAGCTCGCGGTCGCCTGACCCGAGCCGGGCTCCTCGGCCACCTCGAGCCGCCCGGTGACTTCGCTCGCCTCGGGCAGCTCCTTGCGTTCGCCACCGAGGACCTCTCGCAGGACGACCCGGAGCCGCGGCGCGTCGAGCCCTCGCAGCATCTCCCCGCCGAGCACGACGGAGATGCTCGACGTCTCCTCCGAGACGACGACGACGAGGGCATCGGTCTCTTCGGTGATCCCGACGGCGGCGCGATGACGGGTGCCGAGTCCTTCCGGCAGATCGGTGCGCAGCGTGAGGGGCAGGATGCAGCCGGCGCTCGCGACGCGGCCCTCCTGGATCACGACCGCGCCGTCGTGCATGGGCGACGAGGGCTGGAAGATGCTCGAGAGAAGCTCCTTCGACAGCGCGGCGTCCACGGCGACGCCCGCCTCGATCAGGTCGCCCAGATTGCTCTCCCGCTCGAGCACGATCAGCGCACCGTGGCGGCGCTGGGAGAGCGAGCCCGCGGCCCGCACGATCTCCTCGACGACCTGGATCTCCTGGGCGTTCGAGAACGACGGGAAGATGCCGCGGCCGACCCGGGCCAGCGCGCGTCGGATGTCGTTCTGGAAGAGGATCACGATGATCACGACGGCGGGCTCGAGGAGCCGTTCCAGGATCAGACCCAGCGCGGCGAGCTCGAGCAGCTGCGACACCAGCGTGAGGGCGATCAGGACGATCAGGCCGACCAGGATCTGGATCGCCCGCGTGCCCCGGATCAGCAGCAGCAGCCAGTAGATTCCGCCCGCCACGAGCAGGATGTCGAGCGTGTCGCGAAACGGGTCGAATCGGGAGTCGAAGAACTCCACCAGATCCGACATCAGCTGCCCCAGGTACTTGAGCAACGCGCCCGCCCCTCAGCTCGCCCGCTCGACCCGATCCCCGCCCGGCGACTCAGCTGGGCATCGGCTCCGGGTCTGGAATGTTGTTCCCCGCGCTCCCCTTCGGAACGTCGTCCTGCTGCGTTCCCGTCGCGGGCTGCGCCTTTCCGTTCGACGCCTCCGCGCTGAGATCCGGCAGCGGCTCACCCTTGAGCAGCGCTTCGAGCTGCGGCCCCTCGAGGGTCTCCCGTTCGAGCAGCGCCTCGGCGACGTTGTCGAGCAGCGCACGGTTGTCGAGCAGCAGCTGCTTCGCCTCGTCGTACTTCTTGCGCAGGATGCCCGAGACCTCGTCGTCGATCTCGCGCGCCTTCTGCTCGGAATAGTCCTTCCGGGTCGCGAAGTCGCGTCCGAGGAACACGTCTCCGCCGTCGCCGGCATAGGAGACCGGCCCGAGCTCCTTGCTCATGCCGTACTCGGTGACCATGCGCCGCGCCCAGTTGGTCGCCTGCTGGAGATCGTTGGACGCCCCGGTCGAGAAGTGGTCGAAGACGATGTCCTCGGCGGCCCGACCGCCCATCGCATAACGGATGACCGCGTAGATCTCGGACTCGGTGTAGTTGAGCCGGTCTTCGACGGGCAGCGTCTGCGTGAGGCCCAGCGCCATGCCGCGGGGAATGATCGTCACCTTGTGGACCGGATCCGAATCCTCCGGCGTCAGCAACGCCACCAGGGCGTGCCCCGCCTCGTGATAGGCGGTGATCCGCTTGTCCTCGTCGGACATGATCATGCTGCGGCGCTCGGTCCCCATCAGGACCTTGTCCTTCGCGTTCTCGAAGTCCTCGTGGGCGACGCGGCTGGCGTTTCGACGCGCGGCCAGGAGCGCGGCCTCGTTCACCAGGTTCTGCAGATCGGCCCCGACGAAGCCCGGGGTTCCCCGCGCCTGCAGCTCGAGGTCGACGTCGTCCGCGAGCGGCACCCGCCGCGTGTGGATCTTCAGGATCTCGAGGCGTCCCTTGAGATCCGGTCGCGGCACGACCACCCGGCGATCGAAACGGCCCGGGCGGAGCAGCGCCGGATCGAGAACGTCGGGCCGGTTCGTGGCCGCGATCATGATCACGCCCTCGTTCGACTCGAAGCCGTCCATCTCGACGAGCAGCTGGTTCAGCGTCTGCTCGCGCTCGTCGTGACCGCCGCCCATCCCGGCGCCGCGATGGCGTCCGACGGCGTCGATCTCGTCGATGAAGATGATGCACGGAGCCTGCTTCTTGCCCTGCTGGAACAGGTCGCGTACGCGGCTGGCGCCGACGCCCACGAACATCTCGACG
>JAUIFY010000066.1 GCA_030430245.1 bacterium | reverse complement strand
CCGCTTCGAAGACGCCGAGGGCGGCGCCGGCGGCTCCGGCGCGACGATCGTGCACCTCCGCTGAGAGAGCTCACCGCCGCCGGACCGACCCCTCACCGCGTCCGCCCGATCGTGCGGACGCGGGTCACGTCGAGCGCGAGATCTCCGCCGGGATCTCGACCGCGAAGGTCTCGCTGCGAAGCCCAGACGAATCGACCAGCGACAGATGAATCTCCGTCGCACCCGGCGGGATGTGTCGCAATGCGAACGAGACCGTGCCGCGGAGACTTCCATAGGCCGCGGGAGCCAGGTCGATCCGCGCGGGTGGTGCTTCGTCGCTCACGTCGGTCGAGAGCTCGAGCTCGAGCAGGTCGCCACCGACGTCGAGGTAGTCGACGCTCGCGATCGGAGCCCCGTCGTCACCGGCACGCAGGCCGACCCCGAGGATGAAAGGATTGCGGGGAAGCGGCGGAAGATCGATCTCGCTGGGCTCGCGCATCGCGATCGTGCGCGAGAGTGAGGTGCGAACGCGGGCGCGCCCATCGGTCGCGGCACGGAAGTACGGCCCGAAGCCGCGTCGAATGCGCTGCATCTTCGCCATGTCCGCGGCCGTCGGCGACGTCCCCTCGGAAACGACGTACACGAAGCCCATCCGGAAGATCTTCACCCCGTCGGCGACGGGAGTGCGCTCGCCGAGCCGCTCGATGACGTCGGCGACGCTCAGGTCGCGACGTTCGCCGCCGAACGTGACGCCCGACTCCGGAGCGGCGCTGGCCGTCGCATCGACACCCCAGGGCTCGTCGACGACGAAGAAGTCGCTCACCTCTTCCGCAGGACGCACACCCATCAGGTACTGATCGAGCGGACCGAACCGCGCCATCACGTCCTCGGTGGTGAAGGTTCCGTCGAGGTTGTCGACGAGCCGACTGCCCCCCATGAACGAGCCATCCGTCTCGAGGAAGTAGCTCCAATGCCCGCGCCGGCCCGGGGCGACGAAGGGCTCACCAGCGTGGGTGAGCCACCGATGGCCGAGCTCGTGACCGAGCACCGCCAGCGTCGAGGGCGAATACGCGTAGCTCGGAATCTGCGGCGGCTTCAGGGGATCGTCATCGTACAACGACAACGAGTTCATCAGGACGATGTGCTCGAGATTCCGGCTCCCGAAGACCCGAGCGTGGTCGAAGACGGGCATACCGATGCCGCGGACGTCGTTGGCGACCGTCACGCTGCCGACGAGGTGCGGTCCCTCCACCACCTGATCGGTGAAGACGCCGAGGAAATCGAAACGATCCGGCACCTCGGCATAGACGCGCCGCGCGAGCGCGACCTCGTTCAGGCGTGGCCGGTCTCGGTACCACGAGAAGAGCGCGTGTCCCTCCGGGACGACGGGCTCGGTGGCGAGATCCGCGATCTCGGTGCCGACCCGGCTGGCGCCGGGCGAGATCCCGACGATGCCCCACCGCGTCGAGAGTCGGGGATACTCGAGCTCGATCCGACCACTCGTATGGAGGACCGCGCGGAACGTGTTGGGGACGCCGGCGGGACGCACCGACGGGACGTGCGCCCAGGTCACGACCACGCGATCCGGGAGCTCGGCGACGTAGATCCCACCGCCCGCCGACGCTTCCGCCTCGGGCAGGAGCTCGTTCCACAGCACCGCCAGGACGGGCGGGCCCCCGAGGAGACCTCCCAGACGATCGGCGGAATCGGTCGCCCAGGCGGCGGATCCGGGAGCGAGCGGCGCGCCGAAGCTCACGGCACCGTGCGGGTGGACGTAGAGGTCCTGACGAGGGGCGCCGTACACCGTGACGGGCCGCACGAGGGGTACGTGGATCGGCTCGTCCGGAGTCGGCGTCGCGACCCGGGCGCCGAGCGCGGTCGGCACGACGCCGGGCTCGACCCGCGTCGTGTAGCCATAGCCCGCTGGCTCGAAGATCAGCCGGCGCCCCGCGAAGGGCAGGGGCTCCGGCGGCTCGAAGATCGTCCCGTCGTCCTCGACGACGATCACGTTCCCTTCGACCTCGGCGAGGGCCGGGTCGGCCGCGGCCACGAGCAGGGCCAGACACAGCACCCCGACGACCGCGATCCGGTCTCGGCACGCTCTCATTGCAATGAAGGTCGGAACCCGCTGTCCCACGTCAGGTCTCACCCCGTTCGGGGCTTTTTCCGTCGCTCCGAAGGCCTCGGGCACAGGTATACAGCTCGGACGAGCCCTGCCGGGTCGAATCCGGCTTGACCGAGCGTACAGCCTGGAACGTCCTACGCAACTCCGAAATCAGGTCCTGGTACTCGGAGTCCATGAAGAGCTTCACGACGATCGCTCCCTCCGGGCGGAGCCAGGCCTGGGCCCGGTCGACCGCAAGGTGCACCAACTCGGCATGTCGCACGGCATCTGCCGTCTTCACACCCGTGAGCTTGGGGGCGAGATCGGAGAGCACGACGTCCGCCGGCCCCCCGAGAGCGTCGCGAATCTGCTCGACGCAGGCGGGATCCGCGACGTCGCCTACCAGAATCTTCACGTTTTTCGCGGACATCGGCTCCGACTCCGCCAGATCGATGCCGACGAGCCGGCCCGAGGGGCCGACCTTCTCGGCTGCGTACTGGAGCCACGCGCCGGGCCAGCAGCCGAGGTCGACGACGCGCTGTCCCCTCCGGAAGAGGCCGAGACGCCGATCCAGCTCCGCCAGCTTGTAGACGGCGCGGGAGCGATACCCCTCGCGCTTGGCGCGCCGGTAGGCCGCGTCCTTTCGATTGTACGCCACCCTGCAGGCCCCGGAGGAGAAGCGTCGCACGCACCCTCCGCGCTCCGCAAGTTGCGGGGAATGCGACGCTTCCGGCCTTGGGCTCGCCCCCGCATCCGTGTTACGAGCGCACCCGGTGGGCCAGAGAGGCCAGCAGACCCTGGACGTCGAAGCGCTGGTGGCCGAGCTGCGAGCCGAGGCCGAGACGCTGCGCGCGGAGCTCGGGCCGAGCGACGTCGCGCCGCTCGACGACCCGCGGCTGCAGCCCGAAGACGAGATCGCGGACGGGGGCTCCCTCCTCCTGAGGGACCTGGAGCAGAACCTCGAGCGGCTTCGGGGGCTCGCCGATCCCCGGTCGGCCCGCGTGGAATCGCATCGGGGCACGGTCGCCGCACCGATCCTCGCCGCCAAACGACTTCTCATTCGCGTGCTGACCCCCATCTGGGAGCAACAGACGACACTCGGTCGCGGGATCGTCGACCAGCTGGCCGAGATCGGAGCGGCCGTCCGCGCCACCGCGAGCCGTCTGGAGCACCGCCTCACCGCCCTGGACCGCCGGCTGCTCGCGATCGAAGACGCCGTCGCCCGAGATCGCGATCTCGCCGGCAGCCCCGACGCCGGCTTCGACTACGAGGAGTTCGAGGCGCGGTTTCGCGGCTCGGGCGACGAGATCCGCGAGCGCCAGCGGGCGTACCTGCGGTTCTTCGCCGACCCGACCGCGGGTCCGGTGCTCGAGCTCGGCTGCGGGGAAGGCACCTTTCTCGACCTGCTGCGCGAGCGCGGAATCGAGGCCCGGGGAGTCGACCGTTCCGAGGGAGCGGTGACCCGCGCCCGGGCGGCCGGCCTCGACGTGTCGCACGGCGATCTCGTGTCCACTCTCGAGGCGTGCGCGGACGATTCGCTCGGCGGCGTGGTCTCGATCCAGGTCGTCGAGCATCTGTCGCTGCCGGTCCTGCTGCACGTCCTGAGGGTCGCCAAGCAGAAAATACGTCCGGGGGGAGTCTTCCTCGCCGAGACGGTGAACCTCGCGAGCCTCATCGTCCACGCCCGCGGATGGACCATCGATCCGACGCATCGACAGGCGCTGCACCCGCTCACGCTCGAGTTCCTCGTGCAGGAGGCCGGCTTCTCGGACTGCGAGCGGCTGTATGCGGGCGAGGTCGAGCCCGGAACCCGACTCGAGATCCCCGCCGGGAACGGCCCCGAGGCGAGAAACGCCGCTCGCCTGAACGACATCGTGTTCGGACCCCAGGACTATGCCGTCGTCGGTCGCGCGTGAGCGTGGTCGGCGGCGCGCGGCGATCCTGCTTCCGTCCCTCTCCTCCGCCGATGCGACGAGCGTCGACGCGATCCGGATGGCCGAGACGCTGCGCCGTGGCGGCTGGACGGCGCGCGTCTTCGCGGGCACGAGCCCGGTGGGAAGTCCGGCCGGCACCGTCTCGGAAGCGGCGCGCTTCCTCGACGCGGGCGAAGCGGTCACGATCTACCATTCCGGCGCGCGCTGGGACGACGGCGTCGCCCTGCTCGACCGCACGCGTGGCGCGATCGTCGTCCGCGATCACAACGTCACGCCGCCCGACTACTTCGCCGGCATCAGCCACGAGTTCGTCGACGCCGCCACTCGGGGGATGGAGCAGCGCGCGTCGCTGGCGCGGGACCCCCGGGTCCTGCGGTTCCTGGCCGCGTCGGAACGGAACGCCCGGGAGCTCCGCGCCGCGGGGGCGCCGCCCGACCGCGTGCGCGTCGTTCCGCCGTTCCACCCCACCGAAACCCTCCTCGGCGCAGCACCGGACCGCGCCGCTCTGGCGCGCTGGCAGCGACGGCCGGCCGCGCTGTTCGTCGGTCGGGTCGCACCGAACAAAGGGCACCTGCGGCTCCTGCGGGTGGCCGCGGTCCATCAGGAGCTCTTCGGGGAGGCTCTGGCCATGCGGATCGTCGGTGGGGCCGATCCGCGCCTGCATCGGTGGACCGCGCGGGTGGAGCGCTGGCGCGAGGAGTGCGGCGTCTCCCCCTCGGTCGAGCTCTGCGGCGGGGTGTCGACCGGCGTGCTGAAGGCCGCCTACCTCACCGCGTCGGTCTTCCTCTGCTGCTCCGAGCACGAGGGTGTGTGCGTTCCGCTGATCGAGGCGACCGCGTTCGGAGTGCCGATCGTGGCGGCGCACGAGGCGGGCGTCGCCGAGACACTCGGGGACGCCGGGCTCGTCGTGGACGGAGACGACGACGCCCTCGCGACGGCCGTGCACCGGATCCGCCACGACGCAGACCTCCGAGAACGACTCCTGTCGGCGCAGCGCGCCCGCATGGCCGACACGTTCTCGATCCGGGCGCTCACCGCGGCGCTCGAGCGCGGGCTCGAAGGGATCTGACGGTGCGCATCAAGATCGTCGTCCAGAGGTATGGCGCGGACCTTCTCGGTGGTGCCGAACGCCACGCGGCACTGATGGCCGGCCTCCTCACGCGCCACCACGACGTCGAGGTGCTGACCACGACCGCCGCCGACTACCACACGTGGTCGGACGGCTACCCGGCCGGAACGACCGAGATCGACGGCGTTCGCGTGACACGCTTCCCCGTCGAGCAGGGCCGCACGGCCGGCTGGTCGACGGTCAGCGATCTGCTCCACGACGGATTCGATCCGAGTCGGTTCGCCTTCCTCTCGCACGCGGCCCGCGACGCGTTCGCGGCGCGCGTGCGCGCCTGGCCCGAGCCGCTCCAGGAGGAGTTCATCCGCGGACAGGGGCCGGTCGCACCCGCTCTCGTCGACCGGCTCTCCCGGAACGACTTCGATCGCGCCCTCTTCGTCACGTACCTCTACCCGACCACCTACGACGGACTCCTCGCCGTCGAGCCCGCACGCGCACTCGTCGTCCCCACGCTCCACGACGAGCCGCCCGCCTACCTGCCCGCCTTCGGGCGACGCCTCCGGCGCGCGACGCTTCTCTGCTCGACCGAGGCCGAGACCCGCCTCGTGGGGCGGCTGTATCCGGACGACCCACCGCCCGCCCGGCTCCTCGGCTACGGCATCGATCTTCCACCGGACGCTCCGTCCGCCTACGACCCGAGCGACCGCTTTCTCCTGTACGCGGGGCGCATCGACGCGAACAAGGGCGCGCGCGAGCTGCTCCGGTGGCACGAGAGCCTCCGTCGCATCGAGCCGTCTCCCCCGCGGCTCGTGCTGATCGGCGAGGCTTCGATGCCCCTGCCGGACACGCCGGACCTGGACGTACGTGGCTTCGTCACGGAGGCCGAGAAGCGCGACCTCATGAAGCGCGCGCTCGCCTTCGTGCATCCCTCTCCGTTCGAGAGTCTCGGGATCGTGTTGCTCGAGTCACTCGCGGTTCGTGCCCCGATCGTGGTGAACGCGAGATCCGACGTGATGGTCGAGCACTGCCAGCGGGGAACGTGCGGGATGTGGATCCGCGACGGAGCGGAGCTCGCGGCCGCCGTGCGCAGGCTCACGGTCGACCCGCGGCTGCGCGACGAGCTGGGCGCACATGGCCGGTCCTACGTCGAGAACCACTATGGACTCGCCGCCTACGAGCAGCGACTCCTCCTCGAGTTCCCCGCGTGACCGGTTCCCTTTCGGGCGGATTGAGCTAGTCTCCGTGGACGCGTGATCGATCTCGGCGAACTGAATGCCCCGCAGCGCGAGGCGGTGACCTACGCCGACGGCCCTCTTCTGGTTCTCGCAGGCGCCGGGAGCGGAAAGACGCGGGTGCTGACCCACCGAATCGCCCACCTCGTCGAGACCGAGCGGGCGCGACCGGACGAGATCCTCGCCGTGACGTTCACGAACAAGGCCGCGCGCGAGATGCGCGAGCGGCTCGAGACCCTTCTCGGTGGGGATCTGGCCGGCCTCACCGTCGGTACGTTCCACTCCACGTGCGCGCGGTGGCTGCGGCGCTACGCGGGCGCCCTCGGGCTTCCGAACTCGTTCGCGATCTACGATGACGCGGACACGCTCTCGCTGTGCCGTCGCGCCCTGCAGGACGTCGAGGTGCCGGAAGACGTCGTCTCCCCGCGCATGCTCCGCTCCTTCCTCGATCGAGCCAAGAACCACGCGCAGGACCTGCGCACGCTCTCCCCCACGGGCGACGGCTTCCGGGGCGAGTCCTTGCTGCAGGCCGCACGACGCTACGAAGAGCTCCTGGCACGCGCCGGAGCGTTGGACTTCGGCAGCCTGATCACCGCCATGGTGCGCCTCCTCTCGGAGAACCGCGAAGTCCGCGACCGATTCCGACGACGATACCACCACGTTCTCGTCGACGAGTACCAGGACATCAATCACGCGCAGTACCTCCTCATCGACGCCATCGCGGGACGCACCGGGAATCTCTGTGTCGTCGGCGACGACGATCAGTCCATCTACGGCTTCCGCGGCGCGACGGTTCGAGCGATTCTCGAGTTCGAGCGCGACCACCCCGATGCGCACGTGATTCGACTCGAGCAGAACTACCGATCGACGGGCAACATCCTCGCCGCGGCGGGTGCCGTGATCGAGCGCAACGCGGGCCGCCACGGCAAGACGTTGTGGACGGAGAACGGTGACGGCGAAAAGGTCACCCTCGCGGTGCTCCCGGACGACCGTGCCGAGGCCCGATGGGTCGCGAGCGAGGTGAGCGGCGAGGTGCTTCGTGGCCGCGCGCTCAGCCAGATCGCAGTCTTCTACCGAACGAATGCGCAATCCCGCGTTCTCGAGGAGGAGTTCGTGCGCCGCGGCCTCCGTTACGTCCTGGTCGGCGGCGTCCGCTTCTACGACCGCAAAGAGGTGAAGGACGTCCTCGCCTACCTGCGTCTTCTCGTGAACTCGGACGACGACGTGAGCCTCACCCGCATCATCAACGTGCCGACGCGAGGGATCGGCGCAACCACGGTGAAGACCCTCACCGAGGCAGCGCAGGCCGAGGGCATCTCGATCGGCGCGATGCTGACGCGACTCGTCGACGACCCCGACGCGGTGAAGCTCGCGCGGGCGAGCGCGAAGCGCGCCGCCGAGTTCTGGGAGATGATCGCCCGCCTGCGCTCCCTGACCCACGACTCGCCCCTCGGCGACATCGTGACGGCCGTGATCCACGAGACGGGTCTCCTCGCCCGGCTCCAGGCCGAGGGATCGGAAGAGTCGATCACCCGCGCGGACAACCTCGAGGAGCTCGTCGGGGCGGCGCGCGAGGTCGACGAGCTCGGCGCGCTCCCCGACGGACTGACCGCCATCGACGCCTTCCTCGAGCGGGCAGCACTGGTTTCGGGCCTCGACGCGGTCGACGAGGACGGCGGCGCGATCAGCCTGATGACGTTGCACAACTCGAAGGGGCTCGAGTTCCCGATCGTCCACCTGATCGGCATGGAGGAGCACGTCTTCCCCCACGCGCGTGCGCTCGACGACGGGACGATCGAGGAGGAGCGGCGCCTCTGCTACGTCGGCATGACCCGGGCTCGCGAGCAGCTCCATCTCTCTCGCGCGCGGTTCCGCATGCTCTCGGGCCAGAGCCAGCGCAACCCTCCGTCGCGCTTCCTGCGCGAGATCCCGGGCGAGCTCCTGAAGCGATACGGGGTGGCCGACGACGACGCGCTCGGCGATGCCACGCGGCGACTGGAGGAGCTGGGGCGACTCGCGGAGACCGGCGCGTTCGAACGCGACCCGGAGAAGCACGACGAGCCGCGGATCGACTACAGCGTGAGCCAGGAGTTCGGCGGCGACGGCGACGCCCCGCTCCGCGTCGGCACCCGCGTGCGGCATCCGAAGTTCGGCGCCGGCGTCGTTCGCCGCAAAGAAGGCTCGGGCGAGGGCACCAAGCTCACCGTTCAGTTCGAGCGCGCGGGCATCAAGAAGCTGATCGCCCGCTTCGCCCCCCTCACGATCGAGGGAATGGAGGTCTAGCCCGCGGCTCGTCCCGGCGAGCGCTCGGCTCGCGGATCGCGGATCGGCCTAGCGAGCGCTCGGATCGCGGATCGGCCTAGCGAGCGCTCGGCTCGCGGATGGGCCTAGCGAGCGCTCGGCTCGCGGATGGGAGTGTACGGCAGCTCGTACGTGACGCCGGTGCTCAGCCCCTCGGTGTAGGTCTCGTAATCGAAGCCCTCGTGTGGCGTGTGGCCGAACACGGGCTCGAGGTCGTCCTGCGACACGATCCGGTGGAACGGACGCGTCACCAGCCACTCGGCGAGGTAGCCGACCGGGTGGATGAGATACGCGGCCAGTCGCAAGGGATTGGACTGCGAGTCGTCATAGTCGTCGACGGCGCGAGCCGGCACGGCCGCCAACGCCACGAGAAGTCCCGCAATCACCACTGTCCGTCCGAGTTTCATACGTCCCCCTGATCCGCTACATCCAAAAATATCAGGGCGGGGAAGTTGATGCCAACCACCCCCGGCAGGAGAAACACCGTTTGAGCAAGATCGAGAGAACCCGCAATCTGGTCGCCGAGGTGCTCCGGGTGCCCCCAGAGCGGATCGAGCCGGACACGGAGCTGAACGACGTCGCCCAGCTCGACTCGCTCTCCCTCGTCGAGATCGCCTCCGCGCTCGATGAGGAGTTCGACATCCGCGTCCCCAGCGACGACCTGGGAACGGCGAAATCCCTGAACGACATCCTGGCCATCGTCGAGCGCGCTCCGTCGCGGTGACCGCGATGCGCGGGCCCGGACCGCGGCTCGTCGGACTCGCCGCAGCGGCCGCCACGGCCTGGGCGTGCTCGGGAGCGCAGTCGGACCACGCGGCGCTCGAGGCGGAGCTCGCCCGCGCGCGAGCCCGCGCCGCGGTCGGGGTCGCCGTCGAAGACCCCGACGAGGCCCGGGCCACCGGGACGCGCCGGATCGAGACGGTCCTTCCCGGCTCTCCCCTGCGCGGAGCCGGGGGGCTCGCGTGCGTCGGTGATCGCATCACCGTGACCGAGCCCGTCGTGGACCGACTGTCGTCGGTGCAAGCGGATGGCACGGTCTCGCGGATCGGTACCCCGCACGGCTTCACACGACCGGTCGACCTCGTCGTCGACGCGGCCGGAGTGACGTTCGTCGCCACGGCCGAGGCGGGTGGTGTCTGGCGCCGCGAGCGCGGCGGAGCCTGGCGACGGATGCCCGCCGACGTGAGCGAGCTCGGTGGCATCGCTCTGCTTCCCACGGGAGATCTGGCGGTCTCCGAGTGTGCGCACGGTGGGCGGGTCCTGCGCCTGCATCCGGACGACGGGCGTGTGATGGAAACGCTCGCGAGCGGTCTCGGATGCCCGGGCCGGCTGGCGCTCGCGACCGACGGAAGACTGCTCGTTCCGCTCCGCGAGGACGGCAAGGTGATCACACTGGACCCGACCACGCGCTCGGTGCGGACGCTCGCCACCGACGTCGACATCCCGTCCGCGGTCGGATCGGCACCCGATGGCACCCTCGTCGTTCTCGAAGAGGGCACCGGTCGGGTCCGCCTCCTGTCGGCGACCGGAGAGGGCGTGGGGCGAACGGTCGTCTCGTTGCCACCGGGCATCGCCGACTTCGAGGTCTGCGGAGAGACGGCCATCGTGTCGAATGCGGCCACCGGCTCTCTCCGCGCGTTCAAGCCGTGGCCGAGTGGCGGCCGCGTTCTCGTGCCCAGCGGACTGGTCGTCCCGACCGCGATCATTTTCTCCGGTGCGGATCTGCTCGTCACCGACCGCACGTCGATCAAGCGCGTTCGCGATGGAGGCATCGAGCTCCTCGTTCTCGCGCGCTTCGATGGCATGCCCCCGCCCGTCGGTCTCGCCGGTGGCCCCTCGGGTCTCGTCTGGGTGACCGCACCGGAGGAGGGCGAGCTTCACCAGGTCGACATCGGACGCGGTGAGTCGACGCGGATCGCGTCGGGCCTCGACTGGCCCACGAGCGTCCTTCGAACGCTCACGGGCGACCTGGTGATCGCGGAAACGGGAGCCGGTCGCGTCGTCAAGCTCGGCATCGGCGCGATCCCGTTCACGATCGCCTCGGGCCTCATGTCGCCCGTCCCACTCGCGACCCGGGGTGAGCGGATCCTCACGGCCGAGCCCTCGGGTGGCCGCGTGCTGCGCCTCCGCGCAGAAGAAGCGCCCACGGTGCTCGCGAGCGGCTTGGTCGGACCGGCCGGACTCGCGACGGCGCGAGGCCAGCCGCTCTACATCGCCGAGGAGGGCAAGGGCACGGTCGCGATGCGCTCCCCCGACGGCACGGTGCGACGCGTGATCGAAGGCCTGGTTCTGAGCATACCGCGAAGCGAGCGCCCTCTCCCCCTACCGATCGCGGTCGGACCGGACGGATCGGTGGTCGTCGCATCACCCGACAACGGAAGCATCACTCGCCTCTGGCCATACTGACGCGAGGGTCTCCGCACCGCGGCCACCCGCGAGAATCCCACCCGCGGGGATCCGTGCTATAGAAGGCGACTGTCGATGCCTGAGACCAAGCCCGCACTGAAGAATCTCGGGATGCGTCACCTCGCTCTCCGTGTCCGCGACCTCGACCGAGCCCTCTGGTTCTACCGAGACCTGCTGGGCTTCCGGGTGGTGTGGCAGCCGGATCCGGACAACGTCTACCTCAGCACGGGGTGCGACAACCTCGCCCTCCACCGCGCCGACGACGTCTCTCGCGAGATCGGACCGCTCGACCACCTCGGCGTCATCGTCGGGAGCGGAGACGAGGTTCGCCGAGCGGAAGCGGAACTCACCCGCGCCGGTGTCGAGGTCCTCCAGGCGACGAAGACCCACCGCGACGCGAGCGTTTCGTGCTACGTCGCCGACCCCGACGGCAACAGCGTGCAGGTGCTCTTCGAGCCCACCATCTCCCCGCTCGCGATCCCGGAGACGAGCGGATGATTGCCCGCCGACGGCGCGTCGCGGGGTGGGCGGTCCACCTCTACACCGCGCTCGGATCGGTCGTCGGCGTCTTCGCCCTGCTCGCCGGCGCTCGAGGAGATGCGCAGGAAGCCTTCCTGTGGCTCGCCGCGGCCCTCGCGATCGACGCCAGCGACGGCGCGCTCGCACGCAAGGTGGGCGTCAAGGAAGTCGTGCCCGAGTACAACGGCGCCGAGCTCGACGACATCGTCGACTACCTGAACTTCGTCGTCGTCCCGGTGTTCTTGATGTTGCAGTTCGGCCTTCTCGCCGGTCCCCTCGGCTACGCCGCCGGTGGCGGCGCCCTGCTAGCCTCCGCCTACCGCTTCTGCCACACCGACGCGAAGACACCCGATCACTTCTTCACCGGCTTCCCGAGCTACTGGAACATCGTCGCGTTCTACATGTACGTGTTCGACGTCGGCCCCGGGCTGGGCGCCCTGGTCGTCGGCGCACTGGCAGCAATGGTGTTCGCGCCCCTGCGCTTCGTCTATCCCACCCGAACGGTCTTTCTCCGTCCGCTCACGATCGTGCTCGGACTCGTGTGGTCGGTCTTGGGTCTGATGACCCTGGTCGCTCTTCCCGAGCGCGCGACCACGATCGCCGCGGCCTCTCTCTTCTACCCGATCTACTACACGGGGCTCTCGTTCTACATGCAGGCGACGAGCCGGAAGCCGGGCTGATCGAGTCAGAGCAGAAGCCACTCGATCAGACGCTTCAGATCCTTCTCCGTCAGGGCCGGCGCACCGACCTTGCCGCTGTCCGTGCGACGGTGCCAACCGTCCTCGCGGAGTACGATGTCATACCAATCCGCGCCGCTCGGATCGTCGGCGTCGTAGAGGATCACCGAGGCCGTCGCGACCTCGCCGATCGGGGCGGGTCTTCCGCCGACGCTCTGAAGTGGGTTCACGACGACTTCGATGCGACGATCGAGAAACTTGAGGACGAGCCGGCCGCTGTCCGGCACGTCGATACCGCCGAGATTCTTGCTCTTGAGGGTTCTCTGCGTGGTGATCGGGGTGCCGGAGGCTTCCTGGTTGACGGCCTGCGACAGCATCTCCAGACGCTGGTAGAGCCCCTTGACGTGCTGCGCGCGCTGCTCGAAGAGGACCTTCTCGCGATTCCCGCGCCCCGGCACGCGCGGCCGAGCCTCGACCTTTTGTTGGGCCTGGTCGGCCATCCGACGCACCCAGTCGCGCATCGGATCGACACTGGATCTTGACGCACGCGGACTCACCGCGCCGTCACGGTCTCACTGCACCCTCAGCCTGTCAACCAAACTGGCCTTGAGCTCGCGCACGAGCCGCTCGGGAGAAGCCGTGTCCTGCTCGCCGGTGAGCGCCTGTACCAGGATCCCGTTCAAGCTGCTCAGGATGAGCGCCGCGTGGGCCTCGGCATCGATCTCCGCCGAGAGCGTGCCCGACTGCTGTCCCGCCCGCAGCGCCCCGGCCACGAGCTCGCGGTAGTGTTTGTAGAGATCCAGGACGCGGGTGAAGAAGTCGTCGGGGCGCTTGTCGTCCCGAAGGAACAAGCTCAGGAAGAACCGCACGGAGTGGACGTTCTCCGTGATGAACCCGTAGTAGAGATCGATCAGGTGCTCGACCTGATCCGGCACGCTCTTGTCCGCGATGCGCTCGGGCTCGATCCGGTAGGGCTCGATCGTCCGTGCGAGAACGGCCTCGTACAGGTTCTCCTTGTTTTCGAAGTGCCAGAAGATCAGCGCCTTGCTGACACTGGCGTCCTTCGCGACGAGCGAGAGCGACGTGCTGTCGTAGCCATGGGTGGCGAACAGCCGGGTGGCCGTCTCGAGGATCTTGGTCCGTGCGTCCATCCGGCCTCCTGACGGATCCCCTTGATAGTGCGGCGGCTTGGCGCCTGTCAATCCAAGGCGGTCCGCAGGAGTGCCGGATGTGCGTGGATCCTATGCAGCCGCTTCGAGAGGTGACGTGTCGAACATGAGCTCCGTGCCGTTCCAGTCGACCTTCACGACCGAGCGGTCCGTGACCTCGCCGGCGAGGATCCTCCGGGCGAGATTCGTCTCGATCTCCCGCTGCAGGAGCCGCTTGAGTGGACGCGCGCCGTAGACCGGATCGTACCCGACCTCCGCGAAGTGGGTGAGCGCAGCCGGCGTGAGCTCCAGGTTGATCTGACGTTCCGCCAGCCGGGCGCGGATCCGCTCGAGCTGGATCTCGACGATGCGCTCGAGGTCTTCCTTCTTGAGCCCGTGGAAGACGACAGTATCGTCGATCCGGTTCAGGAACTCCGGGCGGAAGGTCGCCCGAAGCGCATTCAGAACCTCTTCCTTCATGCTCGAGTACTCGGCCGAGCTCCGGTCGGACATCGCCGGACCGTGCGAGAGGATCAGGTCGCTTCCGACGTTCGACGTCATGATCAGCACGACGTTCTTGAAGTCGACGGTGCGGCCCTGGCCGTCGGTCAGTCGACCGTCGTCGAGAACCTGGAGCAGGGCGTTGAACACGTCGGGGTGCGCCTTCTCGATCTCGTCGAAGAGCACGACCGAGAATGGGCGTCGCCGCACGGCTTCGGTCAGCTGACCACCCTCGTCGTATCCGACGTATCCCGGAGGGGCGCCGACCAGTCGCGACACGGAGTGCTTCTCCATGTACTCGGACATGTCGATCCGGACCATCGCCTGCTCGTCGTCGAACAGGAAGTTCGCGAGAGCCCGAGCGAGCTCGGTCTTGCCGACTCCGGTCGGGCCGAGGAACAGGAACGAGCCGACCGGACGTTGCGGATCTCCGAGCCCGGATCGCGCTCGAACCACGGCGTCCGCGACCGCGACCACCGCTTCGTCCTGACCGACGACCCGCTCGTGCAGGTGGGATTCGAGGTTCAGGAGCTTCTGGGCCTCGCCTTCCATGAGCTTCGAGACCGGCACGCCCGTCCAGCGGGCGACCACCTCGGCGATGTCTTCTCCGTCCACGTGATCCTTGATCAGGCGCGCGCCGCCTTCCTCACCGGACTCGCCCGCCTCGATCTTCTTCTCGAGGTCCGGGATCACGCTGTACTGAAGCTCGCTCGCCCGAGCCGGGTCGTACTCGAGCCCGGGGCGCGACACCTTTTCGAGCTCCAGGCGCGCCGCCTCGAGCTCCTTCTGGTGCTCGGCGACACCGCCCAGGGCGCCCTTCTCGGTCTCCCACTGGGCCCGAAGCGTCGTCTCCTGCTCCTTGAGATCCGCGAGCTCCTTCTCCAGACGCTCGAGCCGATCCCGAGAGGCCGAGTCCGTCTCCTTGCGGAGCGCCTCTCGCTCGATCTCGAGCTGCAGGACCCGCCGCGTGACCTCGTCGAGCTCGGCCGGCATCGAGTCGATCTCCGTCCGGAGCCGTGCCGCCGCTTCGTCGACCAGATCGATGGCCTTGTCCGGCAGGAATCGATCGGTGATGTAGCGATTCGAGAGCACCGCGGCGTTGACCAGCGCGGCATCCTTGATGCGCACCTTGTGGTGGACCTCGTAGCGCTCGCGCAGTCCGCGCAGGATCGAAATCGTGTCCTCGACGGACGGCTGATCGACCATGACCGGCTGAAAGCGTCGCTCGAGCGCGGCGTCCTTCTCGATGTACTTCCGGTATTCGTCGAGGGTCGTCGCGCCGATGCAGTGGAGCTCTCCGCGTGCGAGAAGTGGCTTCAGGAGATTCGAGGCGTCCATCGACCCCTCGGCGGCACCCGCGCCGACGACGGTGTGGAGCTCGTCGATGAAGAGAACGATCTCTCCCTCGGACGACTGCACTTCCTTGAGAACCGCCTTCAGGCGCTCCTCGAACTCGCCGCGGAACTTCGCACCGGCGACGAGCGCGCCCATGTCGAGCGCGACGACGCGGCGACCCTTCAGCCCTTCGGGCACGTCGCCGCTCGCGATGCGCTGGGCGAGGCCTTCCGCGATGGCCGTCTTGCCGACGCCCGGCTCACCGATGAGCACCGGGTTGTTCTTGGTCCGGCGCGAGAGCACCTGGATGACGCGACGGATCTCGTCGTCGCGGCCAATGACCGGGTCGAGCTTGCCGGTCTCGGCGAGCTTGGTCAGATCGCGACCGAACTTCTCGAGCGCCTCGTAGGTCGCCTCCGGGTTCTGGCTCGTGACGCGCTGGTTCCCGCGGACGCTCTGAAGCGCCTGCAGGAGGCTCGAACGATCCAGGCCCGCCGCCTTCAGCGCATCGTGCGCGGCGCCGTCGCCCTCCATCATCGCGAGCAGGAGATGCTCGACGCTGACGTAGTCGTCTTTGAGGCCCTTGGCCTCCCCCTCGGCCTTCTCCAGCAGGCGAGCGAGCCGCTGGGTCACGTAGACTTGGTCCGGGTTGTGCCCGGACCCACTGACCTGCGGCAGCTTCTCGAGTGCGCGCTCCACCGAGTCGCGAACCGCCTTCTCGTCGGCGCCGGCCTTCTGCAACACGCGACCCGCAAGGCCGCTCTCGTCCTCGAGAAGCGCCGCGAGGACGTGCTCCACGTCCACGCCCTGGTGGCCTCGCCGGCTGGCGACGCCCTGGGCCGTACGGAGAGCTTCCTGCGACTTCTCGGTCAGGCGTTGCAGATCCATATTCGTGATTTCTCCTTGTCTGCCGGGACTTCGACACCCCGGACGACCAGGAAGATAAGCACGATCCGGCGCCTGACAACCGCCCGCGACGAGCATGGCTCCGGGTCCGCGCCGCGTCGGTCGGCGTGAATGTGGTCGCGGGCCGTGCTAGGCGCAAGGCGTGTCCACGACGATCCGATTCATCGCCTCGGTCGCGATCTCGGCCTGGGGGCTCGTGATGGTGCTCATGGGGATCCTGAACGGCTTCTTCGAGTGGATCGCCGTCGGGGTCGTCGTCACCGGAGTCGGCCTCCCCTTGCTCGCGTCCAATCCACTCGTCGCGAACCGGCTCTACCCGACGAACGGGAACATCGAGGGCGCGGAGCCGCCCGAGCCGTCTCCGCCGCCGTCCAGCGCTTGACTGCCGCTTGACTGCTGCCGGTTGACCGGCGCTCGACTGGGGCCGGAATCGTGCACGAGGCGAACCCGAGCTGCGTCCCAGGCGTCGAGTCGTCGTCGGCTCGACGCGCGGAGGCCGGAGGCACAGACGAGACGATGGGAAACGATCAGAAGGATCGCTTCGGCGACAAGCTGCGGGATCTCGAGCACGCGCGCGAGGACAAGTACTTCGCCGATCGCGAGAAGGAGCTGCTCGCGAAGATGCGCGCGAAGGCTTCGTGCCCGACGTGCGGGGATCCGCTCGAGGAGAAGGATGGGGCGCGGGTCTGCAAGAACGGTCACGAGGCCGACTGATGTTCTCGGGCATCATCGAAGCACTCGGCCACGTCGCGGCGTTCGAGCGCCGCGGCGACGACGCGGTCCTCACGGTGGAAGGCGGGCTCGACCCGGCAGAGCTCGTCCTGGGGGAGAGCATCGCGACCAACGGCGTATGCTTGACGGTCCGCACCGTCACCGAGAGCGGTTTCGTCGCGGACCTCAGCCTGGAGACGCTCCAACGGTCCACACTGGGCGGCCTCGTGCCGGGGGCTCGCCTGAATCTCGAGCGATCCCTCCGAGTCGGCGACCGCATCAGCGGGCACTTCGTCTTCGGGCACGTCGACACGGTGGGCACGATCGTCTCGTTCGAGCCCGAGGGCGAGGGACAGCGCCTCACCATCTCCCATCCGCCCGAGTTCGGGCGGTACGTCGCGGACAAGGGCTCTGTGGCGGTCGACGGCATCAGCCTCACCGTGTGCGAACCCGAGGGGAATCGCTTCTCGATCGCCCTCATCCCGCACACGCTCGAGGTGACCACTCTGGGCAACCGTGCGGCGGGGGACCTCGTGAACCTCGAAGCCGACATGCTCGCGCGATACGCGCACCGGGCCCTCGACACCGCCCGCTGAGCGCCCGAACGCGGCGGCCGGATCAGGGCGGCGGCGGCCCCACGAGGCGCGTCCCGCGAACCGTGTTGTTCGCGATGTCGACCGACCCGATCGCGTAGCGGGAGACATCGTCGGAGAAGGCCACGAAGCCATCGGCTCCGGGCGTGAGGGCCATGTTGCCGGTGATCCCGACGATTCCCACGAGCGGGCCTTGCGACCCGTAGATCGGGCGGATCGGGGTGCCGCGGCCGAGGTCGATGCTGGCCGGTCCCGCGGCCCGACGGATGAACTGGTTGGCCACGATGTCGATTCCCTCGCAGCGAACGGGCTCGCAACGATCTCCGGCGGCGTCCTCGCACACGTCGGGTCCTCCGTCCGACGCGCGGCATGGGCGCATCGACTCCCGACAGCGCATCCCGACCGGCGTCACGGCGACGAGGAAGACGTCGTCCTGATCGGTGTGGAGGTTGTTGGACGAGATGAGGCTGTGCTCGGTGCAACCGTGCTGCCCGAAGTCGTCGGTGCGCGGATCCCCGATCCAGATCGCCGCCGCGGAGCCGCCGGGCTCCTCCGGCGAGGGAATCCAGTTGACCGTGTTCCCGACGAGGTGCCAACCGGTGATCGCGACGATCCCGCTGGCGGTCGAGGTGATCTCGTTTCCCACCACCCGCTTGTTGATCCGTCCGGGCCCGGCGCGCGTCGAATTCCCCGGACCGCCACCGCGCGGCACGATACCCCACGCGAGGCCCGCGATCGTGTTCGCCTCGACCGTGCCGAAGCCGTCGACGGTCGCGATCCCGACGGCACGAGACGGTTTCGAACCCTTGGCGGGACGGATCCGATTCGCCGAGACGAGGCCTGCCGCCACGATGCCGATCGTGTCGTCCGCACTCAGCAGAACCGAGTTTCCGTCGACCGTGCCTTGATCGGCAACGATTCCGACGCCACCCGGGGCCGCCATGCGCACGTGATTGCCGCTCACGCTCGCCGTCGAGGTCAGACTCTCGCGCACCGAGATTCCCGTCGCGCCGCCGAAGCTGCCGGAGACCAGGACCGTGTTGCCGCGAACGAAGGCGGCCGCGTTGAGCGGCGCCGCGCGAATCCCGACGGGACACTCCCGGATCACGTTGTCGCTGACCGTGCCGCTGCTGGCGACGATCCCCGTGAGTGCCTCACCCGCCCCCGGAGGGCACTCGATCCGATTGCCGTGAATCCGAGCGGCGGGGCCTTCCGTGGCACCCAGGATTCGGATGGCGGCGAAGGCTGCGTCCGGCAGATTCCCGATCTCGTTGTCGACGACGTCCGCGCCGCGCTGGCTCCAGCAGGAGTTCAGGTGCTCGCAGATCGCGCCGTCTCCGGCACAATCCGAGCTCGACGAGCAACGGCGCCCATCGCGGTCGCCTCCCCGACAGCGCCCGTCGGCCTCGGCACCCGCCTCGCAGACTCCTTCGGGACATTCCGCGGGGCGCCCGCACGAGCCGCCGTCGTTCGATCCACCACGACACGTGCCCTCGGTGAGGCCGCACAGGTCATCGGAGGCGATTGCGGGCACGGCCGTGCGCGCCGCGAGGTCGAAACGACAACCCTCGATCTCGACACCGGCCGCACCGGCGATCAGGATGCCGGCCTCCTCGAAAGAGCCGTCGAAGCGAATCCCGCCACCGGGTTGGCAGCGCACGCGCGCGGCGTCGCGGCGGATCACGACGTCCCGGCCGAGGCGGCAGCTACGATGGCCCGGCACCACGATCTCGCCCCGGTCCGCGAGCATGGCGAGAAACGCCGCTCGGTCGTCGGCCACGCCGTCGCAGACTCCTCCGTGATCCAGCACGGTCTCCGCCGCAGCGACGGCGGGGCCCATGGACAGAAGGAACACCACACGGACGACGCCCCACCACGCGCGGTGTGTGACGGTCCTGCCCGTCATGGTGCGAAGAGCTCTACTCCTGTGCGCGCGACTGCGCACCGAACGTGAGGAAGTAGCTCTTCGTCTCCTTCACGCTGAAGCCGTAGAGGGGGCCGCGTTCGCCCGACTCGATGCTGCGAACGACGACCGGCGTGCTCCACGGCTTGCCGCGGACGTCTGCGGCGTACTCCTCGGCGTCCGGCAGCTCGTACCCTGCGGGATAGGTCCAGCCGGATTCGAGCTCGTCGCCCTCGGTGAGATCGCCTGCGCGGACCTCCTCCCCGCCGGCCCGGACGAAGACGTGGTCGACGCCGACCCGGATCATCTGCCCGTCGGCGTTGGTCAGTCGCAGCAGCTCCGCATCCGACTCGAGCTCGCGGATCTGGGTCATCATGCGGAAGCCGACCCGTCCATCGGGGAATCGCGTCAGCACCGGCATGACCTTGCCCACGAGCTTAACGATCTCGACCGGTCCGTCGATAGTTTCCACAAGCGAGTCGGCGGCCAGGCGAGTCAAGGTCGGCAGAATCGGCTTCTTCGGTTTGTCGGCCATGCGTAGTGAGGGGAGGTCTGATGTCGCAATCCCAGGATATGTCAAGAACCCCGACACCCAAAGGGGAGCCGGCGTCCCGACGGGCCCGAAATTACAGGGCCGCCCCGGCACAGGACTTGCGTGATCAACAGGCCAAACCCACTGGAGGCTCTATGGAAGGCGCGCAGGTAATACAAGAGGACGCCGTCACCCGGCTGTTCGAACCCGATCTCATCACTCCGGACCAGCACCGCGATCGCGTGCAGATGGAGCGCACGGACCAGCCGGAGATCCGGCTGATGCTGGCCGTGATGGAAGACGCCGTGGCGACGTACCAGCGCTACGCCTCCGAGCCCGGTCGGCGAAATCGTCGACTCTTCGAGGAGGCCGAGAGCTGGATCAAGTCGACGGATACGAGCTGGCCGTACTCGTTCGAGAACATCTGTGCGGCTCTTCGTTTCGAGCCTGAAACGCTTCGCAAGGGACTCGAGGAATGGCGCACGCAGCGCGAGCAGGGCGGTCGCGCAATGTATCGCTTCCCGTTCCGGCGGGTGAACGGCAAGCGCCACTCGATCTCGCTCCGCGACCGATCGATGCGCAAGTCCGCCTGATCTCTCAGGCGTCCGCTTCGAGAAGGAGTTTGAGAGCCCCGGGGCGCGAAGCCGCCTCGAGGGCCTCGACTCCCCGCTCGAGGGGATAGATCTCCTCGAGCAGCGGCGCGACGGACACGGCTCGGGTCCGCAGCGCCTCCAAGGCCGGCTCGAACGGCCCGCACCGGGAGCCGATCAACGAGATCTCGTGGATCACGACCGGTGAGAGGTCCAGAGAGTGGTGCGCGGCGACGGTCGACTTGGCCACGATGGTGCCGAGCGGCCGGACGAGAGAGAGCGCGACGGTCAGACCCTCGACCGCCCCGGTCGCCTCGACCACCAGATCTCGGCCCCGTCCCGCCGAGCGCAGGTCCACGGGCGCGAGCCCGAGCGCATCGACCCGCTTCCGCGTCCGGGCGCTCCGACAGACGACCTCGACGTCGTCGCCGCGGGCCGCGAGAACCTGAGCCACGAGGAGACCCAGCTTGCCCGCGCCGAGCACGGTCGAGCGGCCGCCGGCCAGGTCGCGTGTCTGGTGCTCCGCCTCGTAGGCCGCCGCCAGTGGCTCCGCGAACACCGCGGTCTGCTCACTCACCTCGTCGGGGACCCGGTGCAGGTTCGCCAATGGGATACGCACCAGGTCGGCGAACGCACCATCGGCACCCTGGATTCCGAGAACCGTTCGCGTCGGGCAGTGCCGCGGGCGACCGGCCGCGCAGGTTTCGCACCGACCGCAGGCGAAGTTGATCTCACCCACGACCCGCTGGTCCTTCCAGCCGTCGGGGCCGTCGACGACGCGGCCCACGAACTCGTGGCCGAGGATTCCTCGAAATCCCATGTAGCCCTGGAGGATCTGCAGGTCGGTCGAACAGATCCCGGCGAGGTGCACCCGCACCAGAGCCGAATCCTCTCGACGCTTCGGGACGGGAACGTCGTCGACGTAGCGGAGCTCGGATCCGTCCCAGACCAGCGCGCGCATGGCGCTCGGCGTCAGTTCTTCTGCAGACGGCGCGGGAAGTCCGCGGCCATCGCGTCGGCGATGGCTTCCGCGCGATCCGCGAGCCGCTCGGCTCGATCGGCGACCGCCTCGGCGCGCGCCGCGGCCTCCTCCGCCCGAAGCGCTTCCGCATCGGCATCGATCGGTGCGCGGCTCGCGAGCCAGGTCGCGGGGATCGGTCCCTCGTGGCGCAGCATGGAGACTTGCGGGTTGCCCAGGATGAAGGCGCGACCGTACACGTACATCCGATCGTAGTCGCGATAGTAGGTCCGGACCTCGTAGCTCACCCACGGATCGTTCACGAGAACTCGCTGCAGCTCGGCCGCGTCGGGCATCCCGATGCGGGCCACCGTCCCGCGGATCGTCGCGTCGTCCTGTAGAAGCTGGACGAAGCTCACCATGGAGAGCGGCTTCGCAGCGCCGATGTCGCACACGTAGGGTCGCTGATCGCTCTGACCCTCGCACTCCCACGTCCCGGGCTGCGGACCGGTCTGGCCCAGGGCCATCGCGGGCATCAGACCCACCACCATCCACACCACCGCTCTGACCGCTGTCTTCATCGGCGTTCGCCTCCCGCTGCGTACTCCGGTGTAGCCCGATTGCCGAGCTGTCTCCACAGGGGTTCCCCGGGAAAAATGGACCCTCGCCCGCAAAATCGGCGCGCGGAGCCACAACTTGAGCGGTACCGAGAGTTTTTTCCCGGCCTCGACGCCCGACCGGCGACTCTCTGGATCGGAACGCTAGCCGCGGACGGCCACGAGCGTCCGGGGCCGCGGCTTCGCCTCCTTCTCGGCCTCGGGCAGCTCGGCGAGAACGCGGTCGATCGCCTTCCGCGCGCGCAGCAGGGAGCGACGCAAGGTCTTCGCCTGGGCCTCCTCCAGAGATCCGACGCCCTGAAGCTGTCGAATCGCACGACCGAGCTTCCGGCTGCTCTTCAGCACCTGGCCGACGGGCACGACGGCACGCTTCGACTCCGACCGCTGCCGGAACCGCCGCACCGAGAGCGTCCCGAGCTTCACGCGCTTCCAGAGAGCGCGCATCTCGTCGGGCGACTCCTGTCGCGCCACGCTGATCATGATCTCGCGTGGGACGGTCGCACCATCGTCGAGGTACTCGCGCTTGATGTCGTCCGGGAGTCGCGTGAGCGTCAGCGTGTTCGAGACGTACGGGCGGCTCTTGTGGATCACCTGGGCAATCTCGGCGTGGGACTGGCCCCGCTCGGAGGCCAGGATCGCGAGTGCTTCGGCTTCCTCGAGCGCGTTCAGATCCTGCCGTTGGATGTTCTCCTCGAGAGCGACCTCGAGAAGATCGTGATTGCTCAGGATCGCCGGAACCAGACCGACGCCCGCGAGCTCGGCGGCACGCAAGCGCCGCTCGCCCGCGATCAAGGTGTAGCCGCCATCCTCGTCGCGCCGGACGATGACCGGCTGCAGCAGACCACGCGCTTTGATCGACTCCGCGAGCTCGGCGAGCGTATCGGGATCGAAGTACTGCCGCGGCTGCTGCGGGTTGGGCTTGA
>JAUIFY010000065.1 GCA_030430245.1 bacterium | reverse complement strand
CTCCTTGCCGTCGGGGCTCCATACCGGGTTCGTCTGGACGTACTCGGGATCGTCGGCGCCCGGGAGCGAGAAGAACTCCCCCGTTTCGCGATCGTATACGACGAGGATCCCCTTGATGGGGAAGAAGAGCTGCGAGATCATCAGGTCCGGCATCGCGACGAAGACCGAACGATCCTTCACGGTGCTGATCACGTAGCGTCCGGTGGGGGACACTCGGGAGAGAAGACCGAACGTCACCTCTCCGTCGTCTCGCTCGTAGTCGGCCCACGTGATGATGCTGTCGTCGTTCATCACCATGTGCGACGACACCGGCATGAGGCCATAGCCGCCCTTGTCGTTCCCGTAGTCGACGTCGAGGCCGAGCACGCTCCCGTCGTCCGCGAAGGAGTGGCAGTTTCCGCAGACCGGCAGGTCCTTGAGGACGATGGGCGGGCCGTCGACCATGTCGATCGTGCCGAAGCGCCACCGGATTCGCGACGGGTCGCGAACCGCCTCGATGAACGGGAGCGGGACCTCCCGATAGAACAACGCGTCGCCGACCTCGTCCTTCGAGGTGCGGATGTGGATGCGCGCCGACCGGTCCTCCGGCGCCGACACCGTGACCTCGGCGTCCCGCTCGTGGCTCCGGCGTTTGATCTCGGCCCAGGTCTCCTCCGACGGGCGCCAGCGGGGCTCGTCGACCGACGCCGACGCGATCTCTTCCCCCGCGTCGTCGCGAACGACGAGGCTCCACCCCGCCCCCGGGGCCGCCGTCGGATCCGCCCACGAGAAGGTGGGCGCGACGATCTCCGGCGGGAAGAGCGCGCCGTCGAGCGGGTACGTGATGCGGAGCCCGTCCTCGTGCCCTTCCCCCGCGGGTGACGCGTCCTCCGGCCCAGCACCGGCGAACCCGGCGGCGAGCGGCAGGCCCAGGCAGAGAATCACGGCGATCGTGGCGAAGCGGCTCGGAGACGACATGCGAATAGTTCTACGCATCGGCCGTCGTGCGAGAAAGTGAGCGCGTGGGCGCCGAGATTGGGGGTTCCCTACAGGGTGCGCCATCAGGTAAAGCCCTTCGAGTTCGCGCTCGAGCGAAGCCCCGACAGGAGACCCATGCCCATGACGCCCCGCACTCTCGCCATCGCCCTCTCCTTCTCGCTGGTCGCGTCGCTGGCCCCCGGGGACGCTGGCGCGTTCTCGAGCGGCGTCGGCCCGGGCGGCTGCATGTCCGGGATCTGCCACGGCGGAAGTCCCGGCACGCTGCCCGTGGTCACGCTGAACGGCCCGACGACGGTCGCCGCCAACTCGAGCAACATCTACGAGTTCATCATTACCTCCCCGCCGGGACAGCTCGACGGCGGGTTCTCGGCGTCTTCTGCCGACGGCGAGCTGACCCTCGGAGGGCCGGACGCCACGGGCACCAAGGTCGTGCCGAGCGGCTTCGGCAACAACGCCATCACGCACTCGGCGACGAAGACCGGCGCGGGCGGCGAGGTCCGCTTCAGCTTCGTCTGGGAGGCGCCCGGCGTCGGCGGTCCCGCGACCCTCGACGTGTGGGGCAACGCCGTGAACGGCAACAGCAGCCCGACCGGTGACGGTGCGACGCTCTCGTCGTTGGTCGTGACCGTGGAGCCGCCCCCGCCGCCGCCGGTTCCCGCGACGTCGCCATGGTCGCAGGCCGGCCTCGCTGCTCTGTTGCTCGCCGCCGGCGCCCTCTTCGTTCTGCGCCGTCGCGGCTCCGCGCTCTGAGCGCCGCTGGAGCGGCGCCGAGAGGGGCACCCTCGCGAACGGTTGCCCACGGCCGACTTTAGCGATAGCGGCGCTCCCATGAAGAGCGCGCTCCTCGCCGCGATCGGAGTCGCGTCGCTCGTGTTGGGGATCGCCCTCCTCGGCATCACCGGGTGGGTGTGGTTCGGCGACTGGCCCCAGGAAGCCAAGCAGGTCGTCGACTACTACCGCTCCGTTGCGGAGCGCGGTGCGCATACGGGCGACCCAACGCTCCAGGACGTGTACGCCCGCCAACCCACGAGCCTGGGCGGCCGTTGGCCGGCGGTGATCGACCCGTACGGCCGGGGCGATCTGGGCGGAATCGCTCCGCGGGCGCAAGAGCCGCGAACGCCGAGCGACCTCGCGGAGTTCTCGTTCGAGAACGGCCTCGAACTCGCGGTTCCCGGCGACTGGAACAGCCAGGATCCCCGCCTCGTCTTCTACCAGGGTGTCGTCTGGTACAAGCGGGCCTTCGAGCACGAGACGCCGGAGGCGCAGAGAACGTTCCTCTGGTTCGGTGCGGCGAACTACGACGCGCAGGTCTACTTGAACGGAAAGCTCGTCGGCCGACACGTCGGTGGCTTCACCCCCTTCAACTGGGACGTCACAGACCGGCTCCGAACGGGTGAGAACGTCCTCGTCGTGCGGGTCGACAGCACCATGCTCGAAGGCGACGTCCCCACACCCCTCACCGACTGGCTGAACTACGGCGGTCTCACGCGTGACGTCCTCCTGGTCGACGTGCCCGAGACGCACGTGCGCGCGCACGAGGTGAGTCTCGCCCCGGACGACCCCACCCGGATCCGGGCACGCGTTGCGCTCGCCGGCCCCGGACGCGCGCGGGGCGCCCGCGTCTCGATTCCGGAGCTCGGTGTCGATGTCCACGTCGACACCGATGCGAACGGGCGCGGCGAGGCCCGCATCGCCGCGTCGCCGACACGATGGTCGCCCGACGCACCGAAGCTCTACGACGTGCACGTCTCGGCCACGACCGGTCCCGGCGTCGTCGACACGGTCGGCTTCCGAACGATCGAGACGCACGGCCACGAGCTCCTCCTGAACGGCGAGCCGATCTTCCTTCGAGGCATCTCCGTGCACGACGAAGCCCTGCGCGGAGGCGGCCGGATACGCGATCGCGCGCAGGCAAACGAGCTCCTACGACACGCCAAGGACCTCGGAGCGAACTTCGTCCGCCTCGCTCACTACACGCACAGCCAGCACACGCTGCGCCAGGCCGACGAGATGGGCCTCCTCGTATGGGCGGAGATTCCCGTCTACTGGGCGGTCGCCTTCGACGATCCGGTCACTCTCGAGAAGGCCGAGAATCAGATGAGCGAGATGATCGAGCGCGACTACAACCGCGCCTCGATCGGCCTGTGGGGCATCGGCAACGAGACGCCGGTCGGCGAAGACCGCAATCGCTTCCTTCGGGAGCTCGCGAGCCACGTTCGCGCACTCGACGACACGCGCCTGGTCACGGCCGCGCTCGTCACCGACCCGGCCGAGCTGGGCGAGTTCGTGCGCGGGCACTACCTACCCGCCCTCTTGGGGATCGAAACCGGCGAGTGGATCTACCCCATGCATGATCCCCTCTACGAGATCGTCGACGTCCCTGCCTTGAACGAGTACTTCGGCTGGTACTACTCGGGCGCCATCGCGGCGCTCACCCCGTTCTCGAGCCACCACGCCCGCCGCGTGATGATCGATCACATCGACCGGATTCGACTCGAGCATCCGGGCACGAAGCCACTCGTCATCAGCGAGACGGGGGCGGGTGCGAGGCTGGGCATGCGCGTCCCCGAAGAGCGCCTCGCCGTGTTCTCCGAGGAGTACCAGGCGCTGGTCTATCGCAAGCAGATCGAGCTCTTCCGGAACCAGGAAGGACTCGCAGGAGCGAGCCCGTGGCTCCTGAAGGACTTCCGATCGCCGCTGCGCATGTACCAGGGCGTCCAGGACTACCGGAACCGAAAGGGACTCGTCGACGACGACGGGCGGCACAAGCTCGCCTTCGACGTCTTGCGCGAATTCTACGAAGAGCTCGACGAGAAGGGGACCCTCCAGCCTGTCCATGAAGGCGGTTCGGAGGTATGGCTCGATGCGCCGTGCGGTCCGCGAAGGCCAAAGCTCCGCTCTGGGTGACGACCGTCCTGCTCCTCGCGGGGTGCAGCGACGCGCACCGAGACCTCCGGATCACGCTCGCCCACGGCCTCGATCCGGGCCACCCCGTCCACCGCGCGATGGTCGAGATGGGTCGCGTCCTCGACCAGGAATCGGGCGGCACGATGACGCTCGAGATCTATCCCAGCGAGCAGCTCGGCAGCGAGCGCGAATGCCTCGAACTCCTGCAGATCGGGAGCCTCGGCATGACGAAGGTCTCGGCGGCAGTGCTCGAGAACTTCGCGCCGGCGTATCGCGTCCTGTCCGCTCCGTACGTGTTCGGTAGCGACGCACATCGGGTCGCGGTTCTCGACGGGGACGTCGGACGGGAGATTCTGCGCTCGTCCGTACCGCGGCGACTGCGCGGGCTCGGATTCTACGACGCCGGCAGCCGGAGCTTCTACACGCGCGACCGCGCGATCCACGAACCGGCCGACCTCGTCGGCCTGAAGATCCGAACGCAGGAGAGCCCGAGCGCGATGGCGCTCGTCCGCGCGCTCGGCGGCGCCGCGGCTCCGATCGCCTGGGGCGAGCTGTACACCGCGCTCCAACAAGGCGTGGTCGACGGCGCCGAGAACAACCCGCCGTCGTTCCATCTCGCTCGGCACTTCGAGGTGGCGCGCTACCTGAGCCTCGACGAGCACACTTCGGTCCCCGACGTTCTTCTCGTGGGAACGCCACTCTGGGGACGACTCGACGCCCGCCAACGGGGTTGGCTCCAGACCGCAGTCGACGCGTCCGTCGTTCTTCAGCGACGGCTGTGGCGCGAGGCCACGGAGGCCGCTCTGGCGGAAGTCGCGGCGGGAGGCGTCGAAGTCGTCCGACCGGACAAGCGCCCGTTCGCGCGCGCGACCGACCAGCTTCGCGCCGACATGCGCAAGGACCCGGAGACCGGGCCGATCCTTCGGAGAATCGAGGCCATGGGGTCGTGACCGAGGCGAAGCGCTTGCTCGACCGCGCCCTCGGCGCGGGCCTCGCCTTCTTGGTCGGCGCCGCGGTCGTGAACGTCGTATGGCAGGTGTTCTCGCGGTTCGTCCTCCGGAGCCCGAGCTCGTTCACCGACGAGCTCGCGCGCCACCTGCTCGTATGGACGGGGCTGATCGGCGCCGCCTACGCCGCGGGGCAGCGGCTGCACGTCGCCGTCGACCTGCTTCCACGCGGGCTGTCTCGACGCGCGCACACGACGCTCGGCGTCGTCGCGGAGATCGCCGTGCTCGCGTTCGCCGGCGGCGTCATGATCGTCGGGGGCCTCCAGCTGGTCGCGCTCTCCTTCGAGCTGGGCCAGCACTCGGCCGCACTCGGCATACCGCTCGGCGTGGTGTATCTGGCCCTGCCCCTGTCCGGAGTGGCGATCGCGGCCTACTCGGCCGCCGCCCTGATCGATCTCCTTCGGTCCGACGCGCTCCGGCGGGAGGACACGACATGACGAGTGCGCTCGTCCTGGTCGTCGCGATCGTCGCCCTCCTCGCCCTGCGCGTCCCGGTCGCGTTCGCGATCGGGCTGGCGAGCGTCGTCGCGCTCGGCCTGCGGCTTCCCGCCGACGCCACGGTCGTGACGCTCGCACAGCGACTGGCGACGAGTCTCGACTCGTTCCCCCTCCTCGCGATTCCCTTCTTCGTTCTCTCGGGCGAGCTCATGAACCGGGGAGGAATCGCGAAGCGACTGATCGCTCTCGGCCGCGCGCTCCTCGGATCGCTGTCGAACGGACTTGCTCACGTCCACGTGCTCGCGTCGATGCTCTTCGGGGCGCTCTCGGGGTCTGCCGTAGCGGCGGCATCGGCGATCGGCGGCGTGATGGCTCGACCGATGCGCGACGAAGGCTACGATCGCGACTTCACGGCTGCGCTCAACATCTCCTCCGCGACGACGGGCCTCGTGATCCCGCCGAGCAACATCCTCATCGTGTACTCCCTCGCGAGCGGAGGCACGTCGATCGCGGCGCTCTTCCTGGCAGGGTACGTACCGGGCCTCCTGCTCGGCATCGCTCTGATGGCCGTGGCCGGCTGGACGGCGGGGCACCGACGGAGCGAGCGATCGGACGACGTGTCCCTCGTGCGCCGACTCGCCGATGCGCTTCCGAGCCTCGGCCTGCTCGTCGTGGTGATGGGCGGGATCGTGGCCGGCATCTTCACCGCTACCGAGGCGTCCGCGATCGCGGTCGTTTACGCACTCGCCCTTGCGCTCGCCTATGGGGAGGTCTGCGTCGGGGACCTCCCGAACGTCCTGCGCGATGCGGGGTGCACGACCGGTGTCGTGATGCTTCTGATCGGCACGTCCGTCGGGCTGTCGTGGCTGCTCGCATACGACCGCATCCCGGCCCTGGTTGCCGAGGCCGTGCTCGGCGCCAGCCAGCGTCCCTGGGCGATCCTCCTGCTGATCAATCTCACCCTCCTCCTGGTCGGCACCTTCATGGACATGACGCCGGCGGTGCTCATCTTCACGCCGATCTTCTTGCCGGTCGTCACCGAGATCGGCGTCGACCCGGTCCACTTCGGCATCGTGATGGTGATGAACCTCTGCATCGGCCTTTGCACTCCGCCCGTCGGCACCGTCCTGTTCGTCGGCTGTGGTGTCGCCGGAACGGACGTCCGGAGTGTCGTGCGCTCGCTTCTTCCGATGTACGTCGCGATGATCGCCGCCCTGCTCCTGGTGACCTTCGTTCCCGCACTCTCCCTCGCCCTGCCACGCTGGCTCGGTGACTGAGCGCCGTGCCTCTTGCCCGCGAATCCCGTATGAGCCCCGCATGGCCCACCCCCGGTCGATGCCGCCCCACCCGCCGCGGAGGGCGCCCGCGTGAAGTGCGGACTGCGCGGCCTGCGCGTCATCGACTTCTCCACCGAGATCGCCGGGCCCTACGCGACGAAGCTCCTGGCCGATGCCGGCGCCGACGTCATCAAGGTGGAAGCGCCCGCGGGCGACCCTCTTCGCTCCTGGTCCGCGAGCGGCGCCGACCTGCGCGGGGAGGACGGCGCGCTCTTCCGGTTTCTCAACACCTCGAAGCGATCCATCGTCGGTCTGCCGGACGAGGAAGGGATCCTCCCGCTCGTCGGCGGGGCCGACCTCGTCGTCGAATCGTTCGGTCCTCGAGTCCTCGACCATCTCGATCTCTGCGAGCGCTTTCCGGGGCTCGTGCTGCTCTCGATCTCGCCCTTCGGGCACCGGGGTCCGTACGCCGGCCGCCCGAGCACCGAGTTCACCGTCCAGGCGGAATGCGGTTCGATCGCCGGACGGGGGCTGCCCGTCCAGCCTCCGATCATGGCCGGCGGCCGGATCACCGATTGGATCAGCGGAACGTTCGCCGCCGTCGCGGCGCTGGCTGCGGTGCAACGCGCGCAGAGGACCGGCCAGGGCGAGCACGTCGACTTCTCGATGCTCGAGGTCATGAACATCGCCGCGACGACGTACCGGGACCTGATGGCCAGCCTCGGCGGTCGTCCGGCGACGCGCACGCCCGAGCGCACCGTCGAGATTCCATCGATCGAGCCGACCGCGGACGGCTGGGTCGGCTTCACGACGAACTCGCGCCAGCAATACCTGGACTTCCTCGTGCTGATCGAGCGCCCCGACCTCGAGGACGACGGAGAGCTCGCCACGATCGCGGGGCGCCTCGCCCGCATGGACGAGTGGAACGAGATCGTCCGCGCGTGGACCAGCCGGCACACGACCGCCGAGGTCGTCGAACGCGCCAGCGCCCTGCGGATTCCCGTCGCGCCGGTGAACGACGGCAGGAGCGTGTTCGACCACCCGCAGCTCATCGCTCGTGAGGTGTTCGTGGAGAACCCGGGCGGCGGCTTCCTGCAGCCGCGACCGCCATATCGCATGGACGGCGCGCGCCCGCGCGCGTTCGCGCCCGCACCCAAGCTCGGAGAGCATTCCGGGACGATCGAAGCGCACGACCGCCCCTGCCGCGGAATCGCTCCGTCCGGGACCTCGAACCCGGAGCTGCCGCTCGCGGGCATCCGGATCGTCGATGCGACGGCCTGGTGGGCCGGCCCGTCGGCGACGCACATGCTCGCGACCCTCGGTGCGGACGTGATCCACCTGGAGGCGATCCAGCGCCTCGACGGCATGCGGATGGCGGGCGGGCTGTTCCATCGCAAGCCGCAGTGGTGGGAGTACAGCGCCGTCTTTCTCGCCGCGAACGCGAACAAGCGCGGCCTCACGCTCGATCTCGATCAGGAAGCGGGCCGGGAGATCGCGAAACGACTCATCGGCGAGTCGGACGTCTTCGTCGAGAACTACTCGCCACGCGTCGTCGAGAAGTTCGGACTCGACTGGGCTTCGGTCCATGCCCGGAATCCGCGGACCATCATGGTACGCATGCCCGCCTTCGGCCTCTCCGGCCCCTGGCGCGACAACGTCGGGTTCGCGCAGACGATGGAGCAGATGACGGGACTCGCGTGGCTCACGGGGCACGTCGACGACCAACCGCGCATCCAACGGGGGCCGTGCGACCCACTCGCGGGGATGCACGCCGCCTTCGCCGCGCTGGTCGGCCTCGCGGAGCGGGAGGCGACCGGCAGGGGAAGCCTGCTCGAGTGCACGATGGTCGAGGGCGCGCTGAACGCCGCCGCCGAACAGCTGGTCGAGTGGAGCGCCTACGGGGCGGTCCTCCAACGCGACGGCAACCGCGCCCCGTACGCCGTCCCCCAGGGAGTCTACCCGTGTGCCGGCGACGAGGAGTGGCTCGCCCTCTCCATCGCCACCGACGCCCAGTGGCGCGAGCTCGCGACCATCCTCGGCCGGCCGGAGTGGGCGACCGCGGCTCCCTTCGCCTCGCGCGAACGCCGGCGTGGCTCGCACGACGCGATCGACGACGAGATCCGCCGGTTCGCCGCCGGCCAGGACGTCGAGGAGGCGGTCGCCCGCCTTCTCGCCCGGGGGATTCCCGCGGCCCGGGTCGTTCGCGGCGCGGAAGCGAGCGGACACCCGCAGCTCGTCGCGCGTCGCTTCTTCGAAGAGTGCACGCACCCCGTCGTCGGAACCCACCCGATGACGACGGTGCCGTTCCGATTCGCAACGCAGCCCGCGGGGTGGATCCGGAATCCCGCGCCGCAGGTCGGTGAGCACAACCGCGAGATTCTGGCGGAGATCGTCGGCCTGTCGGACGCCGAGATCGACGCGCTCGAAGCGGACGAAGTGATCGGAACGGTTCCCAAGGGACTCGGATGAGGAGCGCCTCGACATGAACGAGCAACTCGACGACACGGCACTGTCGCAGCGGTTCCCCTGGGTCCGCCTCGACCACGACACGAAGAACCTCTTCCGCGCCTGGCTGGACCGCCGGTTCGTCATCACGCGCTGCGACGATTGCCGGCGATACCACCACCCACCGAAGCCGGTCTGTCCGGCGTGCTGGTCGTCGGCCCTGACACTCACCCCGGTGAGCGGACGCGGCACCGCCCATCTCGTGATGCTCCTCCACCAGGGTGCGCCCGCGCCGGGCGTCGACTACGGGAAGGGCCCGCATCCCGTGGTCACCGTCGAGCTCGAGGAGCAGGAGCACCTCCGCTTCACGAGCACGGTGGTCGACTGCCCGCCGGAGGACGTCCGGATCGGCATGCCGCTGGAGCTCGTGTGGATCGACCGCTACGGCGCCCCCTTCCCGGCGTTCCGCCCCCGGGAGAACGGCTGATGCGCAACCCGATCAAGGATCAGGTGGCGATCGTCGGGGTGGGCTCCACCGGCTTCTCCCGCGACGCCGGCGAGCGTAGCCCCAAGTCGCTCGCCTGCGAGGCGTCGATCCGAGCGATTCGCGACGCCGGATTGACCGCGAAGGACATCAACGGCGTCGTGAGCACGCAGGAGCCGATGGCGCCACAACCGCACCGCCTCTCGGCGGCACTCGGCATCCCCGACGTGACCCACTTCTCGAGCCCGACGCCCGTGGCGATGTTCTCTCTGATCGACGCGATGAACGCGATCTTCTCAGGCGCCTGCGATACCGTGCTCGTCTCGTTCGCATTCCAGCGCCTTCCGTGGAACTCGCGTTCGGCAGCGCGCGATCCGTTTCGCAAGTTCGACATCACGGGCGGCGTCGTTCCCATGCCGGAGTCCATGGACCCGTCGGCGGCGTACACCGCATGGGCGAGCCGCTACATCCACGAGCACGGCGTGCCGAGAGAGGCCCTCGGACGGGTCGCTCTCAACATGCGCGCGAACGCTCTGCGCAACCCGCTCGCGACGATGAAGACGCCCCTGACGATGAAGGACTACCTCCGGGCGCGCATTATCCGCGACCCGTTGTGCCTGCTCGACATGGACGTGCCGGTCGACGGCGCCGACTCCTTCGTGCTCACCACCGTCGAGAAGGCGAAGGAGATCACCGACCACCCCGTGGTGATTCACGCCACGAGCGTCGGCCTCGTCGACCAGAACGACGAAGACCAACTTCCGAGCCTGGCCCACCACGGCCAACACGTCGTGGTCGACGCACTCCGGAAGAAGAGCGACGTCTGGCTCGAGGACGTCGACGTCTTCTTCCCGTACGACGGCTTCACCATCATCACGTTGGGCTGGATCGAGAACTTCGGCTGGTGCGAGACGGGCCAGGCGGGGTGCTTCCTCGAAGAGCATTGGGACGACGCGAGCGGCCGGGTCCTGATCGACGGCCGCATCCCGTTGAACCCCCACGGCGGCTCCCTCTCGGAAGGTGCCACCCGTGGAAGCGGCCACGTGCGAGAAGCCGTCGTCCAACTGCGCCACCAAGCGGGCGATCGCCAGGTCGAGGGCGCGCAGACCGCGCTGATCGGCTGCGGCGGCTTCTTCTTCAACTCGCAGGGAGCGATCTTGCGGCGGCTTTAGCCGGAGCCATGGCATCGCGGATCTTCCGCGTCATGTCTTCGCCGCTCCTTCGCCCATTTTCCGAAAAACTGATTGCGAGCGGGCGCTCCGATCCGCTCTTATGGTGGGAGTACCCCCACCCGCGAACCCACACCTCCGTGGAGGCCTCATGCCGATCCGTCCCCCCTTCCGCACCGCGGCGCTCGCCGCCCTACTCACCCTCGTCGCTCCGAGCCCCTCGCGGGCCGGACTCGCCAACTCGGTTTGGCCGATGTTCCAGCACGACGCGCAGCACACCGGCCGTGCGGACGTCAACGGGCCCGTGTCGGCGACCCCGCAGCTCGCGTGGGAGTTCAAGGCGAAGTCGGGGCACAAGTCGTCGCCCGTGGTGGGTGAGGACGGCACCGTGTACGTGCCGAACGGCAAGCTGCTCTTGGTCGCCGTCGACGGCGCGACCGGTCTTCCCATCTGGCTCGTCGATCTGAAGAGCGCGATCGGCAAGGGCAAGGTCGGCTTGCCGGACCGCTCGCAGCCGGCGGTCAGCGACACCGGGACGATCTACCAGGGCGCACGCGACAACAACCTATGGGCGACCCTCCCGAACGGCGCCGTCGACTGGTTCTTCCACGTACCCTTCGACGGCGACGTGACGATGTCGCCCACGATCGCGCAGGACGGCACCATCTACATGGGCTCGGAGGCGCTGAGCAAAGGCTGGTTCTACGCGATGAACCCGGACGGCACGGTCAAGTGGCCGGACAGCGCGTGGATCGAAGACGGTCGCTTCACGACCGGCGGTAGCCTCAAGAACTCCTCCGCGGCCCTGAGCACCGACGAGACGCGCGTGTTCGTCTCCAACAAGGTCGATGCCTTCGCCCTCGACGCCGCCACCGGCGACCAGATCTGGAAGTGTGAGATCGCGACCACGGGCGAAGGTAGCCGGCAGCCGAACTTCTCGCCGGTCGTCTACAACGACGGCGTGGCCGACCAACTCGTGCTGTTCAACTCGAAGGAAGGGCTCTGGGCCCTCGATCCGAACGCCGGCCCGGGCTACGACTGCTCGCCGTCCTGGCTGTTCGTCCCTCCCAACCCCGTCGACAAGTCCCAGAAGGAAGACATCAAGTCCGCGCCCGCGATCGGCCCCGACGGCACGATCTACGTCGGTGCGTCGCGGAAGAAGTCCAGCACTCTCTACGCGCTGAACCCGGCCGACGGATCGATCCTCTGGAAGCACGAGCACAGCGACAAGGGCGCGTACAACAACAACCAGCCCGTCGTCGGAGCCGACGGAACGGTCTACGTGAGTCACGGCAAGGTCGTGCACGCGTTCGATGGCGCGGGCGATGGAAACGGCGGCAGCGTCGTGAAGTTCCAGATGCTGGTGAAGGGCAAGATGAAGACGGGCCCGATCATCGGTGAGGCCGGCGCCCTCTACGTGCCCGCCGGGAAGCGCATCTTCAAGATCACCGACTGACCCCGCGCGCGCGGCCCTCGAGATCATCGACCGCGCCCGGCACCCGGCTTCGGGGTCATCGACCGCGCCTGGCGCCCGTCCTTCGACATCACCGCCGGATCCCGGCCGCTTCGGGCACCGGTCGGCACGGGCCCGCCGTCGCCCGCTCGCGGGGGATGCGTCGCGTGCGAGATGTTTCCTTCGGCTTCGCCGTGGCCCCCAAACCCGCTGGTGGACCGCAAGGCATTGAAATCGGGGTGGAATCTTCGATTCGGGGGTTGCTTCGGGTGATCAACTATATGATTCTGTAATTATATAAAGTTGAACCTACGCGCGAGGCACCTCCCGGCCTCGCCAGCCAAAGGAGTCCCCCCATGAAGCCCTTCCTCCTGCTCGTCGCGCTCCTCGCGGCGATCATCCTCCCGAGCGCGTCCGCCCGGGCCACGGCCCTCTGGTCGCCCCCGATCGAGGTCGGCGGCGACGACTGGGATTGTCTCGAGTGTCTCGTCGCGAACGTGAGCGACGACGTCGTGAAGGTCGGGATCCGCGCCTACGCCGAAGACGGCGCCTCGACCGATCTCGGTGTCCGATTCCTGGATCCCGGCACCTCGACCTCCACCATCTCCCACTGCGAGGAAGACGCGCAGAACTTCTCGTGCCGGTTCTACGTCTCGGGGAGCGCGAGTCGGGTTCGCGCCTCGGCGTGCGAGTTCAACGTCTCCCTCGGATGCGCCGGTGCGGCGTCGGCCCGATAGGAGGCCTCTCTGATGATCCACACGAAGATCCGTCTCGTTCTCGCGGCGGCGTGGGTCGCCCTCGCCGCTCCCGCACTCGCCGGCGCAGCGACGCTCTTCACGCCTCCGCTGTCCTATCAGGTCTTCTTCGGCACCGACGTCGAATGCAAGATCACGAACGCCGCACGCACGCCGACCGTGGTCCGCGTTCGCCACGTATCCCAACGCGGCAACATGGGTCCCGATTCCGGCGACGTGAGGTTGCAACCCGGCCAGTCCCTCGAGCTCCGCGCGAACGGCGCCGGTCGAACGTACTGCCGGTTCGACGTCGACGGCAGCGCGAGCCGCGTGCGCGCCAGCGCCTGCGGAGTCGACCTGGGCGCCACCGGCTGCAAGAGCGTCCTCGCCGCCGAGTGAGGGTCACGGGCGTGCCGTCCGGGGGAGCGCCGCTTCGAGGAGGAAGTCGGCGATCTCCCGGGCGGCCACCCGTTGCCCCGCGGGCGCGAGGTGCTCGTCGTGGGTCCAGTAGAGCTGCTCCGACGCCTCCTTGAAGGCCGGCAGCAAGTCCAGCATCTCGACGCCTCGCGCCGCGTAGTACTCGCGGAGCAGGTCCTGAGGCCGCGTCGCGCTCTCCATCGAGGCATCGACATCGAGCTGCCATCGCGCGTACAACGCCAGGTGCAGGTCGTTCACCTGCAAGGTGTGGGGAAAGACGACCGGCACGACCGCCGCTCCGATGGCCCGGGCTCGCCGCAGGATCTCGTCGAGAACGACGACCGTGTTCTGCCATGCGAGCCGGGCGCAATCCGAGTCGACGAACAGCGTCTCCCGGTAGTAGGTCGGCCAGCTCTCGCCCATCCCGATCACCCACGGGTTCACCTCGAAGCGCCGCGCTCTCTCGAGATCGTCGGGCGGGATGCCGCGCGCCTCGAGGGCGTCCCAGTCGAAGTCGGGGTGCCGCATGGCGTAGTCGCGGGCGAGCGCCTCGAGATGGGAGAGCAGGAAGCTCGAGTCGAAGACCCGCTCCCGTGCGGACGGCTCGGTCGCCTCGGCGATCACCTCGTCCACGGCGCGCCAACAGCCGAGATCCAGGAGATCGTTTCCCACGTAGTGCGAGAGCAGGACGACGTCCGGCGTGAAGTGCTCGACGGACTCGACGAAGAGGCGCAGGTAGTCGTGGGGACCGATGCCCGGTCGCGAAGGGTTCAGCACCTGGAGGCCGCTCGGCAGAATCCGCTCGAGGAGACGATCGTGAATGTCGGGTCGTCCCGGCAGGCGCGTGAAGAAGGAGTCGCCGAGGACCAGAACGCGCGGACCATCGCCGCCGCGCTCGGCGACCCACCGTTCGAAGACGGTCGTCGGGGGAATGCCGTGCCGGAGAGCCCACTCTCCGCCGAGAAACGCGAACACGCTCGCCGAGAGTCCGACGAGGAGCGCCACGCCGATCTTCATCCTTCGATGCGTCACCGATGCCCTCCCTGCTTTGCCTGCCGTCGTTCGCCAATGGACTCTCCAGAACGCGGCACCTTTCACCGGACGGGCATCGAAGGTTTGCGGGCGGACCGCGGCCTTGCTGTAGAAGGCGGATGCGTCCGCCCGCGCTGCTCTGCTTCCTCGTCGCGGCGATGGCATGCACCGGAGGGCCGCCCGACGAAGCGATGCCCCGCCGAACGCCGACGCCAGGGCCGGTCGAGCGCGTCGCTCCCGATCTCTCGGCCTTTCCGTCCCGGAATCCGTTCGGGACGGAGTGGTCGCTCGATCCGCTGTATCCCGACCTCGGGCTCGGAGAGGTCGTGTGGGCCGGGCGGACGGATGCCCGAGATGAGCGCCTCTACGTCTTGGAGCACGAGGGCCGCGTCTGGGAGATCCGTGGCCACGGCGCCGACGCCACGCGTCGCCTCGTCCTCGACGTCACGCCACGCGTGTTCCACGCACACGAGGCGGGAGCCGAAGGACTCGCCTTCCATCCCGACTTCGCGCGCTCGGGTGCGCCGGGCGAGAACGCGGTCTTCCTCTTCTACGTTGCGCGCGGAGACGAGGCGCTCGTCGATCGTCTGGTGCGACTCGAGTGGGAGGGCGACGCGATCGACCCGCGGTCCGAGGAGATCCTGATCGAGCAGCGCCACCGCTGGCAGGCGGACGGCGCGTGGGGCGAGCACTTCGGCGGAACGATCGCGTTCGGTCCGGACGGATTCCTCTACGTCGGGATCGGCGACGAGGGCGGCCGATACCACGGGGAGAATCCCCAGAGAATCGACCGAAACCTCTTCTCCGGAATCCTGCGACTCGACGTCGACCAGATTCCCGCGCGAAGCCATCCTCCGCCGCGGCAGCCGTCGCACGGCCGCACGTCCGGATACGGAATCCCGCGGGACAACCCGTTCGTCGGCACGGTCGGCGCCCTGGAGGAGTTCTGGGCGATCGGACTCCGCAACCCGTGGGGCTTCTCGTTCGATGCGAACGGCGCGCTCTGGGTCGCAGACGTCGGATGGCTCGACGCCGAGGAGATCGGGATCGCATCCGCGGGCAGCAACCACCAGTGGAGCTATCGCGAGGGCGATCTTCCCGGCCCCGAGGCCCGCCCTCCGTCGATCCCCGGATCCGAGCGCGCACCGCTCTACAGCTACCCGCATGGCACCGGCGACACGAGCATCATCGGCGGCGCGGTTTACCACGGCCGGGCGGCGCCCGGTCTCCGCGGCCGCTACGTGTTCGGCGACCACGGCTCGGGTCGCATCCGAAGCCTCCTACGCACCGACGACGGGGTCCTCCCGATCGTCGAGGAGGTCGCGGCCGTTCCGCCCAACCACCTGCTCGCATTCGCGTCGATGCCCGATGGCGAAGTCCTGGTCCTCGGCCGCCCGCCCGTCGGCGTCTCCCGGATCACCCGCGCGACGCGCTCCGAGCGTGACCAACCTCCGAGACGGCTCTCCGGAACGGGCGTGTTCCGCGACCTCCCGACTCGGGCACCCGCGGACGGTGTCACGCCCTACCAGATCAACGCGCCGTCGTTCCACCACGGTCCCGCGGCGGATCGGTGGATCGCTCTTCCGGGCGACGGAAGCGCGACCGGGCACGCCGTGAGTCGCGATCGGATCGTCTACCGACGGGACGCTCCGTGGTCGTTCCCGGCCGGAACGGTCCTGATCCTGCACGAGGGGCACCGATCACCGCCGGAAACACGGATGCTCGTACTCGCCGCCGAGGGCGAGCCATACGGGCTCACCTATCGGTGGAACGCGGCCGACACCGATGCCGAGCGCGTGGACGCTCCGGCAGAGCGCTGCGCGACCTGCCACCACGCGGGAGCGGGCTACGTCCTCGGCGTGAACGCCCGTCAACTGGCACGGGCGGACGAGGAGAGCCCTCTCGAACGCTGGGCGCGAGCAGGCGTCTTCACGCGACGCAACGCGCGCCTGCTCGACGTACGTGCCGAGGACCTGGTGGTGACGCCCCTGGCCGACCTCACCGCGGACGATGCGACCATCGCGGCCCGTGCCCGGTCGTACCTCGACGTGAACTGCGCCCCCTGCCACCGGGGCCAGGCCGCCTCGTTCTCGGCCGAGATCGGAATCCCCACGAGCGACCTCGTCGGCCGCCCCGTGCGCAACGGCTTCGGTCTTCCCCGCGCACGGCTCATCGCACCGGGGAGCCCGGAGCGCTCTCTGCTCTGGCACCGGCTGGCGTCAACGGCGCCGGGCATCGCGATGCCCCCCGGGCGAAGCGCGCCCGATCCGGCCGGCGTCACGATCGTCGAGGAGTGGATCCGCGCGATGCCAACAGCCGCTCCGCGTTCCCCCGAAGGATCGCATGGCGCACCTCGGGCCGATCCTCGGTGACGATCAACACCTTCGCCAGCGTCGCACCGAGGTGATAGAAGGGCCAGTCGCTGCCGAACAGGAGCCGATCGGACCCGACCTCGCGCGTCAGACGGTCGAGAACGGTGACCCCCTGACCATGGATTCCGAGCCACGCGTTGGGGTAGCGGCGCGCGAGAACGATCGCGTCTTCGACGTCGCGGGCGCCCGCGTGTCCGAGCACGAACGGCACGTCGGGGTGCTCGGCGAGCATGGGCTCGTACCCTCGCATCATCGTGAACTGATGGGCGTAGCCGGGCTCGATCCCCGCCCGACCACCGTGGAGAAAGACGACGAGTCCCAGCCGACCGCATTCCTCGTAGATCTCCATCGCACTCGGATCGTCGGGGAAGTAGCGCTGTCCGGCCGGATGGAGCTTGACCATCCGAGCGCCGCGCGCAGCCTGCGCCTGAAGCTTCGGACGCCAGTCCTCGTCGCCCAGGTGAACCGATGCACCCCGGATGAATCGCGCGCCGTCGGGCGACGCGTCGATCGCATCGAGCCACCGGTCGGCGAGGTCGTCCCCGAACGGCAACCCGAACGCGATCGGCAGAATGGCCGCACGCTCGACCCCGACGTCGTCCATCTCGGCAACGAGGTTCGGCAGCGTCTGGGTCTCCGACGCCCCACTGCCCCAGAGGAGACGCGACACCGCATCGAGCTGGAGCGCACGGAGGTCCGAGTCGCGGAAGTTGCTGTTGATGTAGACGTCGAGATCGAGCTCGCACGGTGGGTCGGTACCGTCGCAATCCAGCAGATGCTCGACCCGTGGCGTCCGCGCCTGCAGGTCGATCGCCGGCGCGAATAGGAGCGACATTCCGAGGTGCGTATGGAGGTCGATCGTCCGGGGCACGGCGTCGTCCACGAGCTCGAGTCGCCCCTGCTCGTTCAGCTCGAACCACGGCAGGTCGGCGAGACCGCGGTACCCGGAATAGCGCTGCACGCCGAACGGCCCTCGCCCGGAGGCGGCACGCTCGGCCGCGCGCTGGGCATCGAGCGACGCGGCGTCGGCCTCGGAATATCGGCTTCGATCGACACACGCGGACGCACACGCGGCGCCGCCGAGAAGCAGGAGCCGGCCGAGATCCCGGCGACGGAGCATCGGCATTCCCCTACTCTCCCCGATCGCGGGGCACGTGCGCAAGCGACGACCCCGTGCCAGCCTCGAGAGGAGCGAGGAGAGCCCCATGCCGATGTCCGAATACATGAAGCGTCTACGCGCCCGCATCGGGCACGAGATGCTGCTCATCCCGACCACCACCGTCTTGACCTTCGACGATCGAGACCGGGTGCTGCTCGTCCGTCACGGTGACGTACTCCGCTGGACGACGGCGGGCGGCGCCATCGAGCCGGAGGAGCGCCCCGCGGACGCCGCCGTACGCGAGATGTGGGAGGAAACCGGGCTCCACGTGGAGCTGACACGGATCCTCGGCGTGTACGGCGGCCCCGAGTTCAACACACGTTATTCGAACGGCGACCTCGTGACGTTCACCATGATCGTCTTCGAGGGCCGCAAGACGGGCGGCACGCTGCGGCCCGACGGCGACGAAACGCTCGAGCTCCGGTACTTCGATCGAGCAGAGATCGCCGGCCTCGACACGCAGCCGTGGGTGCGATCGGTCCTCGAAGACGCCTGGCGACGGCGGGACACCGTGTCGTTCGCACCCCCGACGTGGCGACCGCCTCAGTCGTAGCGGAGCGCGACGGCCGGCGAGAGGCGGGCGGCGCGCTCCGCGGGTACCGCCGCACCGAGGACGCACGCCAACGTGCCGAGGGCGGCACCGAGGATGCCCAGACCGACCGAGGGTCGGAACTCGAGCTCCCACCCGAGAAGCGCCGGCGTGAACCCTTCCGTGAACGCGACGGCCATCGTGAGGCCCACGAGGATCGCGAGACCGGAGCCGGCCAAGCCGATGGCGAGCGCCTGCGCCAGGACCATCTGGCGGATCTCGGCGCGCGACATCCCCAGCGCGCGCATCGATCCCAGCTCGCGCGTGCGCTCGAGGACGTTCGCCGCGAGCGCGTCGCCGCACCCGACGAGCACCACCACCAGGGTGAGGATCACCAAGACCCGCACGAAGCCGAAGCCCGCGGACACCGCGGATGCGAACCACTGCGAGAGATCCTCGATCGGCTTCACGTCGAGGCGATAGCGATCCCCCAGACGCGCTGCGATGCGCTGGCGTACGTCTTCGACCGCGTGGCCGGGCTCGACGAGGACGAAGGCGCGCGTGATCGTCCCGTCGCGCCAGAGCCTTCGATAGATCTCGCGACTCATGATGACGTCGCCACTGGGAATGATCGGCACGGTGCGAATCACGCCGGCCACCGGTAGATCGGCGGGTCCGGACGGCGTCGTGACGCGGAACGGCTGGCCGACCTCGACGCCGTAGTTCGCGCGAAGGCTCGTGTCCACGAGGATCGCCTCTCCTCGCGCCACGCGCTCCAGCGCGCCCGGCTCCGCTCCGGGCTCGAGGGCCCAGTCTCCGAACTCCGCGCGCCGAAGCCGCACCGGGTCGAGGCCGAGAATCCCCATCGTGGGCGACGTGGCCTTCGCGATCACCGCCGCCCCGACCGACTCCACGCCGGGGACGTCGCGAATGATGTCGACCACGTCCTCCGACACCACCGGCCGACCCGCACCCGTCGCTCCCAGCTCGAACTGAGACTCCACGACGAGGTCGCCCCGGCGGATCTTCATCACGGCGTCGACGACGTACTCCCGAAAGCTGTCCGTCACGCCGGCCAGCCATACCGGGATCGCGATGCCGGCCATCAGGACCGCCGACGCACCCAGAGCGCGACTCGGCGACCGGCTCTGATCCTCGACACCGATGTGCGCCGCGATGCCGAACAGCCAACCGATCGGGCCCGCGACCAGGCGCAGCATGGGTGCGAGAAGCAACGCCCCCGCGCCGGCGATCAGAAACATGGCCATCCCGGCGAGCGCTCCCTGCGGCACGATCGTCCGCAACGCCCACAAGGCCAACGCGAGCACGGGGAGCGCGAGGCGCGCGGCCTGCTTCCACGTGCCGTCGGGCTGAGCATCGCGACGACGACCCTTCGCCAGGACCGTGACGACGCTTCGGCGGACGGCCTGGACGGCGGGAACCAGAGCCGCCGCCAGCGCGCTCAGCACGCCCGCGAGACCAGCCAGCAAAAGGGGCATCGGCCGGGGAGCCACCCAGCTCGACGTCGCGACCGCCTCCTTGAAGTTGAGCGACATCGTGTCGGCGACCGGCGCGACGATCACCTGCGCGAACAAGAAGCCCAGAGGCAGGCCGATCGCGACGGCGAACAGCGACACGAGCAGGGCCTCGATGAGCAGATCGCGCACGAGCTTGGCTCGCGAGATGCCCAGCGCTCGCATCACGCCCATCTCCCAGAGCCGCTCCTGGTAGACGGTCGACAGCCGGTTCGCCGTCACGAGCACCGCTAGAAGGAGCGCCATCCCTCCGATCAGGTCGATCACGAGCCGAAACGCCGAGAGCGAGTCCGCGAGCCGCGCGCGCCGTACGTCCAACAGCTCGACTCCGACGTGCTCGGGCAGCACGCCACGAAGCTCGGCCCCGACCGCCTCCGGATCCGCCCCGCGGGCGACCTTCACGTCGATCTGCGTCGCCGCCCCGGAAACGCCGAGCGCCTCCTGGGCGGAGTACAGATCCATGACCGCGATCCGACCGCCGAACGCCCCGGCGACGTCTTCGTCCTCCAGCAGACCGCGCACGGTCCACGTCGTACGGCCGATCGGAAGCTCGACGCCGACCACGTCGCCGACCGCCACCCCGCGCCGGCGCGCGAGTCCCGCGGTGAACAAGACGGAGTCCGTCTGGTTCAAGAAGACCAGGGGATCGTCCATGGCGGCGACCTGCTCGCCGGCCTCGTAGAGACGGATCGCCGACTCGTCGAGCATGTCGACCCCGATGACGCGCACCGACAGCGGGTCCGGGCCGTCGAGATAGGCCGTCCCGAGCAACAGAGCCGCCGCTGCGTCGACCTGCGGCACGGCTCGAATCCGCGCCACGAGCGCCTCGTCGAGCGGACCGCCGGCGATCGACGTCACCTGCAGCTCCGCCTCCCCCCCGAGCACGTCGATCGACTCCTCGAAGCCCTTCACCAGCGAGGCGTTCGCCAACATGATCGCGGCGGCGAGCGCGACACCGAGCGCGATCGTCGCGACCGCGATGAACAGCTGACCGAGCTGGGGTCGAATCTGACTCCACGCCAGCCGGACCCGATTCACGTCATTCGCTCCGGCGCCGGAAGGGAACGACCTGCCCCTCCTCCGGCTTCCTCGCGGGCGCTTCGCGCTCCCCGGCCTCGCTCAGAATCCGACCGTCCTTGAGGCGCACGGTTCGGTGGCCGTACGTCCCGGCGAACGTATCGTGCGTGACCATCACGATCGACATGTTCCGCTTCTCGTTCATGGCCCGCAGGAGGTCGAGGATCATGCGGCCGCTTCTCGAATCGAGATTGCCGGTGGGCTCGTCCGCGAGAAGGAGCTTGGGCTCGGTCGCCAACGCCCGAGCCGCCGCGACGCGCTGCTGCTCACCCCCCGAGAGCTCGCTGGGATGGCGCGTCCACGCCGACGGCGGAACGCGCACGCTCTCGAGAAGAGCCGCCGTCCGGTCGCGGGCTAGCCGACCGGTCACCCCGATCAGGCCGAGCCGCCACGAGACGTTCTGCTCGACCGTGAGACGCGGCAGCAGGTTGAACGACTGAAAGATGAAGCCGATGTAGCGCAGCCGGAGATCGGACAGCTCGCGATCCGACATGTCGGCCACGTCGTGGCCGCCGACGAGAACACGGCCCGAGCTCGGCAGCTCGAGGCCGGCGACGAGGTTCAGGAGGGTACTCTTCCCGCAGCCGCTCGGCCCCATGACCGAGACGAACTCACCCTCCTCCACGCCGAGGCTCACGTCGGCGAGCGCGCGAGAGACGGCCCCACCCGATCCGTACTCCTTCGTGACGTTCTCGAGCTCGACGACGAGGCTCATGAGCCTCCCGCGACTCTCCTTCTCGTCGCGGTCGTGTCGCGCGCGATCAGCGGCTCGGCCGGCTCCTCGTCCGGCAACGCGAGGATGCCACGCAGGTCCTCGATGAACTCCAGGTCCTTCGCAACGTGCTGCAGCCGACGATGAAGTAGCGACCGGTGGATCTCGTCCGTCACCGTCGCGCTCTGGGCGACGTCCTTGATCTGACGTTCGAGGCGCTTGGAGAGATCCCACAGATCGGCCTCCCACCGCGCGAGCACCCGGTGGGCCGTATTCGGATCGACCTCGGTGAAGAAGAGCGCCCGAACGGCCAGCTCACCGTCGGGACAGTGCCCGGCGCGCGGCAGCTCCTCGAACCACTCGTCGAAGGCCTCCTCGCCGTGCGACGTGATCTCGTACGGAGCCCGACGAGGATCCACGTCGTCCTTGTTGGCGACTCGCCGTACGTAGCCCTGCTCCACCAGCTTCTGGAGCTCGCGGTAGAAGCTTCCGAGACCGCTATCCACCCCGCCGCGGCGGCGATACTCCTTCGCCAGCCCGTAGCCGTGCTGCGTTCCGTTCCGAAGCATGCCCAGCAGGTGGTAGCGGAACATGTGGACTCCTCCCGGTCGTGGTCGTCGTTGGGACGGCGCTCCAGCGCCGCATTCCGTGGACGGCAGCAGGCCACATTCGCCCCTCTGCGGTCAATGGGTGCGATGCACCCATCGACCCGGAAGTGCTCGTCCGATCAGAGGTAACGCTTCGTCATTCGAGAATCTCGGGGATCGGGAGGCCCGCCCCGGGCTGCACCGGCAGGACGACCGTCGACACCGGGACGGACAGGTCGTCCGCAGCGTGGGCGCGCATCCCCGCCGCGCTGATCGAGTACAGGAAGCCGTCGATGAAGAGCCCCCGGCGGATCTCCGCCGAGTACGGGCACTGCCACTCGTCGGGCAGTCCGCACCTGCTCTCGGTCAGGTCCGTGTGGTCCACCTCGCCGAGCGCGGCGAAACCCGACGCCGCGTCCACCGAGAAGAGCTCGAGAACCGAACGGTACGGCCCCTCGTACGAGACGTACGGGAATGTGAGCAGACCGCGCCCCGGATCGAAGACGAAGGCGCGGTGGTCGTCGTTCGCCGCCGACCACCCCTGCCCGCCAAACCGGTAGAGGTGAGCGAGAATCGGATTCGTGTCGTCGGAAACGTCGAAGATCCGCAGCGCCAGCCCGAGGACCCGGCCCTCCTCGTCGGCGTCCTGGCCGATCGTGAGGAGATGATCGTCGCCGAGCGGATGCATGTACTCACTGAAGCCGGGAAGCTCGAGCTCGCCCAGGACCGTCGGCTGCGCGGGATCGCTCAAGTCCACG
>JAUIFY010000064.1 GCA_030430245.1 bacterium | reverse complement strand
AGGTTGTACATGGTGTTCAGCTGGGCCACCTCCGGGAGTCCACCGAGAGCGAGACACTTCTCGAAGGCGTCGACCGACTGCTTGTACTTGCCCTGCGCCGAATAGACGTAACCGAACGTCTGCCACATGAGCGCCTGCTCGTGCTCGTTGAGCTTCGAGTTTCCCTTCATCTCGTTCAGCTCTTCGAGGGCGGCGCCGTACTTCTCTTCGGCGAGAGCCTCGTGCGCCTCGTTGAGCCGCTTGTAGGCCCACTTGCCGACGGACTTCACCTTCTTCGTCTGCGGCTTCGGCTTCTCGCGGCCTTGGCCCATCGCGTCGACGGCTCCGAATGCCACGAACGCGGCACACAGGAGCGCCAGAACGTGGCTCCATCGCTTCGGCAAGATACGTTTCATCGTCTCGCTCACTCTTGGATGTCGAAGGACAGGACGATCTGTACGCCGGGACGCGTAACAGCCTTGCCGCCCTCGATCCGCGGCTTGTATTTGTACTTCTTGACGGCGTTGACGGCGGCGCGCTCGAAATACCCCTTGGGGTCCGAGTCGAGCACGACGATGTCCGTGGTCGTTCCTTGCGGGGTGATCGTGAACTCGAGGTACACCCACCCCTCGACGCCACGCGCCTGCGCCCGCGGTGGATAGCGCGGGTTCACGCGAACGAGCGGCATGACGTCGGCATCCGCTCCGCCCGCGCCCAGCGTCGGCCCTCCGGCCAGCGCGAGCTCGGGACGGAACGTCGCGTTCGGGATCTTGATCGCCTGCTTCACCGGGCTCGAGGACTTGGCGATCGCCATCGGGACGTGCGACTGCGGCTGCTGCACCTTGCGATCCGGCTTCTCGCGCTTCTTCTGCTCGGTCTTCTCCTCCCGAGCGAGGCGCACGAAGTCGAAGACCGCGCGCTCGCGCTTCTCCGAGAGTCCTCCCGTCCCTTGCGCGACCAACGACTGCATGATCGTGAAGAGACCGAACGTGATGATCAGCGCTACGGTCGCCGATACGGCGTAACGCGGGATCATCTACGCACCCGGATCCGCCGCGAGCGAGACGTTCTGCACGCCGGCGGCTCTGGCCGCGTCGAGCACCTGGACCAGAAGCCCGTTCTTGGAATCCTTGTCCGCCTGCACCACGACCGCGCCCTGCGGGTTCTCGGCGTGGAGGCGCTCGATGTTGGCTCGGACGGCCCGCACGTCGATGACGCGCTTGTCCATCCAGATCTGCCCGTTCTCCGTGATCGCGATGAAGAGGTTGGCCGACTCCTTTGGCTCCGCGGTCGACGCCTGCTGGCGATTCACCTCGACACCGGACTCCTTCACGAACGAGGCCGTGACGATGAAGAAGATGAGCATGATGAACACGACGTCGAGCATCGGCGTCATGTTCACTTCGGTTTCTTCTTCGGCGCTTGCTCTGTTCTTTCTCATATCGTTGCTTCCTCAGGTGAGAGCTGATCGGAGACCGACTCCACCTCCGACTGCACCCGACGCTCGAGTGCGACACTCGGAATGTATCCGGAGATCGCAGCCACCATTCCCGCCATCGTGGGGATGGTCGCCTTGGACACACCCGAGGCCATCGCGCGCGGATTGCCGCTGCCCGCTTCGGCCATGACGTCGAACACCTCGATCATGCCCGTCACGGTGCCGAGCAGCCCCAGCAAGGGACACAGGGCCACCAGCGTCTTGATCATGGGGACGTTCCGATTCGCATCGATCGACACCTGGGAGATCAGGGACTGCCGAATCTGGTGCGCGTACCAGGAGTGATGCTCCGGGCGCTTGCGCCAGGTCTCCAGCACGCCCTGAACCTCGGTGCGATGCGCGGTGCGAAAGTACCAGTAGCGCTCGAGGATCAAGAGCCACATCAGGAACGTCACCAGCAGAATCACCACCAGGACGTTTCCTCCAAGCTCGAGGAAGTCCTGGTTCGCGACCCAAATGTCAGCCAGCTGCCGCACCGGTGCCCCCGGGTGCCCCATGGAGACGCTCGGCGTGCGCGGCAACGACGCCGGCACTCTGTTGCTCGAGCACCTGAATCAGAGACTTGCTCCGCCCGGCCACGACGCTGTGCAGCAGCAGCAGCGGAATCGCCATGACGAGACCGAGCACGGTCGTGACGAGTGCGGTCGAGATGCCACCGGCCATGAGCTTCGGATCGCCCGTTCCAAACAGCGTGATCGCCTGGAAGGTCGCGATCATGCCCGTGACGGTTCCGAGCAGTCCGAGGAGCGGCGCGACGGCCGACAGCACCTTGATCATCACGGTGCCGCGCTCGAGCGCCGGCGTCTCCTTGAGAATCGCCTCGTCGAGCTTGAGCTCGAGCGTCTCGACGTCGGCGTCCGGGTTCGCCTCGTAGACCGAGAGGATCCGGCCCAGCGGGTTCCCCGCGTCGGCCTTCTCCTGCCCGATCTGCGCCTTGATCTTGCGGCCGACGATCCCCAGGGTCACGAGGCGCTCCACGACCAGAAGCAGGCCGACGACGCCGAGTCCGATGATCACGTAGCCGACGAGGCCGCCCTGCTGAAGCCGCTCGCCCAGGCTCGGCGTACCGATGAGGAGCGACAGAATGGTGCCCCGCGAGGGGTCGAGGGAGAAGCCGCCGATGCCACTCTGGATTCCCTGGAACGACCCGACGGTGTCGAGATGCCGCGCGGCCGGCTGGCGGGCGAGCTCCTGCAGCTTGCCCGTCTCGGGGAGGTACTGCAGGTACTTGCCATCCGCGACGACGTTGAAGGGGCCGACCCGGATGACTTCGGACGTCGTCTCGTCACCGTCGACGGTCACGACCGGTGCCTGGAAGCGGGTCACCTTGCCCGACTCCGTCATCTCCTCCTGGAGTGTGAACCAGAGCTCCTCCAGCTCCTCGACCGTGGGCAGCTCCTTGCTCTCGGCGAGCTTGTCGAGGGCGGTCGCGCGACCGGGGAGCTGAGCGCTGACGATCGAGCCCTCGAGGAAGCCACGCGTGTCGCCGGCGACCTGCCGGACCACGCCGAAGAGCTCGCCCAGGGTACCGAGCCGGTTGCGCAACGTCTCCTGCAGCTCGGGGATCTCGTTCTCGTTCTCCTCGAAGACCTTCTCGAGCTCCTCGCTTCGCGCGACCGCGGCGTCGCGCTCCGCACGCGCCTGGTTCAACAGCTCCTGCTGCTGCGCCTTCTTCGCCCGGAACTCGGCCTCGCGGGCCGCGTTGGCCTTGCGCTCCTTGTCGCGTTGGCCGCGCACCTGGCGCAGCAGCTGATCGAGCGTCTTGGGCTTTGCATCCTGGGCCTCGGCGACCCATGCGGTTCCGGCGAGCAGCAGGCCCGCCAATCCGAGACAAATTGCGCGTTTCATCCTTGCACCTCTGCGGTCTGGGCGGCGGGAACGGGAACCGTGATCAGATCGGGAGCCGACTGCTTGCGGGCCATCCGGAGACCGGCCTGAATCGTGTTGCGATAGTCGTCGTCCAGCGGAACCCACGACTTCGACTCGTTGTCCCACATGCCCGACACCTGGCCGTCCAGCGTCTGATAGAGCAGCGCCAGGCGACCGATCCGGAGGAAGTCCACCGAGATCTCTTCGCCGTCGACCTCGACCGGACCGCGGTACGACTCGATCGTGCGGCCGTACTCGTTCTCGATCTGATAGGCCTCGAGGATCCGGCGATACTTCTCGGAGATGGTCACGTCCGCGCGTCCCATCATCTCACGCAGGTTCTCGATGCGCTCGGCTCGCTCCTCGGGAAGGAACGGCACGTCGAGCTCCACGAACTGCGCGAGCGCGTCGAGCATGCGCGTCATGAGGGGCATGACTTGTCGACCGACCACGGTGACGTTGTCGATCTGCTTGCGCAGCGACTCCATCTCTTGCCCCTGCGAGACGATCAGACCCTCGAGCTGCTTGTTGTAGCCCGCGAGCGCCTTGATCTCCTGGATCGCGGCGCGATACTCGGCGGCGAGAGCGTCCGTGTCGTCGCTCAGCTTGTCGATCTTCTTCTGCGACGTCTGGGCTTCCTTGTTCATACCCTCGCTGGCGCCGACCGCGTCCTTGACCGTCTGCGCCGTCGCCGTCGCGCCCCACGCGATCGCGCCGCAAACGGCGATCGCAACGGCGGCGCGACCCGGCCGCCAACGCGGCGCGCCGTCACCCGTGTCCGTTCTCACTAGCCTCATCGAGTTCCCTTTCGTTTGCGATCGGATCCATCGCCTTCGTCGAGCGCGCGAACCACGGCGTCGACGATCAGTTTTCTTTCCCTTTCGAAACGTCCAGCACGACGGCTGGTAATGACTTCCACCGCGAGACCGCGCAACCCGCCAACCAGGACTCCGAGCGCGGCACGGCTCTCCCGGCGCGGCACGCCGAGGCTCTCGAACCAGCGGCGCGAGATGTCGTCTCGTGTGCGCGTCAATCCCTTCGCCGCGCGGTCGGCCAGCTGTCCGTCGAACTCGCCATGGCCCGAATGCAGCTGGATTTCAAGCAGAGCGCGATAGGTCGGCGTCTGGAACGCCCGCCAGAGGATCCGCTCCAGGGCCACGACGCGCTCGGCGACCGAGGTTCCGGCCACCCGGTGGGTGTCCGCCATCGCCGCGCTGCCATCGACGACTCGATCCACCGCCGCCTCGAGCATCGCGGCCTTGTCGCCGAACTGATGTTGGAGCACGCCCCACGTCACGCCGGCCCGCTTGGCGATCCGCGTCGTCGAGGCGCGGGCGAACCCGTCCTCTGCGATGCACGCGATGGTGGCATCGATGACCCGACGCCTCGAGGCCCGGCTGCGCTCAGAGCGCACCTCCGCCGGGCGACGGGCCGGAGCGGTCGTCGCATCGTTTCGCATTTTTGCTTGACAGGGAGCAATCCCATCGTAGTCGCTATGATGAAGACCCGTCAACCTTCAGACACGCGTTCCGCTGATTTCTGCGAACTGTCACATTGCGCACTGTGAACATCTGGCGAAGATCCGAAGACGGATGACGCACCGCTCACGCGATCACCTGCGCGTCGCGCAGCTCCCGCCTCTCGTCGGGCCCGAACCCGCTCTCCTCCAGGACGACGTCGGTGTCGGCGCCGATCCAGGCCGGCGAGGGGCGGACTTCACCCGGCGTCCGACTCAAGAGCGGCGTCGGCACGAGCTCGGGGCTCGCCCCGGGGTCGACGAACACGCCGCGTTCCACGTGATGCTCGTGCCGACGCGCCTCCGAGTACGTCAGCACCGGAGCGAAGCAGGCGTCGGTCCCCTCGAGGATCTCGCACCACTCGTCCCGCGTACGCTGCTTCAGAATTCCCGCGACCTTGTCCCGCATGCCGGGCCACTGGCTCTGGTCGTACTGATCGGGCTGCGCGGCCGGGTCGAGGCCGATCTTTTCCAGGAACAGCGCCCAGAAGTGGCCCTCGACCGGAGCGACCGAGACGTACTTTCCGTCCTTCGTCTCGTAGACGTTGTAGAAGGGAGCTCCGCCGTCGAAGAGATTTTCGCCGAGGGCGTCGGTGTGCATGCCCATCTCGTGCATCGCGTAGAACGGCGCGGCGAGGGAGAGGACCCCGTCGGTCATCGCGCAATCGATGACCTGTCCCCGTCCCGAGGACCTCGCCTCGAGCAGCGCGCAGACGACCCCGTAGGCGAGCTGCAGTCCCCCGCCGGCAAAGTCGCCGAGCAGGTTCAGGAGCGGCACCGGTGGCCCGCCCCGCGGCCCGATCGAGCGGACCACGCCCGTCAGCGACTCGTAGTTCAGGGAATGCCCCGCGTACGGGGCGAGCCTCCCCGTCTGGCCCCAGCCGGTCAGACGCCCATAGACGACCTTCGGATTCCGCCCGCGGACGACGTCGGGACCGACCCCGAGCCGCTCGACCACGCCGGGACGGAACGACTCCAAGAAGACGTCGCAACGGTCCGCGAGACGGAGCACGACCTCGACGCCCCGCGGACTCTTCAGATCGACGCCGACGGAGCGCCGGCCGCGCTCCCAGAAGTTGTGGGACTGGGGCTCCGGGCTCTCCGGGACCTCGGCCAGCCGGTCGACACGGATCACCTCCGCGCCCATGTCCGCGAGCTTCAACGACGCGAACGGGAGAGCCCCGAGACCGGCGAGCTCGAGGACCCGAACACCCTTCAGTGGACCGCTCATGCCTGGCACCTCCTCCGTGGAGGTCTTGCGCCTAGCGCAGGCCGCGAGACGGGTCGAGGACGGAGCCGGCTCGCGTCTGCGGCCGCGTTTCTCGCTAGGCCGCGAGGGGAGCCCGCACGCGTCGACGCGCGGCGATCCGCCCGACGAAGGCCGCGACCAGCAGGAGCGCGAGCACCGCACGAACCGGTCCGTGCGTCGCGACCGGGAGCACCGTGATCGCGAACACCGCGAAGATCCACCAGCTCCCGACGCGGTGCAGCGTGTGCCACCGGCGACCGAGCGCCCGCACCGCCGCATCGGAGGACGTGGCCGCGAGCAGGAACGTGAACACGAACGCCATCCCGCCGACCACGAGCGTCGACGCCTCCACCCCTTCGACGAAGCCCGGTGCGACGATCGCGAGCCCGACGAGCGCGACGAGGTGGATCGTCTGGGAGCCGGCGAACGAGACGCCGACGTAGCGACGGTTTCGCCGCAGCCAGGTGGTCGCGCCGGTCCGCCACAGCGCGAACGCCGACGACGCGCCGAAGGCGAGCGCGAACAAAGCCGTGGACGCGCGGCCGGTCCACCGGATGATGAATCGGAAGCTTTCCTCCCCGACTCCGAACGTCGCGAGCGCCACGACCGACATCGCCGCGAGGGCTCCCACGACGACAGCGGTCAGTCGCCATCCCCCCAGTGGCTGCGCCATCCCGCGACCTTTTCCCGCGGCCCCATCGAAGGCAAGCCCGGACGTCCGTCGCCTTTCGACGATCGTGATGCGCGCGGCGCCCGCGCGCGTCCGAACGAGCCCGGCCCCCGGTGCGCGCGAGGCTTCAGATCTCGTCGTAGCCCAGCGAGCGCGCCAGGCTGTTCACGCGCGCGCGAAGAGCCGGCTCGATCCGATCCATCGGAAGATCGCGACCACGTCCGACGCGCGACGCCTCGACGCGGCTCGTCCGACGGATGCGCCGATCGCCACCGCCGGCGTCGTGGCGCTCGCGAAAGGCGCGCTCCGCGATGCCCGGGACCTTCGGTACACCGAGGAACGAGAACAACGCCTGGAGATGGTCCTCCGGGGACCGCACCAGGTCCTCGTAGCGCAGCCGGCGAGAGAGACCCGGGTTGCGACGTTCGAAGGCGAGAATCCTGTGGGTCTTGTCGGCCCAGCTCCGTGTCATCGCCTGCACCGGCTGGTCGGGCTCCCGGCGTGCGTACTCCGCCAACTCCGCCATGAAGCCGTCGCGGCTCGCTTCGAGACACGAATGCACGACGTCACGCGGATCGCGGTAGAGACAGACATACCGACCGTCGGGATACGCGTTGGCGAGTGCATCGAGGTAGCCGACGTTCTCCGGCGACTTCTCACACCACACACGCTTTCCCCGCAGCTGCGCGTAGCGTCCGAGGATCCCGTCCAGGGTACGGCGCACCTCGCGGAGCGTATCCCGCACCCGTCGCGGGTCGTCGTTCGGCCGGTCGACGAGAACCGTGCGCGAGAGCGTCACATAGAGATCGAACGCCAGGCGGCCGAGCCGCAGCTCACCGGGGCTCGCGACGTCGGGATGCGTGTCGAGCAGCCAGCGCAGGAGCGTCGAGCCCGAACGCTCGCAGGACAGCACGAACGCCGCTTGCACGACGGCCCCCGCCGTCCGAGCCGCACCCTCCCCGCTCGTGCTCCCGCGCGCGACGATCACGCCGACGCGCGCCTCGCGCGCGCCCGGGCCCGAGCCTCGCGCTTGTAGCCCCCGGCCCGGCCGTCCCCTCCGTGGCGCAGTCGCAGCGCGGACTCGAAGGCGCCCCAATCGTCCTCGTCGAGCGCGTCCAGGCCGGAGACGACCGCGGGGTCGTCGAGCGTCTCGTCCGCGTACGCCTCACGCGGTACCGGCTGGATCTGGTAGAGCGGCACGGAGCTGCGAAACCGGATCGGCTCGTCCGTCTTGCGAAGCCGCAGGGGTGTGACGAGAGGCCCGTGCCACCAGTCCGTCTCCAGCAACCCGTCGAGCACCTCGAAGCGTGGATCGCGCGGATGGTTCGCGAGTGGACGCACGAGAGAGCACCAACCGGGGCGCGTGCGCACGAGGAGACCGGTCCAGAGCTGCACGATGCCGGGCTCCGGCCCCCGCCCGAGGAACGGCGGCGCCCCCAGCGAGACGAGCTCCTTCGGCGCATGCTCTGCATAGTCGCTCGCGAACCCCGGCAGCAGGACCGCTTCGAGCTCCTCCCAGTCGTCCTTCAAGTCGGCCTTCCAGTAGACGAGGTCGCCGTCCCAGAGCAGGCTGAAGTCGATCGGCGCGAACACGTACCAGCCGAAGGCCGACGCCGCGGTGAACGGTTCGCAATGCCGCACGGCGCGCAGCATCGCGGTGCCGGAAAGGCCGGGGTCGCCGCGACGCGGCTTGGGTGCGTTGCGGAACATCTGCCGGAACCGAACCAGCGGCGGCCCGGACGACGCCCTTAGGACCTGCGTCGCGGGTGCCGATAGATCAGCGGACTCGGAGATCGTCATGACCGCCTCCCTCGCAAAGGATGATTGGAAGTTCGACGGCAACTTCGTCGACGTCGGACGCGTCGCCGTCGATGCCTGGGAGAGCGTCGCGCGTTCGATCCCGGACGAACGCTGGCGCACACAGCGGCCCGACACGCACCTCGCCGAGTACCTCGAACCCATCGTGCTCGTTCAGGACGAGACGGTCGATCCGATGGTCGATGAGCTCGGACTCGCGCCTCTGCTCGCTCCGGTTCTCCGCACCATCGCGGCGCGCTACGGCGCCGGCTTCCCGGCTCTCGTATCCCTGGTGCGGCTCCGCGCACACACCATGATCCCGCATCACCGCGACGGGCCCGCCACCCGCCCCACGGTCTGCACGCGTCGCACCCACACACCGATCGTCACCAACGAGGGCGTCGTCTTCGAGGTGCGCGGCGAGCGTCGACACATGGCGCGCGGCGAGATCGTGGAGATCAACAACTGGCGCGACCACGGAGTCGTGAACGGCGGCGACGAGGATCGAATCCACCTCATCGTCGACTGGGCGCCGTTCGCTCCGGATCCGTCTCGCGTCTGAGCCCCGCACCACTCTCACGCTCCGAGAGCCCCGCGCTCCGACGACTCCTCCAGGAGTCCGTTCTGGTAGAGATCGTCGAGCACCTGGTTCACCATCAGGACGTCCTCGCCCCGAGCAACGAGCTGGCGGAGCACCGAGCCGTAAGTCTCCCGACCACTCGAGACGAGTCGGCCCAGCTCGGCCGCGAACGACACGCCCTGACACCCGTGCCGGGCGGTCGCACTCACGAGGGTGAATCCGTCCGCCTCGGGCTCATAGCGCAGATCCGCGCGAATCCGGGCCGGCTGCGCCCCATCGAGCTCGTTCTGGATCTCGTGATCCTGGAGGTCGGTCAGCGCCGCGTCGAAGTCCTCGGCCGAATCGAAGTGACGCTCGCCGAGGACCCGATATCCCTTCGGCCAACGCTCGCTCGGCCGGGTCGGCGTCACCAGCTGAACCGTTCCGGTGACCATGTTCACGAGGAATCCGGAGACGCAGGCGATCGTGGTGTGATCGGCGTTCTGAAGAGAGATCCGGTCGTCCTTCCCCGCCGCCCGCAGCTTCTGCTGGCGCTCCAGCGCACGTCCGGCCTTCGCCTTCGACATGAGGGCTTCCTTGTTCTGGAGCACGAGTTCGACCGGCATGAGCTCGTCCGCGGTGAACTCCTCATGCACGCGCCGCAAGAGCGTCTTCGTCAGGACCGAGAAACGATTCGTGATCGAGCGATACTTCCAGAAGATGTCCATCACCTCTCGCGTCAAGGCGACGTTCTTGAGCGGCGCCGCCGTCGTGGTCTGCGGCAGATAGCCCGTGATCTCCTGGTAGTCTTCGATGAACCGCGGATAGTCCGGATTGTCCATCGGATCAGTCGCCCAGTAGCAGAACCCACTCTGGGCGGCGTCGCCGAAGTGACGAACCATCGCGGCGATCACGCCCCGCCACCGAGCACGGTTCTCCTCCGAGTACGGAAAAGAGCCCTTGAACTTCTCGGCCGAGATACCGCAGAACCAGCAGCCCACGGAGCAGCCCTCCGACAGCTCGAACGCGACGAGCGGGTGGGTGATCGAGCCTCCCGACGCTCCGCACTCGCTCATCACCCGCCGCATCTGACGCTCGCGCCACGCCTGGAACCGCGGATTGGACTGCGCCGTCGAGCCGTGCTCACGCAGAGAGTCGCGGTGCTCGAGCATCTCCTTGATGTAGCGATCCCACATCATCGCCAGCGGATAGGCACGCTCGCCGCGCGAGAAGCGCAAGTGCGTCATTCCGTGCTGGAAGAGCGGCCGCATGAGGCGCGGATCGATGTCGATACCGCGCGCGTGCGCGACGACACGGGGATCCTCGAGATTCTCCGAGAGATCGCGGCGGAAGTCGTCGTCGCCGGTCACGCACTCCATGAAACGCTTGATGCGTGCCAGTGCGGACATCTCCTCCGCACTCCGGCTGTCGAAGATCCGTCGATAGGCTTCCCCGTGCGTCATCCTCTTCCCTCTCCCGCCGAGCGCCTGGCCGGCTCGAGCATCTGGACCGCGTAGGCGGCCGTTTCTCCACCATCGAACGGGATGATGCTCCCGTTCAGGAACTCCGCCCGCTCGTCGGCCAGAAGCGACACGAACTTGCCGACGTCTTCGATGTCCACGTTCCGCCCCATGGGGCTCACCCGCGCGATGTTCTCGAGCGCCGTGTCGGCACTCGGCACGTGCGTGAACGCTTCGGTCTCGGTCGCCCCGAACCGGAGCGCGTTGACCCGGACACCGTAGCGCGGAAATTCGAACGCCATGTGCCGCACGTACGAGGTGAGCGCGCCCTTCACCCCGCCAATCGCCGCGAACCCGGGCGGCGTCGACTCGTCCTGGAAGTTCAGCAAGCCGAGGAGCTGGCCACCTCGTGCGAAGAGATCGGCGTGCACCAGCCCCTGCCCCCAGAAAAGAAACGAGTGCGCCATCGCGTCGAACGTCCTCGCGATCTGGCGTGGGTGCAGCGCGCGCTCCGGTCGTTCGGGACAAGCAACCGGCCCGAGACTCGCTCCCGTGAGCGCATGGACCGCGATGCGCAGTCCCTCGTCCGGCCCGAGAATCGCCGCCAGGTCTTCGACGTGCGCGACGATGGACTCGAGGCGCCCGGCGTCGCGCTCGAGGAGGACGCATCGCCGACCTGCCGCCTCCACGTCACGCCGCACCGCCTCCGCGGCCTCCGGGTGGTTCCCCCGGTGGAACCCGACGACGTCGAGGCGGCTCTGCCGGGCGAGCCCCCGCGCGATGGCGGCACCGCTGCCCACCGAACATCCCAACACCAACGCCCAGCGGGGCGCGCGGCCGCAACTGCCGTCGTTCGTCATCCGCTCATCCGGGGAAGCTCGGCGCACCTCCGGCGAGCGAGCCTCGAGGGCCGACCCGCCGAAGGTGCACGGATTCAACTCGCGACGATGACGCCGACGGCGACGACGCCGACCTCGGCGGCCGCGCCCACGTTGGTCGCAGCCGCGGCGTGCGAATCCGCGACGGCGGCCGTCACGGCCTCGGCCTGCGTGGCGACGTTCGTGTTCGTCGACACGCTACCGCCCCCGACCACCTGGTTGAGCTCGTCGTCGGTGATGTCGGGCTTGTGATTCGCCCGGATGTACTCCTTGGCCTCCTCGACCGTGAAGTCGTACCCGGCCTGCTTGGCCCGATCGACGAAATGTCCGAGGCCGATGACGCCGTCCGCGAGTTCGTTCAACATCTCGCGATTCGAGCGCACGTCGCCCACGAAGCGATCGATCTCCGCTTTACTCACTGCCCTGCCTCCTTCTCAAAAGGAGCCCGAGCGTCGTCGAGAGAGTCCGCCTACCTCCCCACCGCAACCACGCCCCACGTCCACCCGAGCCACGTCCAGCGGTAATGAACGGTCGCGGGCCGACAATCTTTAGTGCCTCGGCCGGCGCGCGGCGGCGGTAACGGGATCCGGCCGACCGACCGATCTATCCAGCGGCTCCGGAGGAGAATGGCATCTGATGACGAACCCGAATCCGCACGAGATCTGCCTGGTCAACATGCCGCTTTCGAGCATCGTGCGGCCGTCGCTGGCCCTCGGCCTGCTGAAGTCGATCCTCCAGCGCGACGGCCTCTCGACGAAGGTCGTCTATCCGAATCTCTGGTACGTCGAGTTCGCGGGCGCACAGTACCAGGCCGCCCTCTTGCTCCCCCGCACCGAAGAGTGCCTCGTCGATTGGCTGTTCTCCCGGGCGGCGTTTCCCGATCACGACGGGGATCCCGACGGCTTCCTGGACATGCTGTTCCAGAACCATCCGGACCTCCTCGAGGATGCGGGGAGCGACCCCCGACGCGAGCTTCTCGAGCTCCGTCGCCGCACGCCCGAGTTCATCGAATGGACCGCGGCGCGCATCCTCGCCGAGAGCCCGCGAATCGTCGGCTGCACCTCCACCTTCCAGCAGCACGTCGCATCGCTCGCGCTCCTCCGCCGAATTCGGGAGCTGGCCCCCGAGGTCGTCACCCTGATGGGCGGAGCGAACTGCGAAACCGTCATGGGCCGCACGACGCACCGCGAGTTCCCGTGGGTCGACGTCGTCGTCTCCGGCGAGGCCGACGACGTGATCGCACCCCTGTGCCGGCAGCTCCTCGAACGCGGACGAGACCTCGACCCCGCGACGCTACCCCCGCACGTCTTCGCGCCGTGCCACCGCGTCCTCGGATATCCCTCGGCGCCCGGGGGGGACGGCCTGCCACGCGGAACGACGGCGAGCCTGGCCGGACTACCCGCGCCCGACTTCGACGACTACTTCCACCGCGAGCTCGACGAGTTCCTGTACCGCAACTACATCCGGCCCGGACTCCCGTACGAGTCCTCGCGCGGGTGCTGGTGGGGTCAGAAGAGCCACTGCTCGTTCTGCGGCCTGAACGGAGGCGGGATGGGCTTCCGCTCGAAGCCGGCCGAGCAGGTGACGCGGGAGATCGAGGACCTCGTGGACCGCTACGGTCCGCGACGCATCGAGACCGTCGACAACATCATCGACATGACCTACTTCGATCGCGTTCTTCCGCACTTCGCCACCAGCGAGCGCAAGCTCAACATCTTCTACGAGACCAAGTCCAACCTGAAGCGCAGGCAGATCGAGACGTTTCGCCGCTCCGGGGTCAACTGGATCCAGCCGGGCATCGAGAGTCTTCACTCCGAGATCCTCGAGCGCGTCGGCAAGGGAGTGTCGGCCTACCAGAACGTCCAGACTCTGAAGTGGTGCCGGCAGTTCGGCGTGTTCGCGTTCTGGAACGTCATCGCCGGAATCCCGGGCGAGCGCGACGAGTGGTACGTCGAGATGGCGCGCTGGCTCCCTTCGATCGAGCACCTGCAGCCCGGGAACCTGTGCGAGCTCCGCTACGACCGCTACAGCCCGTACTTCAACGATCCCGAGGCGCACGGCATCGCCTTGCGTCCGTGTCGACAATACGAGGCGGTCTACCCGCTGAGCCCCGACGCCCTCGGGGAGCAGGCCTACTTCTTCATCAACTCCCGCAGCCGGCTCGCCGATCTGCTGCGCGGCGGCGAGCGGCCCGGCCTGAAGCGCCTGTTCGCCCTCCTCGACGCCTGGCGTCCACGCTGGCCCCGGCTGCCCCGGCTCGAGTGGAGCCACGAGCTCGACGGGGATGTCGTGATCGACGAGCGACGGTGCACGGCCGAGGAACACCACATCCTCACCCCGCTCCATCGCGCGGCGCTCGACGCGTGCGAGGCGGCCGTGCCGCGCACGAGCCTCCCCCGGCGGCTCGCGGCCGAGGACGAGGCGACCGCGGGACGAATCGACGCGGTCCTGGACGACCTCCTCGCGCGCCGACTGGTGCTCGAGCTCGACGGACGCCTTCTCGGTCTGGTGCTCGATCGCCCCGAGGACTTCGCTCCGGCGATCGAGTTCCCCGGCGGGTCGTTCCTCTGGACGCGCGACCGCGTGCGGCGGGCGGTCGAGGTGCCGAGCACCCCGTCCGAGGGGAGCGCCGTCGGAGCGGAGATCTGAGCCATGCTCGTCGAGTCCAGGATCGCCCGCCTCGACGGACCGTTCGCTCTCGAGTCCGGCGCCGTGCTTCCCCGCATCGAGATCGCCTACGAGACGTACGGGACACTCGCGCCCGATCGGAGCAACGCGCTCCTCCTCTGCCACAGCTACACCTCCGATCACCACGCGGCCGGCCGACACGAACCGACCGACGAGCGCCCCGGATGGTGGGACGCGCTGATCGGCCCCGGGAAGACGCTCGACACCGACCGCTACCAGATCGTGTCGTCCAACTGCCTGGGTGGAGCGGCGGGCTCGACCGGGCCGGGCACCGTGGACCCGGCGACCGGCCGGCCGTACGGAATGAACTTCCCCGTGGTCACGATGGCCGACATGGCCAACGCGCAGGCCCGCCTCGCCGACCACCTGGGAATCGAGCGGTTCCGCGCCGTGATCGGCGGTTGCTACGGCGGGTTCCAGGCGCTGCAATGGATGGCGACGCACCCGGATCGCCTCGAGGCGGCCATCGTCGTGAGCGCCACCCCGCGAGCCTCGGTGCATACGGTCGCGCTCTCACACGTCATGCGCGCCGCGATCTGCTCGGATCCGAAGTGGAACGGCGGCGACTACTACGGACGGGAGAAGCCCACGTCGGGCATCGCGTTGTTCTCGATGTTCGGATCGCTCTTCTGGCAGGACCGAGACCTTCTTCAGAAGCGCCTCGGTCCCGAGATGCACGAACCGCGCACGTTCCGGTTCGACTTCGCGCCGGAGTTCGAGATCGAGAAGCTTCTGGCACGCCTCGCGACGCCGCAGCACACCGCGCTGGATCCCAACTCGCTGCTCTACCTCGCCCGGGCGAACGACTACTTCGACCTGAGCCGCGGGCGCGGATCCCTCGCCGATGCGTTCGCGCGGTTCCGCGGCCGCACTCTCCTGATCGGTTTCGGGCAGGATTGGCGCTACCCGCCGGAGGAGATCGCCGAGATCGCTACCGCGTTGGAGACGGCGGGAGCGCCCGTGACCCACGTCACGCTCGACGACCCGCTCGGGCACGGAGCCTTCCTGCGGGCGCCGCAGTGCCTCGAGCCGACGCTCGCGCCGTTCCTCGCCTCCCTCGACCCGACCGCCGTGGGACTCACGGCACGAAGTGATCGAGAGACATCGTCACCGCTTCCACCCGATCCGTCCCGAGATCTCGGCCGAACCGACTGCTGAGCCCGGCTCGTCGCGCGGCCTCGCGGAATCGATCGCACTCGATCAGGTACTGACTCGAGTACCCGTGACTCGCGGCCACGTGTGTCACCGCGTTCTCCTCCCAGGTACGGGCCGCGACCTCCGGAGGCGCAGCGTGCGTGTCGATCGCGATCAGACCGTATGGCCCGAGATGGCGGCGCCACCGCGCGAAGAAGGCCGCCAGGTCGTCCTCCATCGCGGCCGGCTCGATCCACTCCCCCTCGGGCGACACGAAGACCGCCTCCGAGCAGCGCCCCCGCGCGGGCGGCAAGTCGACGCCGGTCGCGCCACGGTAGCCACGATCGTGAATCGTCGTCTTGCCGATCACGAGCGCCTCTCGAAGCTCGATGCCGTGCGTACGCAGCGTGGCCGCAACCGCGTCCGCGTCGGTGAAATCCTCCTCGATGATGATCGTTTCCGCAGCCGCGCCGGCGAGCGTCGCGCGGCAGCGCGCCCCGGCGAGAGAGTTGCGAACCAATGCGACGAGCCGCCCGCGGGGTCCGGACTCGGCCTGTAGATCGTCCACCGCGCGCAGCACCGTGCCGTCGCCCGCGTTCATGTCGACCACCACGCGGGGCGGCGAACCACTCTGGAGAAGGGGGCGGAGCGCCTCCACGAAGGCCGGCCGAAGCCCGGTGCGGAACACGTAGGCCTTTCCCGCCAGCAGGAGGTCCCGATCCGTGGCGTCACGGGCCTGGTCGGGAGGCCCCAGACTCTCGCCGCGCAGCAAGCCGACCGCACGCCCGTAGACGCTCAGGTAGCCGTACACGTAGTTGAACAAGGGAGCCCAGCGCGCGGCCGCGCGCCCCTCCGGCGTCAGCGCGAAGAGGTCTCCGTCGCTCGCACCCCAGCCCAGCACGACGAGGTGGGGAAGCGCCGCCTCCAACGCCGGCACCGGCAACCCCACGTCCTCGTGCGGAATCCAGCCGAGCGGCGCGTGGTAGATCCGCCGCAACGCTCCACTTCGCCCGAGCGCACCGACGATCGACGAGACGAGGGGGCCGCGCGCGTGTAGCGCCAGATGCGCGTCGAGCGCGTCGGCACCGCCCCCACCCGAAGAGGACCCCAGATCCGGCACGGCGGCCCCGTCGAGGAGAGCGTGGCGCATCTCCCGCGCCCGTTCCATTCGCTCGACGGCGCCCGCGTACGCCGCGCACCGACGCACCCACGCCCGACCGGAACCGGTGAGCTCGATGGTCGCGGCGCGCGGTCCCGCCTCGGGGATGTGGCGCACCGCGAGCGCTCGAGTCACGAGCAGGCCAAACGCCACGTGTGCGTAGCCTTCGTGCAAGCCACACTCGTCGGCGAGCGACGAGATCCCGAGAGCGCTCTTCGCGTTCGCGAGTCGGTCGAGCGCCCCGGCGCACCGCAGGACCTCGACCGTAGGGGAGAGCGCGGCCCCGGAGACCAGCGCGCACACCTTCCGCCACGCGGCCTCGTCCGCAATGCCCTGCCCGACGCTTGCCCGGCCCATTCTCACGAGGTCGCCTCGCCGACCAGCGTGACCCGGCGGACCTCTCGTTCCGCCGGATAGTGATCGGCCTCGGCGAAGTGTTGCGTCGATCGCTCGTCCCAGATCACGACGTCGCCCTCCTTCCAGCGATGGCGGATCTTCCACGATCCGCCACGCACGTGCGCGGCGAGAGCGTCGAGCAGCTCCCGACTCTCGTCGACCGACACGCCCTCGATCTCCGACGTGAACGCCTCGTCGACGAAGAGGCCGATCCGTCCGGATCGCGGGTGGCGACGTGCCACGGGATGCCGCGCCGGTGGAAACGCCGCGCGAACGCGTTGGTGGCCGCTCCGTCCGTCGAGACGCCGCAGGCGTCGGCCCACCGCAGGGTCGAAGTCGTGGATCGCAAAGCGCCCCTCGACGCGCTCGCGCAGCTTCGCCGGCAGCGTGTCCCACGCGGCGAACATGTCGGCCCAGATCGTGTCCCCGCCCGCCGGCGGGATCTGGACCGCGCGCAGAATCGCGAGCCCCGGGGGAATCTCGAGCCAGGAGAGATCGCTGTGCCAGGCGGCGTTCGTCGGCCGACGGACGGCATCGTTCCGAACGATCGTGACGGTCTCGCGCTCGCCTCGAAGTCGGGCGATCGGGTGCGGGAGCGGCCTGCCCAGTTCGCGGGCGAGCCCGACATGCCTGGAATCGTCGAGAGGCTGGTCGCGGAAGAAGACGACGAGGTGCTCGTCCAGCGCGGCGAGGAGCCGTCGGCGATCGCCCGCGTCGAGCGGCGAGCGAAGATCCAGGCCCCACGCCTCCGCGCCCAGCGTTTCCCCGGTCGCTTCGATGCGCAGCCCACCCTCCATCCCGCCCCACGATGCCGTCGCCCCGCTCACGTCGCCGGTCTCCCCCGACTCGCGAGCAGAAGCTCGTGCAGCCGCCGGTAGTACATCCACATCCCCACCGTGACGACGGTGAACATCCCCTCGATCATGACCATCGGCACTCGTGCGAAGCCGCGCCCGACCGCGCCGGCGACCGCATCGTCGAGCGCATGCAGGGCGACGACGATCGCGATCGGAATCCACCGCCGATCGAAGATCGCGATCGCGATCGCCGCCGCCGAATAGACGTGGAACCCGACCGCGACGCCACGCTCCCAGATTCCGAGCCACGGGAACGACGGAATGCCGTGCTGCCGAACCATCTGGTTCTCGCCGAGGATCAAGATCTCCGCGAGCCCGAACCCGAGCCCCACCGCCATCCCGATCACGAGGACGCGGGCGGGCGACCGGAGTCCGCCGAGCTGCGATACGAAGCGGAGGACGAGCCATTTCCCGAAGGTCTGACACGCCGCCGCCCCGAGCCCGAGCAGCAGGAAGCCGCTCGCCCCGGGCGTGTCGTGTAGCTCGCGAAGAACCGCACCGTTCACGCCGCCCTGCATGGCGAAGCCCAGGTACGCCGCGACGACGCCATAGCCGAGCCATGGCGCGGCGTCACGGATCCGCACGCCCGCCCCGTTCGCGAAGAACGCAACCAGCCCGGCGATTCCTCCGCCAACGATCCACACGACATTCCAGGGATGGTCCAGAACGAAGTGCCGACTGTGAAAGCCGATGCGGACCGCGTTCGCGAGAACGAGGCCGACCACGACGAGGCTGAACACGCGCTCGGTCCCGCGGAACGACTGCGCCGCGCGCCCCCGACCGGAGTCGTCAGGGCGCACGCACCGCTCCATCGTCTCGCAGCTCCAGCGCCTGCGTGCCGAGCTCCGTCATCAGCTCCGGCGCCGCCGCGGTCCGCGAGAAGAGCCCGACGTCGTGCGCGAGCTGCGCGAGCGCCGTGTACCAGGTCGTGTCCGCCGAGACGAGCTGGCTCCGTGCCGTCGAGAGCGCGATCTGCGCGTCGAGCAGCTCGATGATGTTCCCGAGTCCATTGTCATAGGCGACACGAGCGGCCTTGTACGACTTTCTCGCCGCATCGATCCACCGCTCGCTCGTCCGCACCGTCGCCCGCGCGGTCTGCAGGTTGGCGTACGACGACCAGACCTCCTCGATCGCGGACTGCTCGGCGGCCACCGCCGTCGCGCGCGCCACCTCGACCGCGTACTCCGCCGACCGAAGCTCGTTCAGATTCTCGAAGCCGGTGAAGAGCGGCAGCGTCACCGTCACCCCCACTGTGTACGGCCAGCCGCGCTCGGTGGGAAGATCGCTGTCGACCGAGAGACGCTGCACGTCCCCCGCCGCCGAAACGCTGGGCAGCATGGCGGCGGTGGCGGCCCAGACGTCCGCCTCGGTGGCACGCACCTCCGCCCACGCGGCCCCGAGATCCGGCCGCAGCTGCCGCGCCACCTCGATCATCTCGTCGACATTCCCCATGGCCCCGTCCAGGTCCGGGCGTCCCTCCCGGCGGCGGAGCGCGAGAGGGGCGTTCGCCGGAAGCCCCACGGCCGTGCGCAGCTGCCCCCGCGCGATCTCGACCTGACCCCGGTAGCCTTCCAGGTCGATCTGGATCTCGGCCAGCGTGGTCTCCGCTTGCAGGAAGTCGTAGGCCGTTCCGATGTTCGCGTCCATCCGTGCGCGTGCGGCGCGGACGCTCGCTGCGGCGTCGGCGACCGAGAGCTCGCTCGCCTCCACCTGACGGACCGCGCCCGCGAAGTCGTAGTACGCCTGCGCCACACCGAGGATCGTGTCGAGCACGGCCTGGTCGTGCTCCCAGTTCTTCGCGATCAGCTCCTGCAGCGCCGATTCGATCGAGGCCTCGCGCGCTCCGAAGTCGAACAAGAGCCACGACAACGACCACTCCGGACCATAGTCGCGCTGGCTGAACGCCTCCGAGCCACTCGCCGCGATGCCGCGCGACCACTCCACATCGCCAGACATCGTGATCTCTGGATAGTACGCGGCTCGCTCCACCCCCACCTCGGCCGCCTGCGCCCGGGCCGCCGCCCACGTGTTGCGTGTGTCCGGGCTGCTGCGCAGCGCGAGGTCCACGAGCCCTCCGAGCGCGAGGTCCCCGGCGGCGCCGTCTCCGACCGGGCGCAGGTCGTCTTCCGGGACGTACGTCTCCTGCTCGAGGCCACTCAGCGGCCGCGCGTCGTCCAACCCACTCGTCTCGGGCCCCCAGTAGGCGTTCGGCGCGCCCGGCGCGCCGCGATTCGGGTCCAACTCGAGAAACGCTCCCGCGCAGCCCGAGGCGAGAAATGCGACCACCAGTCCTACGACGACCCGCGCGTTCACGCGATCTGCCGCTTCGCCAGGTCGGCGAAGGGGCCCTCCTGCTGGAGCAGCTCGTCGTAAGTCCCGCTCTGCACCAGACGTCCGTGCTCGAGCACCACGATGCGATCGGCCTTCACGACGGTACTGAGCCGGTGCGCGATGACCACGCGCGTCGCGTTCAGTTGATCGACCGCGTTCGAGACGACGCTCTGCGTCTGGTTGTCGAGCGCCGAGGTCGCTTCGTCGAAGAGGAGGACGCGCGGCTTCTTCACGATCGCCCGGGCGATCATCAGTCGCTGACGTTGGCCGCCCGAGAACGTCGCCGCGCCCTCGCTCACGAACGTGTGCATCCCCATCGGGAGCTTCTTGATGAACGGCTCGAGTCCGGCGAGACGCGCCGCCTCCCACGCATCGTCCTCGGTGAGAATCGACGAGCCCACGATGTTCTCGAAGATCGAGCCCGGCATGAGCTTGCCGTCCTGCAGCACCACGCCGATCTGGCGGCGCAGCGCGCCGAGGTCGAGCCCGGCGATGTTGCGGCGATCGAACGAGATCGTCCCCGACTCGGGGGTCTCGAACCCGAGCAGCAGCCGGAACAGGGTCGACTTCCCGGCGCCGGACGGTCCGACGACCGCCAGGAACTCCCCCTCCTCCACCGCGAGCGTCACGTGGTTCAGGATCAACTCGGCCGTGCGGTCGTAGCGGAAGCAGACCTGATCGAGCTCGATGCGTCCCCGGAGCTCGCCGGGATCACCCGCCTGCGGCACCACCTCCGGAATCGTTTCGAGGATGGGCTGCGCTCTCTCGTAGAGAGGAATGACAGAGATCGTCGAGTTCACCGCCATCAGAAGGCCCATCGAGCCCCCGGCGAACTGCGCGTAGGCGGTATGAAAGGCCGCGAAGCTACCGACCTCCATCCCCTCGGCGAAGTAGCTGATTCCGACCAGGATGATTGCGGTCGAGAAGAGCATGAAGGAGCGCGAGAAGACCGTGAACGCGTTCGCCCGACTGCGGGCCTTCAGCGACAGAAGCTTCTGCTCCGCGAACGAGTCCGCCCACGCCGCGAACGCCCGCGCCTCGGCCCCGGCGACCCGGAGCTTCGCGATGCCGCCGACGATCTGCAGAACCTGTCCCGCGATCGCGCCGGTCTGCATCTGCAGCGGCCGCTGGTAGCGGAGCTGGAGCCGGATGATCAGGAGACCGATGCCCGTCGCGACGAACACCAGGATCACGCCCACGATCGCGAGCTTCCAGCTGTAGTACACCATCAAACCGAGGCTGAAAATGGAGAACACCCCGCTGAACACGGAGTGCAATGTGGCCGTGGCGAGGGTCGACGCGATCGAGTTGATCCCCATCGCCCGCAAGGCGAGATCGCCCGCGTTGAACCGGCGAAAGAACGAAACCGGTAGCGCCAGTAGCCGTTCCCACACCGCCGACTGCAGACGATTGTCCATCTTGCCGCGGATGCGGAGGAGGCTGATCAGCTCCGAGTACGAGAACATCGTGATCGCGGCCGCCGATGCGATCAGCAGCAGAGTGTACTGGAGGAGCTGGCTTCTCTCCGCGTTCGGGATCACGTCGTCGAGCACCACGGACGTCGCGAGCGGGACGAAGAGCGCCAGCAGGCCGGCGAAGAACCCGGCGGCAATCGCGACGAACAGGTCCGCCCCGCTTCCCGCCATGCCGATCCGAAGCAGATCCATCGTCTTCACGACGCGCGCCGGAAACGAACGGTAGAGTACGTAGGCGGACGAGGAGATCCCCTGCGCGACGTTCGCGTCGATGGAACGTCGCGAGCCGTCGGTCGGATCGAAGGCCTCGTAGGCGTGCGTCGAAGTCGGCAGAAGAGCGACGGGGCGGTGCCCGTCCTCGAGAAAGCCGAGCATCGGCCCCCCATCCTCCGTCCACCACGCGTCCACCAGTTCCACGCGACGGATCCCGACGCGTGCACCGCGCGCAAGCGCGGCGACCGGATCGCGGTGCGACGCGATGACGCGCGGCTCGCGGACCTCGGTGAACTCGACCTTGCCCGCGCGCGCCACCGTCTCGAAGGCCGCGACGAGGGGCAGCCCCCGGAGCTCGCCCGCTGCGAACGAGACGTTGAGCGCATCCTTCTCGAGAACGCCATCGAGATGGCGTAGGGATCGATCGAGGCGATTCGCCGCGGCGGCACTGGCGTAGGCGAGCCGCTCTCGCTCGTCGCGGGCCCAATCCGCCTCGCGGGCGTCGAGCCGTCCGAGCAGGGCCGCGTGGTACGCCCGCAGCCCGCGAAACAGGACCCCATCGCGGACGACGTCGGCCGCGCCCCGTGGTGCGATCTCGAGGTCCGCCGTCGCCTCGAACCAGATCTTCGCCGTCACGGGGACCCGGCCGCCCTCCCCGCAACCCACGAGCGGCTGCCGTCCCTCGACCGACAACGCCTCCGAGCCCTCGATCCAGGCGACGCCGTCCGGTGCGACCACGGCACCCCCGGCTTCGAGCGAGGCCTTCCGGCCGACCAGAGCATGGACCGCGTCGCGCGGCGGCAGCTCGGCGGCGATCGCCTTCGCCAGAGCCGTCACCCACCGGTCCACCGCTCGCCCGGCCGCTTCGTGGAAGGCGGGATCGTCGCGTGGCTCGAACACGGCGTCGTCGAGGCGAACCAGCTCGCCCTCCGCGCTCGGGACGGCGATGAGCCCGATCGACCCGTCGCGTTCCGCGGGAGTCATCCCGAAGACCACGTCTCCCGCGTCGGCGCGAAACAGAAATCGACGCGCCCCGTCGCGCTCGTCCGCCTCGGGCAGGACCCCGAACACGTCGACGCCCCCCCGCGAGACCAGCCACACCGCGTCCTTCCCGTCGAGCCGAACCGATTGGTTCCCCCCGACCCGCTCGCGCCAGAGCTCCGGAGGCGCGAACGGGAGCTCGCTCAGATCGACGGAATCTCGGGCGTGTTCACCATCACCGTCTGGCAGGATGTCGAGGTGCGGGGCGCCTTCGTGCGGAAGGTGGTGATGCAGAGCTTCCTCGCCATCGCGGCGCTGATCGGGACTGTGGCGCTGGTGGTGTGGTTCGGGGTCAGCCTGG
>JAUIFY010000401.1 GCA_030430245.1 bacterium | reverse complement strand
GCCGTCCGAAGCGGAAAGAAGATGTTCTACCGTCAGCTGGGCCTGTCGGTGGCCGACGCCTACGCCTACGCGGCCGACGTGATGGCGTGCGACATGATGAGCGAAGACGCAGCCGAAGGCATCGACGCCTTTCTCGAGAAGCGAAAGCCGACCTGGCACGGCCGCTGAGCCGCCCCCCGAGCACCGCCCTCGCTTCAGGTCGTCCTCCGGTGCTCGTCGGAGATCGCCTCCCCGATGCTCCTCGGAGTCCGACGACCCGATGCTCCTCAGAGGTCGACGACCCGATGCTCGAGGCGCGCACGCTCGGCGGCGAACACCATGCGATGCGACTCGAGCGTCTCGTCCGGCCCGGAGAGCAGAGTCGATGGGCTCCCGTGAGCGACGGCCGAGACGAATGCGTCCATGAGGGCGACGTCGCCGCCGCCGTGCCCCCCGACCTCCGCCACCTCCGACGAGCCAACGCCGACGTCCTCCGACTCGCCGGTGACGAAGTTCGTGAGCTTGAGGCTCGCCCCGTCACCCTCGAGGGATCCGCGCGTGCCGAAGAGCCTCGTCTTGCGATCGAAGCCGTACTCCGTGAAAGCCGTCATGGTGAACGACGCCGTCTTGCCACCGGCGAACCGAAGGATCACGACCTGGTTGTCGACGACGTCGTTGTCCGACTCGTAGACGCAGCGCCCGTATCGACCCGTCGCGAGCGCCTCCCGCAGGTTCTCGTCGCTCGGATCGTCGCACACGACCGAGACCGGCCAGCCCCGCCACCCGAGCTGCGCCATGGTCAGGTAGAGACGGGGAGCCGAGTACGGACACTGGGGCTCGTACGAGCACGCGAGACAGTGGCGCGCGTCCCCCGCCGCGGCCGGCTTGTTCTCGCGCCGGAAATGCCGCAGCGACCCGAAGGACGCGACCGACTCGCAGCGCTCGCCCATCACGTACCGGATCCAGTCCAGATCGTGGCACGCCTTCGTCAGAAGCATGAACGAAGACGTGCTCTCACGGCGCCAGCTGCCCCGGACGTAGCTGTGCGCGTAGTGCCACCAGCCGACCGGCTCGAGCCGGTCGAGCGAGACGAGGTCGCCGATCGCACCCGCATCGAGGAGCTCGCGAATGCGTCGCGTGTACGGCGTGTAGAGCAGCACGTGCCCCACGGCGAGCAAGACGCCGGCTCGCTTCACCGCTTCGACGATCCGCTCGCACTCCGGCTCGGTGGGTGCCATCGGCTTCTCGAGCAGCAGATGATGTCCCGACTCCGCGAGGGCGATCGCCGGTTCGGCGTGCTGGTCGTCGAGCGTCGCGACGATCGCCGCATCGGCGAAGCGGTCGCGGGCCAGTGCTTCTCGCCAGTCGGCGAACAGATTCTCCGGCGGCACCCCGACGTCGGAAGCGAGCGCGTTCCGCCGGGCCTCGACGGGTTCGGCGATACCGACGATCCGGACACGCTCGGGGTGACCGACCGCCCAGCGCGCGTACAGCGAGCCGCGGTCTCCCGCACCGACGACCAGGATGCGTACCGGCTTCATGATCCCTCGTAGAGGATGCGCCAGATCCGACCGACGCGAGAGTCCGAGACGTAGAGCGCGCCGTCCGGGCCGACGGCCACGCCCGTGGGGCGATGGGCCGCGTCGGAGGGATCGCGAACCTCCTCCGTCCCTGCGAAGCCATCCGCGAAGACCTCCCAGCCGCCCGCCGGCCGGGGCCCGTCGAACGGCACGAAGACCACGTTGTACCCCGCCTGCGGGAGAGGCGAGCGGTTCCACGACCCATGAAACGCGATGAACGCCCCGCCGTGGTAGCGACTCGGGAACGTCGCGCCATCGTAGAACGTGATCGCGTTCGGCCCCCAGTGCGCCGGCAATGCGACGAGAGGCGCCTGGTACTCGCCCGATGTCGCCTCACGCCGCCCGTCGCCTCCGTACTCGGGAGCAACCATGCGCGCTCCGCGAGGTCCGTCCCAGTAGGTGTATGGCCAGCCCGCGTTCGTGCCGTCGCGGAGCAGATGTAGCTCTTCGGCCGGGAGCTGGGCGCTCTGCTCGGCCGAGTAGAGGTCCTTCCAGAACTGACGCAGCTGGTCGCGTCCGTGTTGCACCGCGAACAGCGCCTTCGCTCCCGCGCTCCACGTCAGAGCGACGCAGTTGCGAAGCCCCGTCGCGAAACGGCGACCATCCTTCTGCTGAGTCATGCCCAGACGACCCGACGGGAACTGCCACACTCCGGCATGACGCTCCAGCTGTGGGCAGTTCGGCTGCCCGGGCGAGCCCTTCGAGCGACGCTTCTCCATGCACGCGTTCGACGGGGCGCCGACGTTGACGTAGAGACGCCCTTCGTCGTCGAAGGCGAGGGACTTCGCGCGGTGCCCGTTCTGGTCCGGAAACCCGGACACGACGGTCTCGATCGGCCCCACGGGCGCGAGCCGGTCCGCTGCCAGCCGCGAGCGAAACACCGCGAGGTCCGACGAGAAGTAGAGGTCGTCCCCGTGGATCGCGACCCCGGTACCCGCGGTCTCCCCGAACCGGACGACTTCGTCGGCGCGACCATCCTGGTCCGTGTCGCGAAGTCCGACGACCCCGCCACCTTCCGTCACTTCGCGCAACGCGACGTAGACGTCCCCATTCTCGCGCACGACCAGATGACGTGCCGAACCGACGCGGTCCGCGAACACCGTGGCCGTGAATCCGCGCGGCAAACGGAGGCCCGCCGCACGCTCCTCGAGCTCCGGAGAATCGGACGCCTCTCCGGGACGCGCCGCGGCACCCGCGGGCCCCACGGCGCAGACGATCGAGGCGACGACGAGAAGGATCCGCATCCGCTGATCCTCCTACGCGAATCGCCGCGAGTCGAGAGCTGAACCCGCGAGACCGTTTGTTAAGGCATCCGCATCGCATGTCCACGGAGCTCGACGACATCGTCGCGGTAGGCGGCACGCTGGCGCCCGACACGCTGCTCGCAGCATACCGACGCGGCGTGTTCCCCTGGCCGGGCGAGGGTCTCCCCCTGCTCTGGTACTGCCCGCGGGAGCGTGCGGTTCTCGACCTCGCCGACCTCCACGTGGGCCGAAACCTCGCCCGTGCCCGTCGCAAGTGCGGATTCGAGTTCTCGATCGATCGAGCGTTCGGAAGCGTCATCCGTGCGTGCGCCGAGATTCCGCGCTCCGACCAGGAGGGGACCTGGATCACCGAGGAGATGCTCCTGGCGTACGAGGAGATGCATCGGCTGGGGCACGCTCACAGCGTCGAGGCCTGGCGCGACGGCGCGCTCGTCGGAGGTCTCTACGGCGTCGACCCGGGAGGCGCCTTCTGCGGCGAGAGCATGTTCCACATCGAGCCCGACGCGTCACACCTCGCCCTTCTCCACCTCCTCGACCACGTCCGGGAGCGCGGCCTCGACTGGATCGACATCCAGGTGATGACGAGTTTCTCGCCCGCCTCGACGAGACGCTCGAGAAGAAGCTCGTCTTGTTCGACCCGCCGCCCGTCCTGTGACGCCGGCTCAGTCGGCGATTCGCCCGAGCTGCTTTGCCGTCATCATCCATTCGAGCGTGGCGACGCTCGAGGGCGGCAACCCACCGGCCAGCATGCAGCTCACGCTTCCCTTGCGAACGCGGGTATGGAAGCCGCTCGTGCGGCCCGTGAGAAAGTAGGCGAGCAGCTCGCCCAGGTCGGGCTCGTGTCCGACGAGCATGACGTTCTCGGCCGGCGTCTCGCTCTCGAGCCGGGCGGTCAGCGCGATCTCGTCCACGCCGCACGCGAGCTCTTCCCAGATCTCCCGCGAGGTGCGGCTGGCGATTCCCGCATCGATAATGGTCCATCCGTCGCCCTCGTCGAGCGCGTAGATATTGACGTGGTTCAGCGCCATAGGCAGCGGAAGGCGCAGCCAGAGGATGCCGGGTGCGACCTCGGTCGCCTCGCTCTCTCCCGGAGGCTCCGGGAACGGGTAGGTGAGTGTCTGCGTGCCGTCCGCGCTCACAGTCCCAGCACCTCGTCGGTTATCGCGTAAAGGTCTTCGGCGCCGCTGGTCGCTTCGGCGAGCGCGGCGGCGTGGCGGGGAAGCAGCCGGTGGATGTAGGCCCGCGCGAGAGCTGCACGCGGGCCGTCCGCGCCGTCTGCGCACGCCGAGGCGAGGTGGAAA
>JAUIFY010000063.1 GCA_030430245.1 bacterium | reverse complement strand
ACGCCCCTCGATCCCGCCCCCCCGGTTCAGGACGTCGAAGTACGCCTGCGCACCGCGCCAGAGCTCGATCCCGAGGCCCTGGGACGGCCCCGAGAACGCGGCCGACATGCCGAGAACGATCTCGTCGTCGGCCGCGCGCACGTCGCGCACGAGTCCACCGGCGAACGCCACCAGGGCGACGATCACACCGACGCGCCCACCCGAGCGAAGAGCCGATCGCATCCGACGTTCAGTACGAGATTCCGGGCGTGCCCGCGATGGACTTAGCGATCTCGAGTCGGAGATTGCGGACGGCGTCCGTCATCGCCTGTCCGATCAGGTCGAGCTTGCGGATCTGCTCCACTCGCGGGGCCACGCGTTCGACCTCACGCGCGCTCAGCACCGCGCCCAGGAGCTCGCAGGCGTCGACGAGGGCGATCAGGGCCACGTCGCGCGGCGTCGGGATCTCGTCGCTCATGAGGATGTCGACGAGCCGTCGCTTGACCTCCTTCTCCTCCGTGTCGTCGATGGTCGGGTAGCGGCGTTCGGAGAACACCCAGAGGATCTTGCGGTCCTCGCGGCGAAGGATGCCCCGATCGACGAGACGCGCGAGCGCCTGCTCCTCGATCACGTCCGCGTCGGGCACCAGCCGGCCGAGCCACTGCCGGGCGCTACGCGGCTCGGGACTCGACGCGATCTGCTGGAGCGGACCGTCGAGAAGTGGCTCACCCGTCGAGGCAGCATCGATCACCACGACCTTCTCCAGATCCGCATCGATCTTCGACCGCAGCGCCAGGTCCATGAGGACCGCACCGGCGAGTGGATAGGCGAGCCCTTGCGTGCCCATCGAGACGAACTTGCCCGTCTCGTCATCGAGGGCGATGAGTAAGATCTCTTCCGCGAACGTCAACATCGTCCTTCTCCTGTCTGCCCGCGGCCCCTCGGCGCCGCTCGTCACTTCCGACCGAGCACGCGTTCCTTGAGCTGCTCCCAACGCGACTTCGGCTCGTCGCGCTCGCCCATCGCCCAGGACGTGATCTCTCCGACCTCACCGGCCAGCACGTCGCCGAGCGAGGAGATCAGCCTCCGACCACCGAGCTCGTCCGCGACCGCGTCGTCGCGCGTCACGACGTCCACCGCGGCGATGTACAGATCCGCCGCCGCGTGCATGGGCGGCATTGGAACGACCTCGACGACGCCGTCGAAGAGGTCCCGCCACCTCGACCAGGCCACGGCCTTGAAGTAGGCCTCGACCTCGGCGCGCAAGTCTTCGTCCGGAGTGTCGACGAGCAGGAACAGAGAGAGGTAGCTGCTCCCGGCCTCGTTCATCTTCGGCTTCGAGAGCCTCCCCAAGGCGTCGACGGGCGGACGTCCGGGCAGGAAGAGCCGCACGTCGAAGAACGCCAGCATCTCCTCGTGCTCGAAGAGCGCGGACATCTGACTGCCGAGATCGACGACCTTCATTTCCAGCACTCCTTGCCCCAACGGCCCCACGCCATGATTCCCCGAGGAGCCGAGACGCGTCAATCTCCGGAATGGAGATTGGGCGTCGCTTTTTCTGGTCGAACGTGGTTGTTAGCGTGAAAGCGCGGTCGGATCCGCCACACGCGAGTTGAGGAAGCTGTCGATGAACATCGCCGAGTCCAGGGAAGGTGCCATCCTCGTCTTGAGCCCGGAAGGGCGTCTCGACGCACAGTCGGCGCCGGGCTTCCAGACCCAGATCCTCGAGCGCATCGACGGGGGCGACACCGCGATCCTCCTCGACCTCGCGAAGCTCGAGTACATCAGCAGCGCAGGGCTGCGCGTGATCCTGGTCGCGGCGAAGAAGTTGAAGGACCGGAGCGGCAAGATCGTGGTCTGCTCGCTGGCCGAGGGCGTGAAGGAGGTCTTCCGGATCAGCGGCTTCGACTCGATCGTCGACACCAAGGACGACCGGGCGAGTGCACTCGCCGCCCTCGCCTGAGCGTTCGCCTGGTCAGGCGCGAAGCGAGATCCGAACACGGTTCTCGTCGCCTCGGCGCTCGTAGTCGTACGATTCGGCCATCTCCCGAACGATGTGGACGCCGAGCCCACCGATCCCGCGCTCTTCGATCGGCGCGTCGAGGTCGGGCTCCGGGGTCGAGAACGGGTCGTAGGCTCGCGCGCGGTCCGTGAGCACGGCGGACACGCGCTCTCCCTCTCGCTCGAGAGCGAGCCCGATCGAGCCCCGCGTCCCCTCGTATCCGTGCACGATCACGTTCGTGATGAGCTCCTCCAACGCGAGGTTCAGGTGCATGGCCGCGGTCGCGGGGATGGCGTGCTCCTCGACGAACTCCTCGATGAACGCGACGACCCGCGGAAGCTCGTCCAAGTCGCTCGCGATCTCGATGCTCGCCATCGGGGGTGCTCTCGGCAGCCGGCCGGACCGGCCCCTTCGACGCTCGCACCAGCGACCGGGAACGTCAACTACTCCCTTCGAGCCGGCGGCACCGGCGGACACTCCGCGGGAGACCGGAGCACGAGAGGAAGGCGTCTCACCTACTCTTGCTCGTCCGGGATTCCGTCTCGATCGCGGTCGAGCGCCATTCTCTTCCCCGTGCCCGGGAAGGCGCCGGTGAGAACGAACGCACCGCGGTCCTCGCGCGCAAGCTCTCGGAGATCCGCCAGGGACGCCGTCGGTCCGGACGCTCCGCGAACGAATGCCTTCTGCGCGACGTCGTAGAGAAGACCCACCGGCTCTCCGTCGATCGAGCCGAGCGCGACCAGGTCGACGTCGCCAGCCGTCGCGCGGGCCCGGAGCAGCTCGAGCGTGTCGTCCACCGTCCCGGCGGTCTCGACATCCAACCGCACCTGACGTCCCACGGCGGGCGCGGTGCCCGTGTCCCACACCCGCAGCAGGGCGATGAGATGTGGCGCGAGATCTTCGCGTCCGACGAGCGCCACGCCGCGCGTCACGATCTGCTCGAACGAGCCCCCGATGCCACCGGCGCCGTCGTGATTGACGCCGATGCCGATTTTCTGGGGCTCGGTCGACGACCGATCCAGCTCGACCTTCCGGTAGACGTTGCGAAGGTGGGCGATCTTGATCGGTTGGGTCTCGAGGATCGGCTGCCGGCGGATCATCCCGACGGTTCCGACCCCGATCGGATGACAGAGACCGCATCGCCCCGGCGACGTAGGATCGGAGAACAGATCGAACCCGATCTGCTCGCTCGCCTCGGGGTCGTCGCGGAGCCCGCGGTCGAGCCGCTGGTTCGGGTTCGGGGGATAGTGCACGGTCCGACTCCACGCGGCGAACAGATCCATCTCCTCGTCGGAGAGCGGCTCACCACCCATCAGCGCATCGAACGCACCGTTGAAGGCCTCGAAGTTCTCGCGGTCTCCGCGCCAATGCAGGGGCCCGACACCGACGAGCCCACGGAGCGTCTGCGTCACCATCGGCCCCTTCATCGGATGGAACCCGGGATACTCCCCGCCGTCGAACCGGAACTCCGTCGGCACGGCCGCGAGATCCCCTCCCGGGTCTCCCAGATCCCACAGGAGATTGTCCGCGTCCGCGTCGATGTGACAGGACGCACACGACCCCGTGCCGTTGCCCCGCTTCGCGTCGTAGAGGAACTTCCGCCCTTCGCGGACCACGCGCGGCACCGGATCGACGGCGCCGATGGCGAGCTCACGCACGACCCGGCCCGCCCTCGTGTCCACCACCGACACCGTGTCCGACAGGCGATTGTGGACGTAGAGCCAACGCCCGCTCGGATGGAGAGCCAGGCCACGCGGGCCTCGGACGCCCGTCGTGTCGATCTCACCGCCCTGGGCATCCCCCACGTCGATTCGATCCCGCAGTCGACCACGCTCGAGATCGAACACGCCGATCCGATCCGTTCCCTGCGAGGCCACGTAGAGCCGCTCGCGCGAGGCGTCGAGAACGATCCCCCCGGGATCGGCCATCGCGCGAAGCCGGACGCCGTTCGCGCTCAGTACGCCCGGCCGCGCCGACTCGTTCAGATCGAAGTGCTCGATCGCTCCCGACTGCGCATCGATACGAGAGAGGCGGGTCTCGACGAAGCGACCGCGCAGTTCCGGCTCGGACCGGACGAGATTCCTCGCGTCGGTGTTCGAAACGAACAGATCGCCGCTTCCTGGATGAACGATCAGGTCGAAGTTCATCGTTCCGACCGCACGGTGCCGAGCGACCACGTCGTGGGTGGCCGAGTCGATCTCGAACACGTCCTGGTCCGGCATGGTGAAGCGAATGCGATCGGCCCACGCGGGATCGTCCGCGCGCACGATCCGTCCCACCTCGGGAGCGGCCGGCAGCGCCGGGTTCGTCGGCGGCAGCGGCTTCGGCGCACCGATGTGATGGAGGATCGTCGTGCCGTTCCCGGACCGGTGAACGAGCGCGAAGACGCGGGTGGCGTCCGCATTCGTCGCCAACGCACGAGGCTCCTTTCCGAAGATCGGGATCGTCGCGACACGCTCTCGGGCATCTCGTCGCGCATCGCCGCCGAGACGAAAGCCTTACCGGCGGCGAACACCACGTCCGAGGGCTCGTCATCGACCTGCAACACGTCGAGGATTCGGCCGTCCGTCGGATCCAGCACCGTCACCGAATCCGACAGTACGTTCGCGACCCACACCTCGTTCTGCGTCCGCTCGGTCACCGACACGGGCTCGAGACCGACCGGGACCTCACGCAGCCGCTCCGGCGACGAGGGATCGGCCAGGTCGAAGATGGACAGGTGATTGTCGGGCGTATGAACGGCGTAGAGCCGGGAGCCGTCGGCCGAGACCCGAATCGGATGGACCGAGGTACTCTCGAAGTTCGCGTAGCTCGCGGGCGGCTCGAAGAAGATCCGCGGCAGCGTGACGGCGCCGATCGGCTGCCAATCGCTCGGAGAGCAGGCGTCCTCACACGGGGTCGCCTCCGCGCACGCGAGGGTGACGTCGCTCGCCGTCGCCGCCGTCTCTTTGCACCAGACGAACTGCACCGGCCCGCCTCGGCGCGAGAAGGTGATGCCGGTGAGGGTTCGGTCGGATCGATGAAACGCGATCGCCCACCGATCCGCACCGACCTCCCGGGAGACGAGCACCCAGTCGCCGTCGGGCCCCGGCCGGAGACCCGACGCCGGAGCGGGCCCCGACGCCGGCGGCGTGCGCAACTCCGCCTCACCCGCTCTCGCGCGGAAGAATCCCTCGGCGAGGGAGACGGGCGCGAGCGTCGACCACTCGGCCTCGAAGCAGGGCGATGCGGTGCACCGCGCGGCGCCGCGACAGTCGAGCCGCAGATCCCGGCCGTCTGCTCCCGACTCACGACACCAGACGAAGCCCGGGTCTCCCCCGTCCAGCGGGTAGGCGTTGCCCGTCACGACGCCGTCGCCTCGAACGACGGCCCAGAGCTCCGCCCCGACGCTCTTCGCCACGAGCGTCCGGCGCCCATCGGGCGTCGTCTGAATTGCCGACGTGGCCCTCGCCCCTCCGGCCCAGACCAGAAGAGCGAGCGCCGCCCACCCCACCACGCGCGCAGCCGTCATGGCCGAGACATCGCGCGCGCCGCGCGACCGAGCCACCGACTTTCGACAGAACCTCGCCTTTCTCGGCTCCCGCAATCCCATGCGTCTTTCGCGCTCCGCGCCGTCGGCTTCTTCATGCCACGTGGGGGACCCGGCTTCACGCGCCTCGGCGTCCGTCTCGACGAGCCGGCGGTTCGCCGCATCCGCCGCACGCCGTTGCTCGAGCCCGGCCGGTTCGGGTAAGCGTTCGGCGAGGCGCGCGGCGATCCGGCGTCGCCTCCGGAGGGAACGATGGCACTCGAGCACAAGGCCGATCACGTCCCGGTCGTCGACCGGAACCTCGAATACGATCACTTCGAGATCGAGACGCTGAGCCCGCACATGGGGGCCGAGATCGTCGGGCTGGATCTCTCGAAGCCGCTCACCGACGCGCAGGAAGCCGATCTCCGACGAGCGTGGCTCGACTGGTCGGTCCTGGTGTTCCGCGACCAGGATCTCGGCCCGGAGCATCACAAGGCGCTCGGGGAACGATTCGGCGAGCTGCACGTGCATCCGCAGCTCCGCGGCTCGGACATGAAGTACCCCGAGGTGCTTCCGGTGATCACGAACGAGCACTCGCCGTTCACGCCCGGCGACGGCTGGCACTCCGACGTCACGTGCGACGAGATCCCACCGCTCGGGTCGATGCTGTACGTGCGGGAGACGCCCGGCTGCGGCGGCGGGGACACGTTGTTCGCGAACATGTACGCGGCGTACGATCTCCTATCGGATCCGATGAAAGCCTTCCTCGAGGGGCTCACCGCGATCCACGATGGCGCGGGCCCCTACGACGAGCAGGCCCAGATCCTCGGACTTCCGACCCCCGAGGGAGGCCACCCGCGGAGCGAGCACCCGGTCGTCACGCGTCACCCGGAGACCGGCCGCAAGGTCCTGTTCGTGAACAGTGGCTTCACGACCCGCATCGTCGGCCTCAGCGCGGCCGAGAGCCGCGGCATGCTCGACATCCTCTTCCGCCACGTCGAATCGAACCCGAAGATCTGGTGCCGCGTGCGGTGGACGCCCGGGACGCTCACGTTCTGGGACAACCGGTGCACCCAGCACCACGCGATCTGGGACTACTTCCCGTACGCGCGCGTGGGCGGACGCGTCTCGATCCTCGGAACGGAGCGCCCCACCGCGTGAGCCGGCGGGACACGGCGGAGATCCGCTACTTCGAGGATTTCGTCGTCGGCGAAGAGCACGCGTCGCCGGTCGAGTACGTCGTCACGGTGGACGAGCTGAAGGACATGTCGCGCCGGTGGGACCCGCAGCCATTCCACCTCGACGAACACGCGCCCGAAACGAAGGAATTCGGCGGGCTCATCACATGCTCGGCCCACACGTTCGCGATCTTCACCCACATCACGTCGCACGACCCCGTGAAGTCGGCGGCGATCGCCGGCCTCGGGTTCGATGCGATGCGGATGATCCGGCCGATCCGTCCCGGGGATCGCATTCGCGCCTTCTCCTCCTGCCTCGAGAGCCGGGCATCGCGCAGCAAGCCGGACCGCGGCATCGTCGTCGGCCGAACGGTCCTGCGCAACCAGAGAGGCGAGGACGTCTTCACCGTGCAGAGTACGACGATGATGCGCCGGCGCCGGGCGACGGCCGCCGCCTGACCTCCTCGCCCTCCGCCGGGTGAAGCGCGATCGCGGAGCGATCGACCGTGGCGCCGCGAGAGCACGCCGCATCGGGTCCTCGCCTGCACCTCTCGGGCTCCGCGTGCTCGAACCGAGCGCACCGTTCCGCGCGCGACCGACGAGATCGACGGAGACCTCGTCGACGAGGGCGGCTGACCGCACGGATGGTCGGTCGGTGGCGTCGACCGACCGTTCCGATCGAAGAGGGCGCGGCGTCGTCGGATACGGCCTACGACGGAGCCCCTCCCCCCGGAAACCGATGGTTCACGCAGCGGCGACGTCTGTTATCGACTCCGGGGAACGGAGCACGAGCCGTGTCCGCCACGAAGCCACCAGAAACCAAGCGAGGACCGGGACGACCGTCGAAGGCGGCGAGCCCCCGACTCTCCCGGGAGCGCATCCTGCGAGCAGCGCTTCGAACGATCGATCAGCACGGGATGGAGCGCGTCGGGATTCGTCAGCTCGCGGGCGAGCTCGGCGTCGCTCCGAACTCCCTCTACTCGTACGTGCGCGACAAGGACGACGTGATCCACGGAGCCGTCGAGCTCGCCTTCGGCAGCTTCGACGTCCCGACATCGACCGCGACGAACTGGCGCGAGGGCGTGGTCGACCTCAGTCGCTGGCTTCGCGCCCGGCTCCTCGAACACCCGAACCTGGTCACCACGCCCCGGTTCGCCGAGGGCGCACCGTTTCCGTTCATTCCCTTTCCCACGGCGGTCGGCCTCGTCCTCGCCGAGGCCGGCTTCGAGGAGAAGCAGCTGGTCGAGACGGTATACACGGTCTTCTACCACACGGTGGGATTCGTCACGATGGAGGTTTCGCGCGCGCAGCACGGGCTGCCCCGGCAGAGCGACGAGTTCCTCGTCCGCCAGCTCGACCCCGACCGGTTCGGGCCGAGCATCCGCGCGGGGGCCGCGCGCATGGCGCCGCTCATCCGGGCTCTCGATCTCGACGCCGTCTTCGACCGCGGCCTCACCGCCCTCCTCTCGGGCCTCCCCGATCCCGACACCGCAACGTGAACGAGCGACGATCGTAGAACATGCGCCGCCGACGCCGGCGCACGGAAGCTGGTTTGACGTGCGCCTCCCGCTCGGATTGTATCGCACACCGTAGGATTGATCGGGGAGAGCGACTCATGACGACGCGCACACACGCGAGGACCCGACGGCCGGTCGTGCGGGCCGGCCTCCTGATGGCGATCGCGCTGCTCCGAGCAGCCGGCGGGGCATCGGCCGACGACGCGCCGCCGTTCGAGCGCACGGAGGATCGCGAGCCCTGCGCGTCGTACGATCCCCTGCGACGCCCGCTGTTCGGCGACTTACACGTTCACACCAGCTATTCGTTCGACTCCTACGTCTCGTCGCAACGAAACGAGCCGGACGCGGCGTATCGCTACGCCAAGGGAGAACCGATCACCCTCCCCGACGAGGACGGAGAGCAGACCGTCGTCGCGCGGATCCAGCGCCCGCTCGACTTCGCCGGCATCACGGACCACGCCGAGTACCTCGGCCCGATCAGCGTCTGCACGACCGATCCGTGGAGGCTCGGATACTGGTGGCCCCACTGCATCATGACGCGCTCGTCGCACTACATGACGCAGATGATCGCCGCCGGTTGGTGGACGCAGGTCGGCGCGATGTCGGAGATCGAGGAGGGCGAGGGCGGGTCGTTCGCGTGTACCCTCTCCGACTGCGACGAGGCACGTCTCACGACCTGGCAGAAGCTCCAGGACGCAGCGGAGGCGGCCTACGATCGCACCTCGGAGTGCTCGTTCACGAGCTTCGTCGGCTACGAGTACACCGACTCGCCGGACGGTCGAAACATGCACCGGAACGTGATCTTCCGGAACGCGAACGTGGTCGAGTTCCCGATCTCGACCTACGACACCGGCTCGTACCAGTTCCCGAAGCTCTGGGAGAAGCTCCGCGAGCAGTGCATCGAAGGGAAGGAAGGGTGCGACGTCGTGGCGATCCCGCACAACTCGAACCTCGCCGGCGGCCTCATGTTCCGCGATCCGCAGACGCCCCGCGAGGCCGACGACCGCCTCTTCTTCGAGCCGGTAATCGAGCTCGTCCAGCACAAGGCCGCGTCGGAATGCCGGTTCGATCGGTTGGCGGGGCGCGGCGTCCTGACGAACGACGAGCAGTGCACGTTCGAGCAGGTCGTGGCCGACAACCTGGGCATGCTCGGCTCGCTCCACGGCGAGATCAGGACCGACCGCGCGGCGGCGGTGCCGATCGACGACTTCGCGCCGCGCAACATGGTGAGGAACGCACTGAAGGACGGCCTCGCTCTCGGGCAGGAGTCCGGCACGAATCCCTTCCGAATGGGGTTCATCGGCAGCACCGACACCCACAGCGCGACACCCGGAGCCGCCGAGGAGGACAACTACGTCGGCCACCTCGGCCGCCGCGACGCGGGCTACCGGAACGTCCAGGATCACTTCTTCTCGAATCCGGGCGGGCACGCGGTCGTCTGGGCGGAGGAGAATTCGCGCGACGCGATCTTCGCCGGAATCCGCCGCAAGGAAACGTACGCGACGAGCGGCACCCGGCCCGTCGTTCGCTTCTTCGCCGGCGATCTCGACCACGATCTGTGCGAACGCCCCGACATGATTCGGACCGCGTATCGCCAGGGAGTGCCGATGGGCGGCTCTCTCGGACCTTCGGAGGGACCACCACGATTTCTCGTGAGTGCGCTCAAGGACCCGGGGATCCCCGGCCACCCGGGGACGGACCTGCAGCGCGCCCAGATCGTAAAGGGCTGGGTCGACGCCGAGGGGGAGACGCACGAGCGCGTCTACGACGTGGTCGGTGACGCGGCGAACGAATCCACGGTGGACCACGAGACCTGCGAGCCGCTCGGCGACGGCTTCCCGTCGCTCTGCGCTCTGTGGGAAGACCCCGAGTTCGATCCGGCCCAGCCCTCGTTCTACTACGTGCGCGTCCTCGAGAACCCGACCTGCCGGTGGAGCACGCTCCAGTGTCAGGCCGCCGGCGTGAACCCGTTCGCCGGGGATTGCGCCGAGCGGGCGGCGGCCGCGACGACCAAAGCGCAGGAGCGCGGCGCCCAGGGCGACGTCTACGGAAAGTGCTGCCTGCGCGAAGAGGAGCAGCCCTTCTACGCCCCGGTGCTCCAGGAGCGCGCCTGGACCTCCCCGATCTGGTTCGAGCCGAGCTGACGGAGAACACGTCGGGCGGCGCGTCCCGTGCGACGCTCGCCCCGCCGGGCGACCCCGGCCCCGGGCGGTCCCCGGCGCGCCGCTAGCTGCGGTTGTCGCCCGCAGACGGAGTTGCCAGGCGCCCCGGTCGCGCTCCCGCCGGGCCCGAGAAAAGCCCAGGTCTCTTGGGCTTTTCCCCGGGCCCCCGGGCCACGCCCGCTGGCACGCGCCCTGCGGAAGACCCCTTCCATCGAATCTCACTCTCGAGCCCCCTTGGGGAGGAAGGACGCAACCATGAAGACCATCACGAAGAAGACCACCCGCACGCTCACGACCGCGGCGGCCCTCGCCGTCTGCGGCCTGCTCGGCGCCGAGGCGGCCGACGCCGCCGGCCTCTACCGCGGCCCCGTCTCCAACGACCTCGTCGAGAAGTCGCCCCAGCCGAAGCTCACGAGGGAGATCTTCTCCCCGTCGCTGCCCACGCCGCTGCCGCCGCCTCCGGCGCCGCAGGTCTACGCGGCTCTCGACGGCGACGGACGCCTTCTCGTGTTCGGCAGCAACGGGCCCGACGACGTCACGGTGCTGATCGACGACACGGGCTCCAACCTCGTGCGCGTCTACCACGACGACGACCTGATCGGATCGTTCCCGAGCTCACCGATGACCCGGATCAAGATCAACCTGAAGAACGGCGACGACACCTACTTCGTCGGCCTCGAGCCCGGCAGCTCGCACAAGTTCACGAAGGACATCGACGTGCATCTCGGCGGCGGCGACGACGACGGCTTCGTCGACTTCCGCGGCACGACGAGCAACGCGATCGTCCAGGGGAGCCTCGACGTCTCGGTGATCGGCGGCAGCGGCGAGGACGAGGCCATCGCGCACTTCGCCCGCAAGCACGGCGGCAAGCTCGTCTTCATGTGCAACATGCAGGGGCACGCCGACCAGTGCTCGGCCAGCATGTGGGGCGACATCACCGGCGGCGCCGACGTGAAGTTCGACCTGCGCGGCGGTGGCGGGGCCGACGACCTCTGGAGCTGGAACACCTACGACCAGAAGGACGGCGCGTACTCCAACATCCGCATCACCGGCGATTCCACCTTCGACATCGCGATGGCGGGTGGCGCCGGCCCCGACGACCTGACGCCGACCTACGCCGGCGAGGTAGACGGAAAGCTCACGCTCACGGTCAAGGGGCAGAGCGGCGCCGACGAGTCCTACGGCGTGGTCGCCCTCGGCGGCAACAGCGGCGGACACGTGAAAGCGACGACGCTCGGCGCCGCCGGCAGCGACGATCTCCGTCTCGACGTGTTCGGCACCGCGCCGACGCTGAACGCGAAGATCGACGGCGGCTTCGGGGTCGACACGTGCCAGAGCACGCCGAACGTCTCGAAGGTGGGCTGCCCGTGACGACCGCGGGTCGGACCGTACCGGGGTGACGACCGACGACCGGAGGGGGACAGGGATCGCTCTGTCCCCCTTTCGTCGTCCTACGCCCCGTCCGCCCAGCCGGCCTTGCGCAGGCCCTCCATCAGGTGCTCGAGATCCTCCGGCGCCGCGTTCCACTTCTCGAGCTCGGCGCGGGCGGAGAAATCGGGCTTGCGCGCGAGGAGCTCGGCGAGGGCATCCTCCGCGTCGGGCCGACCCAGCTGGCCCCGCGCGGCCGCCGCCAGGAGATGCGTCCAGTAGAAGTGCGGCATGCTGATTCGCTCGACGTCGGTGAGGACGTTCTCGTAGGACCGCCGATCGTAGTCGTATCGCGCTTCGCTGAAGAAGTACCAGCCGGGATGGAGCGGGTTGAGAGCTCGGGCCTGACGGGAGAGCGCCAGGCCACGCTCGAACTCGCCCATGAACGCGAGATAGTGGCCGATGTCGGCCAGGATCTCGGGATCGTTCGGATTGAGATCGAGAGCGCGTTGGGCTTCGGCCTGGAACGTATCGTTCTCTCCCCGGAAGAAGTGGACAATCCCGAGCCAGCAGCGCGCGTAGGCGCTCTGAGGGTCGAGAGCGGTCGCCTTCTCCGCCGCCGCGAGGGCGCGCCCGATCGGATCGGGTCGGGGATTCGCACCGAAACGATGCTCGGCCAGGTACACGTTCACGAGAAGCGCGTGCGCCTCCGCGTGATTGGGATCGAGCGCGATCGCCTTCTCCAGAAGATCGCGAGCCTCCGCATGAACGTCCGCGCGAAGGAGCGACGTGTAGCGCCGTGCGCGAAGCACGCTGTCGTACGCCCCGAGCTCCCCGGGGCTCTTCTTGAGCGCACGCTGCGTGGCGACGTCCTGCAACGTGACGCCGAGCGTGGCCGCGATCGTGCGCGTGACCTCGTCCTGGACCGCGAAGATGTCTTCCATGTCGCGATCGTACTTGTCCGCCCAGACGTGAAAGCCGCTCGAGGGATCGACCAGCTGAGCCGTCACCCGAACCCGACCCGCCACGCGTCGCACCGTCCCCTGAACCACGTAGTCCGCGAGGAGCTGCTCCCGGACTTCGGAGAGATCCATCGCCTGCCCCTTGAACCGGAACGTCGACGCCCGACCGACCACGATCAGCTCGCGGAATCGGGCCAAGGTCGTGATGATGTCCTCCGTCAGACCATCGGCGAAGTACTCGTCGTCGCCGGCGCTCAAGTTCGCGAAGGGAAGGACCGCGAGGATCGGCTTCTCGCGCGCCTGCTCGCCGGTCGGCTCGCGCGGGCCGGGGGCCTCTTGCGAGGACGTGGCCGCCGGCGCCGCCTTCTCACTCGCGGCCGGCGGATCGAACGACGCGATCCCCTCGAGGCCCACCTCGCGGATCTCCATCTCACCGGCGAACCCCTTGAGTGCGAAGGCCCCGTGGGTCGCCCAGCGTACGGGCGCATCGAACGACTCCGGGTCCAGGCGGGGCCTCGCGCTGTCGGCGACCGGGACGGACAGCAGGATCTGCCCCGGACGGGCGAGTCCGGAGATCCGGGCGGCGAGGTCGACGGCGAGCCCCTCGACCCGTGCCGGCCCTCCCTCCCCGTCCGGGCCGGTCCGCTCGCTCACCTCACCCAGGTGGATGCCGACCCGCACGCCGGGCAGATGCGCTTCGCGCGCGTGCGTTCGCTGCAACTCGAGGGAGAACGACACCGCAGCACTCGGTGCCGGGAAGGTCAGGAAGCACCCATCGCCGGCCCAATCGACGACGCGGCCACCCGCGACGGTCGAGAGTCGCTGAACGTGGCCGCGATGCTCCGCGATCAGATTGCCCACGACGCGGTCGCCCCGCTCGCTCTTCAGAGCCGTGGAGTCCGCCAGATCGGTGAAGACCAGCGTCAGCGTACGCGAAACGACTGCGCCGTCCGTCGCCATGACGGACCGAGTCTACTGCACCCGTCCCCAAAGGACACCCGACGCCCGACGCCCGCGGACGGGCACGTGGGCCGCCTGTCGCCTTCCGTCGCCGGCCCTGCCAAGCGCGGCAAAAGGTAACAAACGCGAAAAAGGTAACGAACGTCCCCCTCCTAGAGGAGGCCTTGGGTGCGGGCGGTGGAGACGGCCTGGGCGCGGCGGCGGACGCCGAGCTTGTCGTAGACGTTTTCGAGGTGGGTCTTGACCGTGCTCGGTGCGACGAAGAGCTTTCGTGCGATCTCGCCGTTGGAGAGACCGTGCTCGACGAGGCGGAGCACCTCGAGCTCGCGTGTCGAGAGGCCCGGCGCGAGGGGCGACGGGACGGGGTCGGTCGATTGTGGATCGATCCCGAAGCGCGAGGCGAGTCGGCGCGTCTCCGCGTCGGGGACGCCCGCATTGCGGAGCGGCTCGAGGGCCCGGTCGAGCACCCGGCGTGCCGCAGCGTGTCCGTCGCGACGTTCGCAGGCGAGCACCAGGGTCCGGACCACGGCTTCGTTCGTGACGTCGAGCGACAGCGCCCGTTCCAGATCCGCGACCGCTCGGTCCAACTCGTTTCGTCCGAGCCGAAGCTCGGCCACGCGACGCAGCCCGCTCACGAGTCGGGCCCGGATGCGCGCTCGCGTCTCGGCGCCCCATCCGGGCTCGGGCGCTTCGGCGAGATACTCGCCACGATGGATCTCGACGGCCGCCTCGTAGAGCGACAGGGCCTGGCCGGGATCGCCCGCGCGATCCGCCCACTCCGCCTGCTCGATCGTCTCCTCGAATCGCACGGCATCGACGACCAGGCCGTCGCCCACCCGCAGCGCGACGAGCTCGCCGCTCTGCGGCAAGAAGAACGACGGAGCCCCGGTGTCGCGATCCGGCTCCAGGAGGTTGCGCACGTGGCTGAGGGTGACGCGCAGATTGTTCGAGGCGGCGCTCGGGCTCAGCTCCGGCCAGATCGCTCGACAGAGCTCGTCGCGACGCGCTTCCCCCCGATCCGCGAGATAGTGGAGCAGCGCACGCACCCGCTCACGGCGCAGAGCGGGATCCTCCACCGGGATACCGTCGCGCATCAGCTCCAGACTGCCGAGCACCCGGAGCTCCAACGGGCTTCGCGGCCGTTCGGGCACGGTGCGCAGGAGCTCCTTCGCCTCACGTGCGACGGACTCGACTCGACTCGTCGAGAGGCGCCGAAGGACACCGCGATGATCCACCGCGAGCTCCTCCGCCAGCGCGCGCGCGTGGGCGTTCCCGTGCGCCGCGCCCGCCGTCGCGAGCTCGAGGATCATCGGCGGCACCAGTGTGATCGCGAACGGCGCGTGCTCCTCCCACGGAAGGGCCGCCGCCCGGTCGAGCTCTCCGCGCTCTCGGAACGCGAGGAGCGCATCCGCGGTATCGAGTCCCAGCGCCCAACACGGCCCCCGCTCGCGCCAGCGGGCGACACGCGCCCGCACGTCCGGCGACACGACCGAGGCGAGAGCCGAGCCGCGCAGCGTGTGACGATGCACCAACGTCGCCGGGTCGTGCCTCGCGAAGGACGCCTCGATCACGCGGCGAGCCTCGTCCTCGTCCCCCTCGCACGCCGCGAGCGCCATACGTCCGGTCGCGTACGCCATCTCGGCCCGGTCGCCCAGGCCGCGTTCGAGCAGTGTCGCCGCGACGTCGAGATGACGGCGCGAAACCGCGACCCGTCCGAGACACGCATTCTGGAAGCCGAGGATCGACCGCGACACGGCTCGATTGTGCGCGTGCCCGGAGGCCTCCTCAGGAATCCCCGCATCCATCGCGACCAGGTCGGTCGCGCCGATCTTGCCGGCGAGCCACATCGCATCGAATTGGAGTCCCCAGAGCGCCGGGAGGATGAAGACCGTGGCCGCGGGCATCGCCGCCTGGATCTCGTCGAGCGCGCGCTCGGGCTGCCCCGAGTCCATCAGCGCCATCGCCGCGACGACCCCGTCCGCCGCGCCGAGAACGCTCGCGGCACCACGCCGTCGCGCCTCGTCGACGAGCGTCAGAGCGTCGTCCGGCCGGCCTTCCACGAGGGCGATCGTGGCCCGCACCGAGACGGCACCGTCGCGCCCCGCCTGGGTTCCGAACTCCTCCGCTTCGCGCGCGATCCTTTCGAGCCCATCGCGGTCGACCCGGAAGAACTCGAGAAAGCTCAGGAGCGACAGCGTCACGTACGCCGAGTCGAGGTCACCCTCCCGGCGAAGCCCCCGCTGCGCGGACTGAATGAAAGGCTCCGCACGCATCGGATCGCTGTGGAGCGTCAGCAGCCCTTTGAGGAGCTCTCCCAGCGGACTCGCGACGACGTCGCGCGGCAGCGTCGCGATCAGCGTCTCGAGCGCCTCCGGGGCCATCGACTGCCAATCCGATCGGATCAGGTGCCGGAGAAGGGGGACGACGTCGCTCTCCCGCCCACTGTGAACGCACAGCTCGACCGCCTCCCGATAGTCGCCCGCGCCCGCGAGGTACTCGACGGCCCGAGAGAACTCCTCCCGCGTCCATGCGGGATCGATCGAGCTCAGCACGGGCTGCCAGAGCGCGTGCAGCCGCGCGGCCCCGTTCGACTCGAGACTCGTCAGGGGCAGATCGGAGACGAAGTCCTCGACCGCGACCCGCGTGCCCGTGAACGCCTCGATGCGATCCGCGTCGATCCAATCGAGCGGCGCGAGCCTCGCGAGCCCTGCCCGCCGGGCCGGCGACAGGGCCTCGAGGATCTCCTCCCACAGGTACGACTCGACCCTCTCCGCGCCCACCGTCGCGGTCAGCTCCACCAGCGCGGGCCATCCGGCCCGGTACTCGGCGGGCCGCGCGGAGCCGCGCATCGACAGGAACGAGGACTGCTCGGCCGGCGTGAAGGCCAGGTGCTCCTCTTCGATCTCGAGGGCCTCGCCGGAGGCGAGCAACCGCGTCATCGGCACCGGAGGGGCGCGCCGCCCCACCAGCACGAGATGTCCATTGGTCGGGAGCTCGCGGAGAAGGCGCGACAGCAGCTCCGCCCCGGGCCCGTCCGGCTCGACGTGATGGACGTCGTCGAGGATCAGCGCCACCTCCGTCGGCGACCGACGCCAGATCGCCTCGCAGACGGCGTCGATCACGTCGCCACCACCCCGCGCCCCGACCGCCGCGCGCAGCGCCGCCCCGAGCTCGCTCGGCCGCGCGTCGCGCGGACTCAGACCGAGCCAACAATCGACTCCCGTCGACTCGCCCTCGTTCGCCTCGAGGGCCTGCAGGAGGAGGGTCGTCTTGCCGAACCCGGCTCCCCCACGCACGACGGTGAGGCGACGCTGAAAACGGCCGGCCATCACGCCGACCAGGCGTGGCCGGTGCAGCCACTGGCCGATCTTCCTCTGGGGGGGACTCAGTCGGAACGGGGAGGTCATGACCTGGATCGGGGCACCTCCGCGGCCCCGGATTGCACGGTCAGCCTACTACGTTCCGAACGCCCGTTTCACCCCCGTTAATGCGATTTCGCCCGGTTCGTGCGGGCCGGTCGGGCGCCTCTCGCCGGCAGGCACCGGACGCCGCCCCCGGGACCTCGAAGAACCCGCCGATCGGCGGATATTCGGCGGGCGCCCGACGCTGATAACTCGGCGTCATACGACCCGACCCGTGTCTCACTCTTCGAGAGACCGGCGGCGTCGCGGGAGCGCATCGCATGAAATCCGTCGCCAACGCCATCACCTTCCTCGTCTCGTTCGTCCTGGCGTTCCAGCCGGCGATCGAGGTCGTGCTCCAGAAGAACGCACGGAACGCCACCCTGCGCGCGGTCTTCGAGCCCCTTCGCACGTCGGAGGCAAATGCGGCACTCCCGCCGGGAACGATTCCCCTCCCGTCCCCGCTGCGCCTCACCCGCACCCAGTCCGCGCATTCCGTCGACACGGCGGGAGGCGAGGTCACGCTCTCGTACCACGCCGTGAACACGGGCTCGGAAAGCGTCGAAGACGTCCTTCTCGTCACCACGCTCGCCCCGGGGGCAACCCTGCTCGAGTCGACCCCACCGGCGGAAGTCTCCGGCCGCACGCTGGCGATCGTCCTGCCCTCGATCCTGCAGGACGAGATGCAGACGGCCCGCGTCCGCATCGGGCTTCCCGGCGGCGGGGGACCCGTCACGCTCGACGAGGGCGCGAGCGTCTTCGGCAGCCTCCGGACCCGGGAGGCCTCCGACGAGATCGACCCGGCGGTCCTTCCGGCGAGCCTCGGAGTCGACCCGGCCCTTCTCGAGCCGACAGCGGACGCCATGGCGCACGACGTCGACACCCAGCGGTACGTCGCGGAGGTCGGATGCGACGGCGGCGAGATCTTCCGATTCGTGCGCGACCGCGTCGGGTACGAAGCCTACCGCGGATCGCTCCGCGGCAGCCGGGGGACCCTCTGGTCGATGGCCGGCAACGCGCTCGACCAGGCGAGCCTGCTCGTCGCGATGCTCCGGTCGTGCGGCATTCCCGCGCGCTACGCCGTGGGGCGCCTCGGAGCCTCCCGCGCGCAGCAGCTCATCCGCTCGATGTTCGTCGATCCTCTCGGGATCCTCGGAGCCCTCGATCCGGCCGACGTCCCCGGGCTCGACGGCCTCGAGCTGAACGACACGCTCGCCGACATCGCGCTGGAGGCCCCGGGATCCGACGCGACGTCCGACCCCGAGAACGACCCGGAGCTGCTCGAGACGGCGATGCGCCACGCGTGGGTCGAGCTGTGGGACGGTGGAAGCTTCGTCGCGGCGGACCCGACGTTCTCCGACTCCGCCATCGGCGACACCTTCACGTCGGCGGACCAGACGTTCTCCGAGATCCCCGACTCGCTGCGGCACAAGATCCGGTTCGAGGTCGTCGAGGAGGAGTATCCGATCGACGTCTTCAACTCGATCCTGGCCGCCGCCTACCACATCGATCCTTCCGACGAGCTCGTCCGCAACGGCGTGAAACCCGTGGGGGACGTGTTCGTGCAGGAGGTGAAGGTCCTCGAGCACACCGAGCCGACGGTCTCCCTCGTCGGCGAGCCGGTCTCGGTCGGCCACTTCGTCAAGCACGAGCGCTACTTCTCGACCGTCGAGTTCATCTTCAACACCTACTCGCCCTACCTCCAGATCGGCCGTGACTCCGATCTCATCCGCGGCAAGGACTACCAGGAGGCGATGGCGACGATCGTTCTCGATCTCGCAAAGATCGTCACCGGGCTCTTCGTCCGCATGACGACGATCGATCCGGACGGCAACGAGAAGACGTTCGAGCACGTCTACCACGACCGGTTCGGGCTCGCGCAGCGCCTGGGCGAAGAGCCCCTCGGACCGCCCGATCTCTCGGGCGAGACGTTCCTGACCGAGCTCAACACGATCGACATCTCCACGCCGGTCTCGCGCACCGACCACCGGCTGGGCGCACTCGCCATCGCGCACTCCGAGGCGGCCGCCTTCGAAGCGGCCGAGCGCTTCCCCGACGCACAGACGAACTTCCCGTCGTACACGACCGAAGAGGCCAACGATCTGATCGACCTCTCGCGCGCGACGTTCCAGGAGGTCAATCGCTTCGATCTCGCGAGCGTCTCCGCGGTCTGGGATGCGATGCTGCGTCACATCGCGCGTCTCACCGGGACCCGCGCGTATCTGAGCGAGCCACAGCTCTTCGTCTCCGCGTCGTACGTCCGCAAGAAGGACAACGGCGACTCGGTCTTCGGCCAGACGACCGACCTCCGGAAGTTCGACGTGAACGTGATCCCGTACCCGGGCGAGCGGATGAGCACGGCCTTCATGGCGCGCGCCCTCTCCGGCCAGGCCCTGTCGATCCAGGAGGGCGCGACCCTCGTCCGTCAGGCCGATCCGAGCGTGACGGCGCTCGGCGCCCTCGACATCCTGGGGGAGTCGGCCGCTCAGAGCATCCCGATTCGCATGATCGGCGCCGGCAACCAGCTCGACGTCGACGGGCTGGATCTGAGCCCCGAAGCGCGGGCGCGCGTGCGCCTGGCTCTCGGGGACGGCAAGACGGTGATCGTCCCGACCCAGATGGTCACGATCGACGGCACGACGACCACCGCCTGGCTCGAGACGGACATGACGACCGGCGACACGATCGCCGTGACGGAGAACGGCGGCCACCAGGGCGCGATCGACTACGCGGTCATCATCCGCGACACGCTCGTGAACCTCCTCGGGTTCGTCTCGGACTTCCTCGGGCTGTTCGGCGTGCTCGTGTCGCTCTACTTCGATCTCCCGAACAAGCTCAAGGAGTGCCAGAACTCGGGCAAGTCGTGCGGCATGGTGGGTCCGAAGGCGCTCGGTGGTGCGCTGGCCGGCGTCTTCTGCGGATGGGGCCTGAGCCTCGCCGTGCCGGCCATGCTCGGCGGACCCATCGGATGGATCGGTGCGCTCGTGATCGCGATCGCGTGCGTGGTGTTCGGATTGATCTTCGCGGACATCCTCGACGACCTGGCCGGCGATCCACCGCTGTCCGCGCACGGGATCCGGAGCTTCGCGGCCTCGCCGCTGAGTAGCCACGCCGCGCAGGTCTCCGCCGTCGCCACGTATCCGAGCGGGCCCGGAGCGGTGACCGGCGCCGTCGACGCCGATCACACCCGCGTCGACGGCGAGATCGATGCTGCCCACCTCCCGGGCGCGACCGACGGTCCGCTCTCGCTCTTCCCCGGCGCGCTGAGCGGTCTCGGCGCGGGCGGCTCGAACGGCATCGGTTCGAACTACGCGGGATCGACACTCGCGACCGCGATCGGCAGCCAGCTCAACCTCGACTTCGACTCGGGCTCGGTCTCGTTCAACGGCGACACGCGAAACGGCCCCTCGAACATCGGGTTCACCGGCTTCGACGGCGCGGTCGACGCTTCCGACGCCGGCGCGACCGACGACGTTTCGGTCGATGGCACCTACGAGCGCGTCCTGGTGCTCGAGCTCGACCGGACGAGCGCCGCCGGCAGCCACGACGCCGGCGCGGCCTTCCAGACCACCCTCCGCAGCAACGAGGACGACGACTACTTCGTGGTCGGCCGCGCGCCGTCGGGATGGGACGTCCACGTCGCCGAGACGGGTCTCGTCACGTTCACGCCACCGTTCGGTCTGCCCGCGGGCTCGTACGAGGTCCGCATCACGGGGGTCTCCGGGGATCTCATCGCCGAGGCCATCGCGACCGTCGACGTCGCCACGACGACCGCCGGCGGTCTCACGGTCGCGCTCGTCGAGGATCCGATCTTCAACGTGCCGCAACACGGCACGCTGGCCGCGACGAACTACCGGCTCGAGGTGACGAACGGAGGACTCGTGGACGACGTCTTCGACGTCGCCATCTCCGGACCGCCCGCGTCCGACTTCACGTTGGCGGCCTCCGCCGTCGCCGTGCCGGCGGGAGCCACCGGCTTCGTCGGGGTCGCCCTCCATCCGGCGGGTGGCCTCCTCCCGGCGGGCACTCCGATCTCGCTCACCGGCACCGCGACCGGACGGGGCACCGGTCTCTCCGGCAACGCATCCGCCACCTTCACGTATCCCGAGGTCTTCGGCGTCCTTCCGCGCTTCGAGCCGTTCGAGGTCTTCGGCGCGCCGGGCGACGCGATCCCCGTCGACCTGATCCTCGAAGGAACCGGCAACGGACCGAGCAGCTTCACCCTCGACCTCTCCAACGTCTTCGGCCTCCAGGTCGCAGGCATCCCGGCCTCGGCGTCGGTCGCCGCGGGCGCCACGACGGTCCTGCCGGTGACGGTGACGATCCCGGCCGGCACGCCACCGGGCACGCCGGCCGCGATCGCGGTCGTCACCGATCTCTGCAACGGCGCGCCGGCCGAGAGCTGCGCCGTCCCACTGCCGTCGACCCGTACGGCGAACCTCGGCGTGGCCGTCGGTGCCACGGAGGCGCTCTGTCTGTTCGACTCGGCGGTGCGCTCGCTCGACGGCCCCGACCTGACCCTCACCAGCACCCTCGCCGCCTTCGGCATCGCGCTCTCGGAGTTGAGCGTCGACACGGCGAGCACACCCCTACAAGCGCGCGCGCTGGCGGCGGGCAACGAGCTCCTGCGCTTCCTCGTCGCCGCCGACCTCCAGGCATCGTCGGCGAGCCTGAGCGGTCTCCTCACGGAGATCGCCTCGGGCGAGTCCGCTCGCGTCGCCGACGCCGTGGGCGAGCTGTGCACGACGCTCGCCGCGCTGCCGACCGAGATGGAGGCCGAGGCCGACTCGTTCAACTACGGCTTCACGATCAGCCTCGCTCCCGCCAGCGCCGTCGTGGCACCGGGCGATTCCGCGGTCTACGACCTCAGGCTCGAGAGTACCGGCACGCAGCCGACGCCCCTGACGCTGTCTCTGGCGAACCTCCCGGCGGGTGTCACCGGGGCCCTCAGCCAGACGACGGTCACTCTCGCGCCGGGTGAGACTCTCGACGAGAACAGCCCGACGCCGATCACGGCGACGCTGAGCTCGACGACCCCCATCGGGGGCGAGACGTTCGACGTCGAGTCGTTCGTCACGTCGAAGCCGGCGATCGCGAAGAGCACCACCGGCCTCTTCGCCGCCGTCGAGAACGCGATCGACGTGACGGTCGTGGCCGCGAGCCCGACGGCGATCGAAGCCGCGGGCGACCCGCTGAACGTGAGCGTCGAGCTCCTGAATCGGGTCAACCAGGCGCGCGACGTCCTCGTCGCGTGGCGCATCGAGGACCCGACGGGCACGCTCCTGTTCACCGGAGCACCGACGCCGGCCCACCTCGGAACGGGCGGCGGAACGACCAGCGTCGCGCTCGGGAACGTCGACACGTCGGGCTTCCCGGACGGGAACAACGGGATCATCGCGCACGTGACGACGCCCGCGGGCGACTCGATCCCGGGCCGTGAGGGCCGCGGCGTCTTCTTCGTCGGCCTGCCCTTCTCCGCCTACGCGATGGCGACGCCAATGCTCGTGCCCCCCGGAACCAGCGAAGCGGTGACGAGCTCCGTCATCGTGGCGCCCGAGTCCGTGATCCAGGTGGGGACCTTCGCCGACCAGTTCGCCGATGCCGTGGTCTCCCAGACGAGCGTGACCGACGAGACGAACTCCGTCGGACCACCCGATGGCGAGGTCGCCGCGCTCCCGACCGGCGCCGAGCTCGTCGTCGACATGGGAGCCGGCGGCGAGCGGATCGGCGACGGCGTGGGCGACGACCTGGTCGTCTTCGAGCGCGCGGTCGGGACCTGCAACCTCGTCGACGAGTTCCTCTACGAGGTGTCGGTCTCCGACGATCCGGCCGGTCCGTTCACCGTCCTCGGGTCCGCGTCGGGCGAGCGCTCGATGGGTGACGGCTTCGACCTCGCGAGCGCCGGCCTCACGTCCGCCCGCTACGTGAAGATCGTCTCCCAGGAGGACGCGATCGGCATCGACGCGGTTCTCGCCGCCCACACGGTGAGCCCGAACCACATCCAGATGGAGCACCACACGCCGGTCGGCATCGAGAGCGGCGTCGCCTCGACCCCGGTCATCGGCGACATCGACGAGGACGGCAACCCCGAG
>JAUIFY010000062.1 GCA_030430245.1 bacterium | reverse complement strand
CTCCCTACCGGGCGACCACCGGGATCGACGGCGCTCTCGTCACGCTCATCGACGTGCGGGTGCTGCGGGAAGCGCAGGCCGATCTGGAGCTCTTCAAGTTCCTCGCCGACAACGGGAGAGACGGCCAGATCGTCCTCGACCACGAGGGGGCCGTCGTCTACGCGAACCGATTGGCGGCGCGCTGGCTGGGATCGGCGCCGGAGGATCTGATCGGCAGGCCCGGCGGCTCCATCCACGAGCGCCTGGACGTACATCGCTTCGCCGCGAGCGAGAGCAACGTGCGCTTCGATCGCGTCGAGGCCTCGAACGAGCTCTCGGTCGAGGTCTCCGTTTCTCCTCTCGTCTTCGAAGGCAAGCCGTACCATCACGTAATCCTCCGCGACGTGACGGCCCGGGTGCGCACCCAACGACGCATCGCGGTCGAGCACGGCGTCGCGAGCGTCCTGTCGGAGGCTGGAAGCTGGTCGGAGGCCCTTCCCAGAGTCCTCGAGAGCTTCGTGCAACACCTCGACGTGGCAGCGGCCGACTACTGGACGTTGGAAGCCGATGGCGCCATCCGCGCCGTCGAGGTCGTCACCTCGGATCGCGTCCGGGAGTCCCACCACGGCGACTGGGAGCGAGCGTCGCGTGCCTTGCGGCTGGATCCCGCGTCCGAGAGGCCCGGACTCATCGCGCGAGCGTACCTCTCGGGCGCGCCCACGTGGATTCACGATCTCGAAAGGAACCCCCTGTTCAAGCGCAACGGCGCGGCGAAGTCCGTCGGACTCCGCGACGGCCTCGCGCTGCCCGTGGTCGACGAGCGCGGCTCGTGCATCGGCGTTCTCGGCATCTATGCCGAACGGTCGATCGGCGCAGATCGCGAGGTCGAGAGCATGCTGAACTCGATCGCGCGTCAGCTCGGGCAATTCGTGGCCCGTGCGAGACACGCCGAGGAGATGGCGCTACGAGATCGTGCGATCGCCGCAGCGACCGACGGCATCGTGATCGTCGACGCACGCGCCGAGGACTTCCCCATCTTGTATGTGAACGAGGGTTTTCAGCGCATCACCGGCTACCCGGCGCGCGACGTCCTCGGGAAGAACTGCCGGTTCCTTCAGGGGCCCCGCACGAATCGGCGAATGGTCCGACGCCTTCGCAACGCCATCGAGAGCGGAGAGGCGTGCGCGGTCACCCTCCTCAACTACCGGCGGGACGGGAGCACCTTCTGGAACGACCTCCAGATTACGCCGATCCTCGATGCCTCCGGCTCGCTCACACACTTCATCGGCGTGCAGCACGACGTCACCAAGTCCCGGAAGACGCAGGCGGATCTCCGCGCGGCGAAGAAGGCGGCCGACGCCGCGAATCAAGCCAAGAGCGCCTTCCTCGCGAACATGAGTCACGAGATCCGGACCCCCATGACCGCGATCCTGGGCTATGCCGAGGTTCTGCACCTGCGGATCGAGGACGACTCCCAGCGCGAAACCGTAGATGCGATCCGACGGAACGGGAAGCATCTCCTCGGGATCATCGACGACATCCTCGACCTCTCGAAGATCGAGGCGGGCAAGGTCGAGCTCAACGTGCAGCCGAGCCCTCTCCCGACCCTCCTGTGGGACACCTGCGAGATGATGCGCCCGCGTGCCGCAGACCAGGGCATCGATCTGCGACTGACCTACGCGACCCCGATCCCCGAGCAGATCCAGACCGATCCGATCCGGGTCCGGCAGGCCTTGGTGAACATCGTCGGCAACGCGATCAAGTTCACGGAGGAGGGTCACGTCGAGCTGTCGGTCTCCTTCGACGAGCCCGAGTCGACGCTTCAGATCGAAGTCCGCGACACGGGTCTCGGCATGACGCCGGCCGAGCAACGCCGCCTGTTCGCGCCGTTCACCCAGGGATCCACGACGACGAGCGAACGGTACGGGGGCACCGGCCTGGGCCTCAGCATCACGCGTCGTCTCCTCGATCAGCTCGGCGGGGACATCCTGGTGAGCAGCGAAGCGGGCCGCGGCAGCACCTTCACCCTGCGGATCCCGACCGGGCCGACGAACGGCATCGCGATGCGCCAACCCGGGGAGGAAGTGCGGGCCCCCTCCTCCTCTGGCTCCGGCGAGCCTCTTCGCACGCTTGCCGGTCACGTGCTGGTGGTCGACGATCAACCCGACGTCCGCGGGGTGATCGAGCTGTTCCTGCGCGACGCGGGCTGCGAGGTGAGCAGCGCCTCGAATGGACGTCTGGCCGTCGAGTCCGTCGCCGCCGCCGCGGAAACGGGCCACCCCTTCGACGCCGTCGTCATGGACATTCAGATGCCCGCCATGTCGGGATACCAAGCGACCCGCGCGATCCGCGCCGCGGGCGACGACGTCCCGATCATCGCGCTCACCGCAGCCGCGATGAAGGGCGAACGCGCGCGCTGCCTGCGGGCGGGCTGCAGCGACTACCTCGCGAAGCCGATCGCGCGCGCCGAGCTCCTGGACTGCCTCGCACGCCACATGAAGCAGGAGCGCACGGAGGTGCACGCGAAGAAGATCCTGGTGGTCGACGACAGCCGCGACAGCGCCGAGGCGCTGGCCGAGCTGATCGGCCTGTGGGGGCACACGGCCGAAGTCGCGACGACGGCGCGCGAGGCGCGCCAGACGTTCGAGGCGCTTCGGCCGGACGTGGTCCTGTCGGACATCCAGCTCCCCGATCAGTCGGGGATCGACCTCGTCGAGCAGCTACGAGCGGCCGCCGACGGACCGCAGCCGCGGATGATCGCCCTCTCGGGCGCGAGCGAGCCCGAAGCGATCGAACGCGCGCTGGACGCCGGCTTCGACGTCTACCTCGTGAAGCCCGTGGAAGGAGTGAAGCTGCGCGGCATCATCGAGCAGGACGACGCTTCCTGAAAGCGGACGGACGCTGGGCAGGCGCACGTTCCCCTGCGTGGGAGTCGGAGCGCGAACGGAGACACCTTCTTACACACGAAGTTGCATTCTCCGGGAAAGAGGCTCTGGCATCCCCCGTCGACGGACGCCCACCGAGGCACGTGGCTTGCGTATGGAGCGCCGCATGATCGAGATCGCTCTCGCCGTATCCCTCCTCGTCAACGGTGCCGTCGTGGTCGGCATGATCTGGGCGTTCCGCAATCGGCCCGACGTCGCGCGCTCCTTCATGCAAGGGGCACAAGAGCAGATGCGGAGCTTCTTCGAGGAGTTCCGCGTACGGCCGGGCGACATCGTCTTCGTGGGCGACAGCATCACGGCCGGAGCGCGTTGGCCGGAGGTGTTTCCGGGCCGCCCGGTTCGAAATCGCGGCATCAACGGCGATACGACGACCGGAGTCCTGGAGCGGCTCGGTCCGATCGTCGGAGGTCGACCCGACACGATCTTCCTGATGATCGGCTCGAACGATCTCGGCCTGGGACGGAGCGTCGACGAGACCGTCGACAACATCGAGGAGATCGTCCGGCGCATTCGTCTCGAATCTCCGCGCACCCGGATCGTGCTCCAGAGCGTGCTCCCGCGCGAGCGCGAGCTGGCCGAGGACGTCTCACGGCTCAACGACGGCATCCGAAGCGTCGCGTTCCGGAGCGGCCTTGCCTATGTCGACCTCGTCCGCGCCTTCGCGGACGAGTCGGGCCAGCTCCGACGCGAGCTCACCAACGACGGTCTGCATCTCCTCGGCCCGGGCTATGCTCTCTGGGCCGAGCTCGTGCGCGACCTCCTTCCTCCCGGCCCCCCGCCACCCGCGCGATCCCTCGGGCGATCCCGGGATCAACCCCACACGGCACGCGGATGACCGCCAAGGATCCCCGGCCCGAGGCCGGCCTCTGGGGCGTGCCCGCCGCTCGCGTTCGCTCCGTCTCGCTGTGGCTGATCGCCCTCCTTCTGGCCTTCCACACGCTCGTGGCGGCATCCTCGCTCATCATCCCCATCCACCTCGCGATTCTCGCGAACCTGGCTCTGTCCCCGGTGGTACGCGGGCTCGGGCGAGCTCGTCTGCCTCCGCCCGTGAGCGCGGCGATCGTTCTCACGGCGACGCTCCTGCTGTTCGTCCTTCTCGCCAGCGCCATCGCGACGCCCGCGTCCGAGTGGGTGGCGCGCGCCCCGGCCAGCCTCGCCGAAATCGAAGGAAAGCTCCGTGCGGCGACTCGTCCGCTCGAGGAGGTCAGCCGCGCGACCCAATCGGTCGAGGATCTCGTCGAGATCGAACGAGACACGACCTCCGTCAAGGTTCGAACCCCCGGGCTGCTGTGGACTCTCCTCACGGGAACGCAGAGCCTGGTCGCGTACGGCGCGGTCGTGATCGTGCTTCTCTACTTCCTGCTCTCCGGCGGAGACGGATTTCTGCGCAAGCTGGTGACGGTTCTTCCCTCGCTCTCCGACAAGAAGCGAGCGGTCGAGATCGCACGTCGGACCGAGCGGGAGATCTCGCGCTATCTCTTCACGGTCTCCGTGATCAACCTCTCGCTCGGGCTGACCGTAGCCGCCGCGATGGCCCTGATCGGCATGCCGAATCCCCTTCTCTGGGGAGCTCTCGTCGGTGCACTCAACTTCGTCCCGTTCCTCGGCCCCGTGGTCGGCGTGACCCTCATCGGCGGGGCGGCCGTACTCTCGTTCGACTCCCTGGAGGCCTACCTGCTGCCCCCTGCCGTGGCCGCCGGCATCACGGCGCTCGAAGGACTCCTCGTCACCCCGGCGCTGCTCGGGCGCCGACTCACGCTGAGCCCCGTCGTGGTCTTCCTCTCCGTTCTCGTCCTGTCCTGGGCGTGGGGCGTCATCGGGGCGCTCGTGGCCGTGCCCTCCCTGGTCATGATCAAGATCGCGTGCGCCGAGGTGGAGCCGCTCCGCCCGATCGGCCTTCTGATGGAAGCGGAGCCCCGGGCGTGACCCTCCTCCCGAAGCTTCTGGTCGTGGTCGCGGTTCTGGCCCCGACGGCCGCCGTGTGCGCGGACGAGACCCCGTCGCCGTCCATCGACACCGAGTTCAGCGCACAGGAGGATGGTCGGATCGAGCGCCGCCTCGAAACGCTGCTCTCCACCCTGTCGCCCTTCGACCGCGTTCGCATCGACGTCTCGGACGGCATCGTGACTCTGCAGGGAACCGTCGCCTGGGAAGACGACCGCGAGCGCGCTGGCGAAATCGCCTCCAACGTCGAAGGAGTCGTCCTCGTCCAGAACCGGATCGAAACGGATCCCTCCCTCGGCGTCCGGCTCGGTCCGGTGATCGACCGACTTCGGGATCGCTTCTACGATCTCCTCGCCACGCTGCCGCTTCTCGGCGCGGCGCTCGCAGTGGTCGCGCTGTTTTGGCTCGCCGCGCGCTTCGTTGGAAGCCTGGAACGTCCCTTCCGCCAGGTGTCGAGCAATCCTCTCCTGCGCGACCTCCTACGCCAGACGACTCGTGTCGCGATCCTCTTCTGCGGCCTCCTTCTGGCGTTGGAAGTCCTCGAGGCCACGGCGTTCGTCGGGGCGGTGCTCGGCACCGCCGGGGTGGCCGGCATCGCCATCGGCTTCGCGTTCCGCAACGTGATGGAGAACTACCTCGCCGGGATCCTGCTGAGCCTGCGTCAACCCTTCGCGCCGCACGACCACGTGCGCATCGGCACCCACGAAGGGAAGGTGGTTCGCCTGACCTCTCGCGCAACGGTCCTGATGACCCTCGATGGAAACCACCTGAATGTCCCGAACGCGGTCGTCTTTCGGGAGGCAGTCCTCAACTTCACGCGAAATCCGGAGAGACGCTTCGATTTCGGCGTCGGAGTCGGAACCGACGAGAACCTCGCCGAAGCGCAAAACGCCGGCCTCGGCGTCCTGCGAGAGATGGAGGGCGTTCTCGACGAGCCTTCGCCGTTCGCACACGTCGAGGCGCTCGGCGATTTCAACGTGACGATCCGATTCTACGGCTGGGTCGACCAGTCCTCGCACGATTTCGTCAAGGTCGCGAGCGAAGCGATTCGCCTCGTGAAGCGGGCCTTCGACAACGCGGAGATCGACATACCCGAGCCCACCGGACGACTTCGACTCGTGGAGGCCGATGACACTCGGCCGCCCCGCCCCACCGAACCCGACGTTCAACAGGACGTCGGCCTCGACCCCGATCTGGACGCGAAGATCGCCGAGGAAAGGGATTCCGACGAGGAACGGGACCTTCTGACGCCGAGCGCGGTCCTCGAGTGACGCCACCCTGATCCGCTCGAGGACGGCGAGCTCGAGCGTTGGCCAGGGATGGACTCGGTTCCGAGCCCGGCTCTCAGCGGTTCGGCGCGGTGGGCGCGCGCGGCAACGCGACGTCGAAGGTGGCGCCGAGACCGGGGCCCGGGCTCCGCGCCACGACGGAGCCCCCGTGCGCATGCACGAGCCTCTGCGCGATCCAAAGGCCCAGCCCCAAGCCCTCGGCGCGCCGCTCGTCGTGCACCTGGCGGAACGCCTCGAAGATCTCGCCCAGGCGGTCGGGAGCGATCCCGACTCCTTCGTCCTCCACGAGAACGTGCACCTCGCGGTCGAGTTCCACGCGGACTTCGACTCGCCCCCCGTGTTCGGATTGGCGAATCGCGTTGCTGAGGAGAACCGTCACCACCTGCTCGAGTCGCTGCACGTCCCCGTGCACCCACGCGGGCTCGGGCGCGCGCTCGGCGACGACCTCGATGCCCTCTTCTTTCGCCGCGGGCCACATGCTCTCGACGCACGTTTGGACGACGTCGCGAACGTCGACGAGCTCGCTCCGAATCTCGAGATGGCCCTTTTCGATCCGAGCATGCTCCACGAGGTCCTCCACCAACCGTGCCTGGCGATCGACCGCCGCCCGCAACGCTCCCTGCGCGCGTTGCGCGGACGCGTCATCGGTCGTGGCTCCCAGGACGTCCAACCAGCTACGCATGGCCTGCAGGGGAGCGCGGAGCTCGTGAGAGATGATGGACGAAGCCGACGGGGCTCCAGCGACGGGAGGGACGACGAAGCGCCGTCTGGCCTGGAGCACGACGCCGGCAACGGCGGCGAACGAAGCGACGCGTAGAACGAGCTCCACGTCCGGCGGCCACGTCCCGATGGGCGTGTCCGCCAGCCACGCCGAAGCCGGAATCGCGATGGAGGAGGCGACGAGCGTCGGGCCGAAGCCATAGAACCAGGCCACGAGCGCGATGGCGACCAGGAGCGTGACGGGAGGCGTGGCGGCGCTGACCCGCGGATCCAGCGCCAGGCGAAGAGCCAGCGCCGCCAGGGGCAGCAACGCGGCCGCTCCCCACCGGCACACCTCTCGTGTCGTCATCGGAGTTCCCTCTCGAGTGTGTCGCTCATGGCCGCGCCCGTCCTCCGCGCGACCGGTTTGGAGGTCCGGCGATTCGCCGAGACCCGCCCGCGGCGCCGACGCCCGCGGTGACGGTAGCACTGCTCGGGTACGTGGGCGAAGCCCGAATCCCCCATCCACGGGGCTACTCCGATGCCTCGGTGGGAGCTCGACGATGCGCGAGGGCGAGGATTCGATGCAAGGAGAAGGGCTTGGGCAGGTAGGCGGCCGCCCCCATGCGCAGCGCGCGAGAGCGGTCCTCGGGGTCGATCCGGGCACTCACGAGGATGACCGCAGGGGGCACGGGGAGTCGACGCGCACACGCGAGCACCGCGAACCCGTCTCCCCGATCCATGTGCACGTCGCTCACGACCACGTCCGGTTGTTCCCGCTGCAGCAGTCGCACGGCGGCCGAGCCGGAAGCCGCCGACAGGACTCGCCAGTCCTGCGCACCGAGCGCGACTTCGAGCGCCTCCCGGACGCCCGCGTCGTCGTCGACGACCAAGACGGTCATCCGAGAACCGCCCGGCCGGGCCCGGCCCGCTCCTCCTCCGTCCGAACCGCTGGCGCGTCGCTCTCGCCCTCGGCCAGATCGGCCACGGCCTCGACGAACCCGTCGGCCAGACGCTCCGCATCGACCGCGGACTCGGTCCCGACCGTGACACCGACGCCGAGCGTCTCTCCGTAGCTGAGGACCGTGACGTTCAGCCCGACGCCATCGAAGATCGGGCCGAACGGACATACGCTCGCCACCCGCGCCCCGGCCAGCCGCAGCTCTCGGTCGGGCCCCGGCACGTTCGAGACGACGAGGTTCACCGGCGAAGGGAGCCGCTCGCCGAGCCGCAGCCGGGAGGCCGCGTCGACGGCGGCCCTCACGAGAGGGGGCCAGAGGTGTTGCGCGAACGAGGGGAGTCCCGCCGCGCTCGTGGTGTCGTGTCCCTCCTTCGCGGCACGACTCTGCCGCCGGACGGCGTCGACGCGAGCCCGACGCGACACCTCGTCCACGGGAAGCCGGGCCAACGTCGCCGAAACGTGATTCCCGGACCCGGATTCCGGCCGACTCAGGCCCACGGGAATCGCCGCGACGAGAGGCTGGACCGGGCGCTCGCCGGCACGCAGAAGCTCGCCGCGAAGAGCCTCACACAGAGCCGCCAGGACGACTTCGTTGACGGTCAGGTCGAACCGTCTCTTGGCGTCGATCACCTGCGGCCAGGGGACGACGGCGAGGCCTACGCGCCGGGAGGCCGACACGACGCCGTTGAAGGAGAGATCGGGACCTTCGAACGGCAACGGCGTACGGTCGCGGGGGTCGCTCGGGAGCAAGGCCCAGTCCCGGACCAGGCCGGCGACGGCTCCCGTCGCCCAGAGCGCACCGCTCGCGATCTGCCCGACGCTCACCCGAAGCGTCGAAGACCACAGAGACCGCGCGGTGAGCTCCAGCAGAGACATCGGCTCTTCGACCGCCGGGGACGGCGCGCCGGGGCCCTGTCCGGAAGCCTCCCCGTCGTCGAACAGCGCCAGGAGGGCCGCGGCTCCGCTGAGACCATCCATCACCGCATGGTGGATCTTGAAGACCACCGCCGACCGGCCGGCCTCGAGACCCTCGACCGCCCAGACCTCCCAGAGGGGACGCTCGGGCACGACGGGCCGCGACGCGATGTCCGCCACGAGCCCCTCCAGCGCCTGGCGATCGGCCGGAGGCGGCAACGCCACGTGCCGGATGTGCCAGTCGAGATCGAAATCCGGGTCGTCCTCCCAGATGGGATGATCGAGCCCGAGCGGGACCTCGCGACGCCGCTTGCGGAGCTTCGGCACACGCGCGAGGCGCTGCTCCAACACCGCGCGGAGCGCCGAACGAAGCCCTCCCTCCGGGAAGGAGCCCTCGGCCAGCTCGACGACGGCGAGGACGTTCAGGGGTGCGTTGGGAGCCTCCGCGTACAGAAACGTGGAATCCAAACCACTCAGTCGCTCCATGCCGTCGGTGATCTGCAACGAGCGTTCCGAACGCCTGCCCGTGGCGTTCCGGGGGACCGCGGCCGTCGAGTCGCAGGTTCGCGTGAAAGATGCGCTGTAATCGTCACCCCTCCGCCAGCACCACCGCGCGGACCTCCCCCTCGGCGACGGCCGCGTCCGCGAACCTGGTGGACGCGATCAGACCGAGCGCGCCCCTCACGTCACGGTGCGCGGCCTCGACGGCTCGGCGCCGTCGAGCGACGGGATCTCGGCGCGACCGTGGGGCCAATCGAGGTAGCTCAGGTTCGGGCCTGCGGGCACGATGCGACTCGGATTCAGATGGGGATGACTGGCGTAGTAGTGCCGCTTGATGTGCTCGAAGTCGACGGTCTCTCGTACGCCCGGCATCTGGTAGAGATCGCGCACCCACCCGAAGAGCGACGGGAAATCGGAGAGGCGTCGGTCGTTGCACTTGAAGTGCCCATGGTAGACCGCATCGAAGCGGATCATGGTCGTGAACAAGCGCACGTCGGGCTCGGTGAGTCGTTCCCCCAACAAATACCGCTGTCGATCCAGTCGCAGATCGAGGGACTCGAGGGTAGCGAAGAGCCGATCGAATGCGTCGCGGTACGCGTCCTGGGTGCGGGCGAACCCGCAACGGTAGACGCCGTCGTTCACGTTCTCGTACAAGGTCTCGTTCAGCTCGCGAATCTGGTCGACGAGCCCTTCGGGACGAAGATCCACGTCCGGATTCCGCGCGAACTCGTCGAACTCGCGGTCGAGCATCTGCACGATGTCGGCGGACTCGTTGTTGACGATCCGCTGTGTGTTGCGATCCCAGAGGACCGGCACCGTCACCCGGCCGGTGAACGCCGCGTCCGTCGCCACGTAGTGCTCCCAGAGGTAGCGGGCCGTGGTGCCCAGGCCCGCCCCGTCCGAGCGACCGACGATCCTCCATCCCTGATCCGTCAGGGTCGGGTCCATCACGACGAGGCCAATGCAGTCCTCCAGTCCTTTCAGCGCTCGCACGAGGAGCGTGCGGTGGGCCCACGGACAAGCGTACGAGACGTAGAGGTCGTAGCGCCCTGCCTCCGGAGGGAACACGCCGGAGGCCTCGCGCCGAACGCGCTCGCGGAGCGAGGACGAGGGTCGCTGCCAGCGCCCGTCGTCGCCGTGTCGCCCGACATCGTCGTCGCGACGCCACTTGCCGTTCTCCAATCGCCCCATCGCGAAGAGCCTCCCTTTCCCCAATCACGCTTCGAGCAGTACGTCTCCCACGAGCGCTCGCGTCTCCGATCCGCGGCGTCGCGCCCTGCCATCCGCAGCAAGGGCCGTGCCGCCGCGACGAATCTCGAAACGGTCTGACGCACCCGCCTCCCACATGGCCGTCGCAGCTCTTTGTAGAAAGGTTCGTAATCGCACCAGGCGCGTCAGCGGTCGGGGGCGACGATCTCACGCACTCCTTCGGCCGCCGCTTCCACCACGTCTCCCGCGGTGTCCGCCACGCCCACCACGGCACGGGGAACGGCGAGCTTCGCCAGCAAGGACGGCGGGCAATGATCCTCCGGGCCGAAGACGACCTCGACCTCGCCCCGCTCGCCGAGCCGCCGAAGCTGGTACTCGTATGCTGCGGGCGGGCCGCTCGCGACCAGGCGACGTCCTCGCTGCGCGAGCGTCTCGGCGAGCGCCGGCGACCAGAGTCCGATCACGACCTCGCTGTTCGTCGCCATGCTGAGTGGATCGAGGTTGTACGTCCCGACCAGAGACAGACGCTCGTCCAGGACGGCCATCTTCGCGTGCAAGGTGCGCGGCGTCCCTCCGACGTAGAGCCGCATCGTGGGCACGGCGGCGAGAATCTCCGGCCACTGGACGACGAAGACCGCCTGGCTCAGCAGGTTGTCGCTCGAGACCGGGCTGTTGGTGAGGACTTCGAACCGCACCCCCCGCTCGCTTGCATCCGACAGGACGTCGACGACCTCGTCCGAGAGGACGAGATACGGACTCTCGGCCCAGACGAAGGCGTTCGTCGCATCGACCAGACGCCGCAAGCCGTCGGACACGGGATCGACGTCCGAGACGTGTCGAATGCGGCTATCCAGAACGATCGCCTCCGCGTCGAACGTCTCGAGCTCGCGTCGCTCGGCGAGGCCACCGCGGATGCTCCCGAGCCGCGCGAAGGCGACGCGGCTCTCCCCCGACAGCGATCGCCCCTCGAGCCACATCGCCATGGCCCGACGCGCGGCCTCCAGCCGCTCGGCGATTGCGGGGTCCGGACGGGGCTTCAGCGTCGCCGACGCCTCGCTGTCCCATTGCTGCGAGAAAGCACGCGTCAGCTTCCGAGCAACCCCGGCTCCTCGCAGAAGGACGTCGAGGTCCAGAAACGCAGTCGGCAAGTCGCCTCCCCCCGCGACGTACTCGACGGCCACGTTCCGCCCGCCGACCAGGCTGCTCTCGCCATCGACGACGAGAATCTTGTCGTGCTCGCTTCCCATCATGTCCGTCGGATCGAGATGGGAGACCGCGTCCATGATTCGATCGGCCATGGGCCGGACGATCTTCACTCGTACGCCCGAGGCCGCCAGATGCTCGAGCGCACCGGCGAAGGCTCCCTCGGCCTCGGTGCCCACCCCGTCCACGAGCACGCGAATCCGGACCCCGGAGCGGGCTCGCTCCTGCAATGCCCCGAGGAACGCCCATCCGACCGGGTCGTCGGCGAGAATGAAGGTGCTGAACGAGATCCGGTCGCGCGCACCCGTCACCAGGCGCCACCGCTCCACCCAGGACGCCCGGTTCTCCGACAAGACCGCCACCCGCGCTGGGACCACCTCGTCCAGGGACTCGAAGGCGCGCCGCAATCCGGACGTCGGCCCCTCGGGCGACGGCCTCCGCGATGCGTTCTCCCGCAAGAGCCAGGTGCCCACGCCGAGCATGGCGAGGAGGACGATCGTCGCGATGCTCAGCAGACGCCACATCGGTTCAACACTTCGCCCACCAGGCCCGGCTCGCCGTCGTCCACCCCTGCGCGTCGATCGGTCGCGGGCTCCCCGCCTCAGCCCAGCTCGGGCGCGTGCGAGAGGTCGAACCTCGCCCCTCGCAGGTCCCCGGTGAGCCGGACGCTCCCACTGTTGATCATGTGCACGAGGACCGCCGCGAGCTCTTCCTGAGATCGCGCGACGTCGTTCACGACGGAGACCAGGTCTTCGAAGCGAATGCTGGAAGTCGCCATGTCTTGATTCCTCCTCCGACGCTCCCGGAATCAATCCGCGTGCCACGACGGGCACGGAAGACCCAAACGCGGCTTCCGCGCCAGGCAGCGGCATCTCGGCCCCGTGGAATGGCACCCGACCTTCGCACCCCACGAGCGTGCACGGTCTGCTGTAGATGATTCAGAGAATGCGACCGGATCTCCTCCGAAGCGCGGCCCCGCTCGCACGAGCCACAGGCGCCCGTGTGCGATCATGCCACGACGAAAGGGCATACGGGCCGACGAGCGTCGAGCGGCACGCGCCCGTCGCCCCGATCGAGCTCCGGACTTCACCACACGACTGTCGAGAAGAGTCGATGACCGACGGCGGAACCAAAGACCAGGCACGAGGCCGTCTCGAGGAGGCGGCAGGCGCACCCACGGACGATCTGGACCTCGAGAGCGAAGGCAAGGTCGAAGCGGTGCGAGGTGAATCGCCACTAGCTTCGAGCCGGTTGACGCGTGCGAGATCCGTGTGCTTTTCGACCAGGGATGTCGCGCGGCCTGGCCTTCCAGCGCGCGCCTGCCTCGACGTGCGATCACGACCTCAAGCGGGAGAAGCTCTGCGCAACGAAACGCGCGCCCACCATCGCGCACTCGAGCGTGCTCTCTCCCCCCTCTTCCGTCCGGATCTCCACCTTCCTGCCTACGCCGCGTACCTGCGCGCCTGGCGCACGTGGCTCGCGGCGGCGGAGAAGCCCGTCTGGCACGTCGGGGGTTGGCCCGACGGGATGGATCCGGAGATCCGTGCCGCGAAGGCGGGTTGGATCACCGAGGATCTCGTCGCCCTTCGTTCCCTCCCTCGAGGGTCTGAGAACGATCTCCTAGGGTCCGAGAGCCTCCTGGGGTCGGAGAGAGTCGAGCTTCCGAACCTGTCGACGCTCGACCGTCGATTCGGTGCTGCCTACGTCATCGAAGGCTCGACCCTCGGAGGTCGGGTCCTGCTCGAGCGCTGGCACCCCGAGCTTCCGCAGGGCGCGACGCGATGGCTGCGCGGATACGGGGGGAACACACGGCGCCTCTGGACGACGTTCCAGGATGGGCTCGACGGGCACGTGAGCCGACACGGGTCTCTGCCGACCGTCGTCCACGCCGCTCGAGACACGTTCGATTCACTGCATCGGTGGTTCTTCCGGCGTGGCATCGTGGACGCGCCGCCCGACGAGGTGGCGGCATGAGTCGGCCACCGGACGTCACGATCGACACCTGCGAGAGCGAGCCCATCCACATCCCCGGCTCGATCCAGCCGCACGGTGCCATGGTGATCCTCTCACCGGAGGGCGCTCTTCTCATGGCGAGCGCCAACGCGCCTCGGATCCTGGGCGAGCCCGTGGACGTCGGCACGCGCATCCTGCCGTCGTGGCTCGCGGGCACCGGCCAGGCTCTCTTGGACCGATTGGGCGAGGGGGTGCACGAAGCCGAGCAGCACTTCGCGAGAAAGAACGGCGCGGGCGCCCTGATCGACTGGACGGCTCACTGGTCCGACGGCTGCCTGGTGGCCGAGGCCGAGCCCCGGCCGAGCGAATCGAGAGATCCCTCCGACTTCGCGATACTCGCGCAGAACGCTCTGGATCGCCTCCAGGACCGGACGACGACGGAAGAGCTCGTCGCCGCGGCGGTCCGCGAGATCCGGGAGCTGAGCGGGTTCGATCGGGTGATGGGCTATCGATTCCTGGCCGACCTGGCAGGCGAGGTGATCGCGGAAGAGCGTCGCGCGGGTCTGGAGTCGTTCCTCGGACTGCGCTACCCCGCGGCCGACATCCCATCCCAGGCTCGCCGGCTCTACCGGGTCAATCCCGTCCGCGCCATTGCGGACGTTCCGGTGGAGCCGTCGCGTCTCCTGCCTTCGGACCGTCACCCGTCGACCGGAGATCCCATCGACCTGAGCCGTAGCGTCCTGAGAAGCGTCTCTCCGATTCACGTAGAGTATCTCGGCAACATGGGCGTGTCGGCTTCGATGAGCGTCTCGATCGTCGTCTCCGGTCGACTCTGGGGCCTCATCGCCTGCCACCACTATTCCCCGCGACGCCTGCCGCCTCACGTGCGGTCGGCATGTCGGCTCCTCTCGCGCACCCTGGGCCTTCTCGTCGCGTCCGCCGAGGAGCAGATCGCCTCGACGGCGGTGCACGAGGGCGAGCGTGTCGCCCGAGAGCTGGGCATCGCGCTCGGCGAAGCCGACGATCTCATCGCCGGCGTCGCTGCCGCGGCCGACCGCCTGACGACGCTGCTGGATGCGGACGCCATCGCCTTCACCTGGGCCGGCCGCGTGTTCGTCCACCCACCTTCGGCCTCCCCCGAACTCGTTCGACGCATCGTCGGCTGGCTCAAGGAGCAACCCCAGAGGAGTCTCGTCCAAACGGACCGCTTGGTGGACTCCGTGCCGCTCGACGAAGGCGAGCGGACGAAGGTGAGCGGGATCCTCGCCGTCGAGGTCCAGGACGCGCACGACTCCTACGTGATCTGGATTCGTCGAGAAGAGCCCGAGACGGTTCGGTGGGCCGGGAACCCCGACAAGCAGTACGGCGTCGGCCCGAATGGGCCACGGCTCACTCCACGCGGCTCCTTCGCCGAATGGCGTGTCAGCCGCACGGGAGCGTCACGCAGCTGGCGAAGCGTCGAAATCGAGATCGCGCGCCTCGTGCAGCTCGAGCTTCAGCGCGCGGCACTCCGTCACGCGGCCGAGATGGATACCGTGCGAAACCTCCTTCTGGGTACGTTGGGCCACGACCTGCGCAACCCTCTGAACGCGATCAGCGTCGCCGCGGAGCTGCTTCGGGCAGGCGGCGAGTCTTCTGGAGGTTCGATTGGCCAGCGGATCTCGCGTTCGACCGGCCGCATGCAGCGCCTCATCGACCTGATGATGGACCTGAGCAAGATCCAGTCGGGGGCCGGTCTCGACGTCCAGCCGGCGGAGACCAACTTGCACGATCTGGTGCGCGCGCTGGTGGACGAGACCGAGCTCGCGTTCCCGGGGATCACGATCGAGCTCGTCCTGTCGGGCGATCCGATGGCGACGATCGACGCAGACCGCATGGGGCAGGTTCTTTCCAACCTCCTCAGCAACGCCCGACATCACGGAGACATGTCCAAGGCGATCCAGATCTCTGCGCGCAGCGAGGGCTCGACCTTCGCGATCTCGGTTCGCAATCAGGGAACGCCCATCCCCGAGGAGCTCCGTGCGCACATTTTCGAGCCGTTCCAGGGGACCCACAGGCAGAGGGGCGGATGGAAGGGCTCTGGACTCGGTCTCTACATCACGCGCGAGATCGTGAGCTTGCATCGAGGACAGATCGAGATGGTCTCGGACTCCCGCGGCACCGAGTTCACCGTCACGTTTCCGCGCTGAAGCGAGCCCCGCTCCGGCGCCTCCACCCGCCCTGGCCGCTTCGAGGCAAGCCGGCCGCCACGCTCGGGTCGCGAGCCCGAAGCTCTCTCGAATGCCCACGCGGCACTTCGAGCCGTTCCCCAGTAAGCTGGTTCGTACGGGTTACACACGATCGGACTCCGAGCGGTCATCGGCCGCGAGGCCTTCACGCGCCTCGTCCGGCACGCGGCTTGCGCTCGGCTTCGAAGGATGTGCGACAATGAATCGGATGGCCGCGCGCTCCCCCCGCATGCCACGAGGGAACGACGAAAGGCTGTCCTGCGGCGTGCTGCGCTCGCGATCCTCTTGGCGATCGGGCCCGCCACGTCTCGGGCGGAGTCGAACCCACCGGTCTACTCGAACGACGATGACGCTCCGCCCTCGGTCCGCGCGGCCCTGCATGCCTGCGAGAGTCCCGTCCCATCCCCGGCGGATCTGACGCGCGGACTCGCGCGAGCGCGTCGCCTCGCCGCCGAGAAGCCGGCGGACGCGCGTGGACACTTCGCGATCTTCTGCAATCTGGCGCGACTGGTCGAACAGGAAGGTCCCTCCCTCGCCGCCCTCCCGAGAATCGATCGCGCACGAGACAGCTTGGACCGAGCGTTGGAGCTCCAACCGAACTACATCGACGCAATCGTCGCGAAGGGAGCACTCCTGATCGAGCTCCCGTGGCTCCTCGGAGGGGATGAAGACGAGGGCGAGCGCCTGCTTCGGAGGGCCCTCCAGCTCGACGCCGACTTCGAGCCGGCCCGGGCGCGACTCGAAGCGCTGGATCCGGACGGCGCGCTCTCCACGACCGGCGTCGGCGGGAGCGGAAGATCCGCCCGTGACGGCGGCTGTGCGTCCTCGTGTTGATCCCAGTCGACGATCACCGTGCGCGCAGACTTACGGAAAATTCTACAAGTGGCCCGGCCGCATGGCGGCGCGCGGCCCGCGCGGGCCCGAAGATCAGCGCTTCCTTCGTTGGCACTCTACTTGAAAAGGGCACCGCGACGTCGCACGGCGGCGCCGCGCGGCTCGATCTCTCGAAAGGAGCACAGATCACCATGAAAAAGAGCTTCCTCACTCTACTCGTCGCGGTCGGAGTCCTCGCGACGGCGTCGACGGCCCGAGCACGGACGATGTACTCTCCGATGCTCTTCCCCGATGGCGACAACGAGCTGATGTGCTCGGTCATCAACAGCGACGAATCTCGGCAGATCACGGTGCGAATCGAGATCGTCGGCTTCGGCGCACAGGTGCTGCTCGAGACGGAGGACTTCGTTCTCCACCCCGGCGTCCTCGCGAACATCAGTCTGCCGGCATCGGAGGGAGCGCAATACTGCCGCTTCGAGCTCGTTCGCGGCAGTCGCCGCGCCGCCCAGGCATCCGCGTGCATCTTCGAGCGGGGCGCCGGTTGCATCTCGACGGCCCCGGCGAGCTGACGGCGGCCCGACGACGCGCATGGCTCTCGGAGCGATCGCCGCGCGCCTCCGAGCGAGCCTCGACGACGACGCGGCCTGCCCCGTAGTCAAGGAGAACGTTCATGAAGACACGATCCATTCCATTCGCTCTCGCGCTCGTCGCGACGCTCGCGCTCGCCTCGCCGACCCATGCGGGCGAGCCTCTCGAGAACGCCAAGGAGAAGCTGGACGATGCCGCCGAGTCCGTCGACGAGGCGATCGATCCCGACGGACCCCTCGAAAATGCCGGCGAAGCCGTGGACGATGCCGGCGACTCGATCGCGGACCACGCGGAGGACGCGGCCGAGTCCGTCTCGGACGCGGCGGCGAAGGCCAAGAACGGCATGAAGGACGCGGTCCAGTAGGTCCGCGCCTCCCTCCGATCGCGGAGGGCCTCCGGCCCGGACGAGCCGCCGCCCCCCAATCGCGGGTCGTCTCGTCGCCGGAGCGGCGAGCCCGCGGGCCCAAGGGACCGCGGGCTCGCAGACAGGCGACCGGCGCACCCAGATGGCGCGCGCCTTGCTCTCGAAGGGGCCCCATGAGAAACGAAAGCGACCCATCCCGGCCCGACGAACCCACGAGCACGGACGGTGCGACCTCACCGTCGGGCAGAAAGCTCGTCCTCCCGGATGGGTCGCACCTGGCGACCGACCCGAGCGACCGGACGGAGCGGGGGCGTGAGCGCACGCGCGAGGACGAGCGCTTCGTCCCGGTCATCGTCAAGCGGACCGACGAGATCCGGCGTCACCCGGACGACGTCCTGACGAGCACCATCCACGAGGGCCTCGAACAACTGAAGCGTCCCGGAGCCTCCTTGATGCTCTCGGCCGTCGCCGCCGGTCTGATCGTGGGCTTCAGCGCCATGGCGGCCGCCGTCGCGACGGTGGCGGCGATGGACGCCGTGAATCCTCTCGCGCAGCGCATCGCGACCGCGGTCGTGTACCCCCTGGGATTCGTCCTCTGCGTCGTCAGTGGGACCGAGCTCTTCACCGAGCACACGGCAACGGCCGTGTACCCGGTGCTCGACCGTCAGAGCTCCGCCCTGAAGCTGCTCCGCCTCTGGGGGCTCGTCGCCGGCGGCAACCTGGTCGGCGCGATGATCTCGTCGGTCCTGCTTCTCGCCGCCGATGGCACGATCGGCGCGAACGCCGGCTACGTCGAGATCGGCCGCCACCTGACGGAGTATCCGGCCAGCACGCTCTTCGTGAGCGCCGTTCTCGCCGGCTGGCTCATGGCCCTCGGGGCTTGGCTGATCGCCGCGACACCGCCCGCGATGAGTCAAATCATCTCGATCTACATCGTGACCTTCTTGATCGGCCTCGGGGGCCTCCACCACTCGATCGCGGGATCGGTCGAGATCTTCGCCGCATGGGGAGCGTCCGGCGACATGTCGGCCTGGGAGATGCCACGATTCATCGGCATCGCTCTGGTAGGCAACACCGTCGGCGGCAGCGTATTCGTGGCGGTGCTGAACTGGGCGCACATTCGCAAGAGCCGCGAGACCGCGGATCCGCTCGTTCCGTCGACGTAGGCTCGAAGGAAGCCCCCATGAAGCTGAAACCGCGTCTCGAAGGCGCATTGCTCGCCCACGCCGACGGATCCGCGTTCACCCGGAACGTTCTCCTCCCGGCCGCCCGGTTCGTTCGCGTCGAAGAGATCGCCGGCGGGCCCCTGGTCGTCGCCGCCGTCTGCAGCCTCGTCTGGGCGAACACCGCCCATGAGTCGTACGAGGGCTTCTGGGCATCGGAGATCGCGATCGAGGCCTGGAGCTGGTCCCACGCCGCGACGCTCCGCACGTGGATCAACGAGCTCTTGCTGCCGATCTTCTTCTTCGTCGCCGGACTCGAGCTCAAGCGCGAGATCCGACACGGCGCGCTGTCGACACCCCGTCGGGCCGCGCTGCCGGTCGCGCTCGCACTCGGTGGAATGGCCGTTCCGGCACTCTTCTACCTCGCCGTCAATCTGGGCCCGAATGGCGTGCCGGGGGGTTGGGGCGTTCCGCTCGCGACCGACATCGCCTTCGCGCTCTCGATCCTCGCGCTCGCCGGAGACCGGGTGCCGACGTCGCTCAAGATCCTCGTCCTCGCATTCGCTGCGATCGACGACGTGGGTGGCGTCCTGGTCATCGCGGCGGTGTACAGCCACGGCGGCTCGCCGGCCGCGTTGGCCGTCGCAGCGGCTCTCCTCACCGGCGTGTTCGTCTTGAAGCACGTCGGCGTGCGGCAGCTCTTCCCCTACTGGCTCTGTGGCGGCGCCTTTTGCGCCGCGCTCGTCGCCGGGGGCGTCCACCCGACCGTCGGCGGGATCGTGCTCGGACTCATGGCGCCCGCGGTGCCGTTCTTCGGACGAGACGAGATGGCGGGTGCGACGCGTGCGCTGGCGCGCGAGCTGTCGGACCTGGAACGCCGCCTGGGCGACTTCGAGGACGACGCGTCGGACGAGGCCGAGCGACAGCGCGCCGCGACGCTCGGCTTGCTCGAAGCCCTGGCCGTCGGGAGCGAGCCGATCACAGAACGACTGAGTCGGCAGGTCAATCCGTGGGTGAGCTACGTCATCTTGCCGACCTTCGCGTTGGCGAATGCGGGTGTTCCGCTCGACGTGGCCGCCGTCGAGACCGCGGCCACGGACCCGGCGGCGCAGGGAATCGTCGCCGGCCTCGTCCTCGGAAAGCCAATCGGCTTCCTGCTCGCCGCCTGGCTCGCGATCACGCTCGGGATGGCCGAGAAGCCCGGCGACGTGACGTGGGCGCATCTCACGGCGGCGGGCCTACTCGCCGGCGTCGGCTTCACGGTATCCTTGTTCATCGGCGATCTCGCCTTCGCCGACGCCGAGAGCGTTCGGCGGGAATCGGTCAAGGTCGCGATCCTGTCCGCCTCGGCCGTGTCCGCCGCGCTCGGCCTGGCCACGGCCCTCTGGAGTCGCAGAGCGTAGTCCGGGCCCGCCCGTGTCGGGAGGCGCTGGCGAGGTCCCGCCCCCGCGGCGCCTCAGGAGCCGGCATCGAGGAGCTCGACGATGCCCTCCTCGATGCTGCGACAGAGGACGTCCGTGTCCGGCGCCGTGTCGTAGTCGCCGGTCACCGCGAAGGTGAGCGCGCCGTCGTACGAGAAGATGACGATGCCGATCCGGACCGAGCCCGCGACCGGAACGAACATGTAGGCGGCGGTCATTCGACGACCCGAAGCGGAGTACGGGCGCTGGGGGCCGGGCACGTTGGTCGTCACCGTCTGCACGGCCCACTGGTCGACATCCGCGAAGAGACGCATACCGAGCGCGAGAAGCGCGGGCGGCGCCAGACCGGAGAGAGCGGTCGGGGTTTCGCCCGCGGCGGATTGGTGATGGTCCTTCAGGTAGCCCATCTGGCGCGAGACGGCCGCAAGTCGCTCGACCGGGTCCGCGATTCCGACCGGGAGCTCGGCGAACATGGCCGACACCCGGTTGTCGAATCTCCCGTGCTCGTCCTCGCCTCGCACGGACACCGGGACCAGAGTCCGCACGAAGAGCCCCTCGACGGACTCGCCCCGTGCCTCGAGCAAGGAGCGAAAGCCCCGGGTGATGACCGCCAGGACGACGTCGTTCACCGTTCCGCCGGGCCGCTGCCGAACCCGTCTCACGTCGGCGAGCGTGGCACCGGGCACGCCCGCTCGTCTCGGGCGCCCCCCGATCGTAGCGCTCCCCGAACGGGATCGCGCCGCGCTCGGGGACGTACCGAGGGTGTTCCACGCGGTGCCCCGGACTCACCCCTCCGGGCAGGGGTCCAGACGGAGCGCGACCGCCGTGTCCCGGGCCTCGCGTGGGTACAGCCCGATCGCAGCGGCCGCCTGCGCGACGGCGTACTTCCCCACCTTCTGCGCGTGGACCGCGCCAACCGTCGCCCGGTCTTCGTACAGCACCGGCACCACGCAAAGGGTCTCTCCGTCGCGCAAGATGTCGACCCGCGCACCGTCGAGGGAGTGCTCGATCGCCTTCGTGCGGGGCATCCCGACCCATGCGCCATCCTCGCGGTCGACGATCCAGAGCCGAAGCTCGGCCGGCTGCCCGGCGCTGTCGGTCGCGTACAGGGAGATCACCTCTTCGAACTCCGCCATCGTCGCGTACAGCCCGAGGAAGACGAGGACCGGGCTGACCGCGACGGCGAGCCACCGGAGCCAACCCGGCCCGGCGGCCGAGACGAGAAGCCCACCGAGCAACAGCCCGCCGACGCCCGCGACGAGCGGCGCACCCCGCGGCATCGCGTACGCACCTTCGTGCTGGATGCGCACGGCGAAGACCACGACACCGATCACGAGAAGAATCCAGCCGAGCACGCTCTGGACTCGCGAAGAAGAGGACGATTCCGTCATGGGATGCCTTTCCCTTCGTCACGCCACGTCCCGGGACTCGGGCGCCGCGCGGCGGCCAACGTGGAGGCGAAGAACATGTCTCGTGGATCTCTACACGGTTCCTCGCGACCTGTCTCGTCGGGGCCGCACACCGCTCCGACACGCCGGATCGGATTTTCGTTCGAGGTTGACCGGGACGTCGTGGCACGCGTAAGGAACGCGGCGAACGTCGACGTTCTACCGGAAGCGAGGTTCCCCATGATCACCACGGACACCCGGGGCGCGCACGGCCGCCGCGACATCCCGCGGTTGCCGCTGCGCGACGCCATCCGGGATTTCATCAAGAACAAGGGCGGGCGCATCGACATGCGCTCGGGCCTCCAGAGACAGCACCGCGAGTTCGGCAACGTCGTCCGTCGCGGCGGCGGACCGATGCGCATGGTCACGCTCTTCGGCCCGGACGCGAACCGCCTCGTCCTCCTCGACGGCGATCGGATCTTCTCGGCACGGCGCCCCTGGATGCTGATCATGGGAAAGATCTTTCCCAACGGCCTGCTTCTCCTCGACGGTGACGTCCACCACCACCACCGCCGCATCATGCAGCCGACCTTCAAGAGGCCCGTCCTGCGTCGGTTCGTCGAGCACATGCACCCGATGATCGAATCCGGGCTCGCGGAGTGGACCTCCACGAGCGGCGAGATCCGCGCGCTGCCGCGCTTCAAGGAGCTCACACTCGACGTGGCGGCGTCCATCTTCCTCGGAGTGGATCTCGGACCGGGCAGCCGCGCGATGAAGACGGCCTTCGAGGACATGGTCGCCGCATCGATGTCGGCGATTCGCCTGCCGCTCCCCGGCCTGGAGTTCCACCGGGGCCTGAAGGGAAGACGCCATCTGCTCGACTACCTCGGCGGCCTGCTGGCCGAGCGCCGCAAGAACCCCGGCGACGACATGCTCAGTCGACTTTGCCAAGCGGAGTCCGAAACGGGCGACTCGTTCGACGACCGGCAGATCCTCGACCACATGATCTTCCTCATGATGGCCGCGCACGACACGACGACGAGCACGCTCTGCTCGATGACCTATCTGCTCGCTCGCCACCCCGAGTGGCAGGACCGCCTTCGCGAGGAGAGCCTGGCGCTCGGCGACCGGCACCCGAGCTTCGACGCCCGCGCGGAGCTGCCGAACCTCACGCACGCGATGCACGAAACGCTCCGGCTCTACCCGCCCCTACCGGTCATGCCACGGGTCGCCGAGGCGGAGTTCGAGTTCGAGGGATACACCATCCCAGCCGGCACGATGGTGGTCGTGGCACCCATCCACACCCACTACATGCCCGAGTGGTGGGACACGCCCGAGACGTTCGATCCGCTCCGGTTCGCTCCCGAGCGTGCCGAGCACATGCGGCACACGCACACCTGGATTCCGTTCGGCGGCGGCCCTCACATGTGCATCGGCCGACGATTCGCCGAAGGCCAGGTACGGAGCATCCTGCACCAGATGCTGCTTCGCTACCGGTGGAGCGTACCGGACGATTACCGCATGCCGGTGCAACAAGCGCCGATCTCGGTCCCGCGTGACGGCCTGCCGGTCCGACTCTCGCCACTTCAGTAGCGGCGGCGCAGCCGTCAGTCCCGCGCCGGCCAGCGGAATGGAAGCCGGAGATGACCGAGGTAGGTCTGCTCCACGCGGGTTCCGTCCGGAAGCC
>JAUIFY010000061.1 GCA_030430245.1 bacterium | reverse complement strand
AAACCCCGCTCGGGCTCACCGACCCCACGCTGTATCCGAACTGCCTGCGGTCCGGTCCCTACGAGAACAACGCCGAGGCGGCTCCTCTGACCGATCTCGCGAGCTACGGCACCTGGGGCACGGTCACCTGGGAGGCCGGTGACGTCGGCGTACTCGACGACCTGATCGGCAAGTTCATCGGCTCGTGGCGACGGCAGGAGCCGCGCCTTCGCGTCGACGTCGACCAGACGGCGACTCCCGCCTTCGTGCGCTCGACGGCGGGTGGCCCTCCCGGCAACGGCACGCCGGGCTCCCAAGAACAGATCAGCGTCGAGGGGCAGCTCAACGCCACGGCGTGGGCCGGCCGCATCCAGCTCGTGGGCGGTGCCTTCGGGTTCTGGGAGACAGCGGAAGAGAACGTCGGGTTCGTCATTCTTCCCGGCTTCCTCGACGTCATTCAGGACAACGACCGCGCGATCGACAACTGGACCTGGGCCCTCTTCGGCCAGGGTACCATCGACGCCACCGACTGGGCGAGCCTCACCGCCGGCATCCGCTACACGCAGGACAAGAAGGGCCTGTTCGCCGAGACGCGCAGTGCCATCGATCCCGACCTGCCTCCCCTACAGCTTCAGAACCGCTCGAAGGTCTTCGACGCGTCGACTCCCATGGCCAGTCTCGCCCTCACCGCGCCACAGGAGTGGTTCGACACCGTCCCGGTCGATCACCTGATGGGCTACTTCTCCTACGCCCGCGGCTTTCGAGGCGGCGGATTCAACGGACTCCTGCTCGCGAACGACGCCACCGAGTTTCAGCCCGAGTTCCTCGACTCGTTCGAGATCGGCGCGAAAACGATCGGCTTCGACCAAACCACCACGTTGAACGTCTCCGTCTTCTACGGGAAATACGACGACATTCAGGTGACGTCCGTACTCGACCTCGGAGACCAGAACGGGGACGGCGCGCCCGAATTCGAGCAGACGACGCTCAATGCGGCGAAAGCGACGACCAAGGGCGCCGAGATCGAGCTACTGACCCTGCCCTTCGAGGGGCTCCGGACCAACGGCTCGGTGGGGCTTCTCTACACGGAGTACGACGAGTTCCCGAACGCCGTCAGTGACTTCGACTCGTCCACGATCGACCGGGCGGGGCAGACCTTCGACAACGCACCGAAGCTGCAAACCCACGTCGCAATCCAATACTCCTTCCCGCTGGAACCCAACGGCCCCCTCTGGTTGTCGGGCTGGCTCACGCCACGGATCGATTGGGCCTATCAGAGCGAGATCCACACGCGCGGCCCCGAAGTCCTGGCGAGCGTGCAACGCGGCTACAATCTGCTTCACGCCCGACTGTCATACTCCTTCAACGAGGACCGCACGCAGGTAGCGTTGTGGAGCAAGAACCTGACCGACGAAGTCTACTTCGACCAGACCACGCCGCTCGTCTCGAGCTTCGGCATCGCGACGCGCTTCTATGGATCGCCTCGCACGTACGGCGCCGAGATCAGCCACTCGTTCCACTAGATGCATCCAACGCGACGTTCGCTCCTCTCGGGCGGGTCGAGTGTGCTAGCACGAGCGCATGCGCACTCGGCTCCTCGCACTTCTCGCACTCACGCTCGCGGGCGGCTGCTCCGACGCGGACGTCGGTCCGGTCGCGCCCGACGGCTTCGAGGAATTCGCCTGGCAGAGCAGCGTCCCGGACCCCCGCAGCGAGCGTCTCTGCCCCGAGGCCGACGCGCCCGACCAGCCGCCGGTCGAAGAGATCTTCGTCGATTGCGCCCTCGAGGGTGCGGATCTCGGCCCCGCCAGGACCGCGGAAGCAGACGATGTGATCCGCGTCGTCACCTGGAACATCCTCCGCGGCTTCGAGTCGGACCGTCAGATCAAGCTCCTCCTCGACGGAGCGTTCGCTCCGGTGCCCGACATCCTGCTCCTGAGCGAGGTCGACCGCGGCTGCAGAAGGACGGACTTCCGGAACGTGGCGCGCGAGTACGCCGAAGCCTTCGGCTACTACTACGTCTACGGCGTCGAGTTCCTCGAGCTTCCCGGCAGCCGAGGCACGACCGGGCCGTACGACCCGCCGATCTGCGAGCATGGCAACGCGATCGTCTCCCGCTACCCCCTCGGCAACGTACGGCTCATCCGGCACGCCGCGAATCGAAGCTGGTACACACCGCCCGACCATCCGGATCCCGACGAGCCGCGACTCGGGGGGAGGATGGCCATCCGCGCGGACGCGAACGTGAACGGCAGGTTGGTACGGCTGTATTCGCTCCACCTCGAGTCGGTGGTCGCGGCGACGGACATCAAGAACGCGCAAGCCGAGGAGATCGCACTCGACGGCATCGACGCGGACGTGACGATCGTCGGCGGCGACTTCAACGCGTACAGCGCGCTTTCGGACATCCAGACCGGACAGACGAACGACGCACCGACGCAATCGTTCCTCCAACGCGGTTATGTAGACGCCCACGCCGGCCTCGACCCCGACGACCGGGCGACGAGCCTCGACGTCGGACTCGTCATCGACTTCCTCTTCTCTCGCGGCACCCCTCCCCTCGATGCGGGACTCTGTCCGGAGGAGCAGTGCCGCGGGCTCTCCGACCATCTCCCCCTGTGGGCGACGTTCCCCCGCCCCGGACGAGCGAACGGAGCCTCCCGATGATCCCACGACGCGAGCTTCTCCGCCGGGGACTCTACGGCGCCGCCGGCGTGCTCGCCGCGAGCTCCCCGTGGCTGGTCTCCCTGGCCGACGCCTCGGCGATCGCCGGTCCCGGACCCTACGGCCCGCTTCTCGACACCGACGAGAACGGCATCCAGCTTCCCCGCGGCTTCCGGTCCCGCCGCATCGCAACCGCGCAGCAACGCGTCCCGGGAACCGACCACGACTGGCACATCTTCCCGGATGGAGGCGCCACGTTCTCGACCCTCTCGGGCTGGATCTACGTCTCCAACAGCGAGATCCCCGGAACGGGCGGCGTGGGTGCACTTCGGTTCGATGGTGGCGGCCGGGTGATCGACGCCTACCCGATCCTCGCGGGCACGATCCAGAACTGCGCGGGCGGCAAGACACCGTGGCGAACCTGGCTGTCCTGCGAGGAGTACCCGGGCGGCTACGTATGGGAGTGCGATCCGTTCGGCCGCGCCGAGGCGATCCCGCACCCCGCGATGGGTCGCTTCCAACACGAGGCCGTGGCGGCCGAGGCCACCGAGCGACGCCTCTACCTGACCGAAGACGTCGGCGACGGCGGCTTCTACCGCTTCACCCCGGACCGCTGGGGAGACCTGTCGACGGGTCTCCTCGAAATCGCGGTGGTCGACGAGCGGAGGCGCGTCGAATGGACCGAGGTGCCCGACCCGGACCCCGTCCTTCAGCACGGCGCCACCCCCACTCGCCATCAGGTCGACGACGCGACCCCGTTCGACGGGGGCGAGGGAATCGTCGTCCACGGCCGGCACGTCTTCTTCACGACCAAGGGGGACAACCGCGTCTGGGACTACGACGTCCGCCGCGAGCGGCTCTCGATCCTGTACGACGCAGACCAGGACCCGGGCCGACAGCTCACCGGCGTGGACAACATCGACGCCAGCCGCAACGGCGACCTCCTGATCGCCGAGGACGGCGGCAACATGGAGATCGTCGTGATCACCTCCCGAGGCACGGCGTCGCCCCTCCTGCGCATCGTCGGTCAGGACGAATCGGAGATCGCGGGACCGGCCTTCTCTCCCGATGGCGCGCGGCTCTACTTCAGCTCGCAGCGCGGCGAGGGCGTGGGCGTCACGTACGAGGTGACCGGGCCCTTCCGCGGCCGCAGACGACCCGCCCGCCGGCGACTGGCGCGCCGCCTCCTCTGAGCCACTCCCTCGGAACCGGCGAGGGCGCCGCCCGGCAGGTGCACAGCGCGCCTGTCGTTCGCCGCTGCGCGTGGCCGTCGGCGGACGCCAAGCCACGTTGACACCGCGACGCTTTCCTTCGTGTTCTCACCGCGTTTCACGCGGCCCTGTCCTTGCTGCTCCCGCCGTCGCCACTTCCGGCACGGCAGAGGAGACGTACGGATGAACCGCGTGCTCACCACGCTCGATGGCCGGAGCTGCGCGAGCTGCAACACCTGCAACGCCGGATCGGGCGATCGACACACCGGAGCGATCACCGATCGTCTGAACGACGAGCTCACCGCCCTGCTGGGCGGTCGCCCCTACCTGGTCAAGGCCGAGTTCAATCGTCGCTTCCTCGACGCGAACCGCCCGAACGGATGGTCCACCTACGACGACCCCGACGAGGCGGGCGACCGCTACGGCCACAGCCTCGCCGTCGGCGTTCCGTTCGAGGACGACCGCGCGGCCGACGACGGAATGGTCGTCGCCTTCTACGGCTCGCCCCGGGGCCTGCTCGTGCCGGCCGCCGGCGGCCTTCGCGCCGCCCAGTTCGAACGCATCAGCCAGACCCACGCGAGGACGTGCTCCTCTCCCACGACGCGGGAGCGGTCTACTTCTACCACGGTGTCGCGAACGGCATCAGCGAGCTCCCTTGGGAGTAGCGGGGGCGCGACGGTCCGGCCTGGCGGAGGCCGGGACCCCGAGCCGCAGGGGCCGGCGCGTCCCTGCGGCTCGTCGCCACGCGAGCCGGCGACGCTCCGTCGAGCGACGGACGGTCGCGCCGATTCTTCGACACCCGGAGCGCAGATCGTCACTCCACCCCCTCGGTTCGACGGACCCGCCGCGGCCCGCCACTTGCAGCCCGTGGAGCGACGCCGCGTCACGAGGCGCCGCAAGACCACAGGAGAACGGAATGGGGAACGCCATACGCATGACCCGGTCATGGGGCGGCATCTATCGGTCTTCGCTCGCACTCGATCCCGAGCGCCTGCGCGAGGTGAGTCGGGCCGCGTTCCTGGCTCTTCTCGGCATCGCGTTTCTCTATGCAGCCTCGGTCGGGTGGAACCTGATCCAGGAGCTTCGCGCGGTGAAGCTCTACCAGCTGCGGCAGGTCTTCCGCGTCGCCAGCGTCGGCGACGTGCTTCTCCTCTGGGCGGCCTACGCCCTTCTCCGCGAGTTCTTGCGCGCCATGGGGCGCAGACGTCAGCATCCGTTCAGCGAATAGATTCCAGCCATCCAGGCCCCGCGTCGAAGAAGGCCGTGGACTCGCGGCAGCGGTTGCGTCGGACCGGAGCCGGGGATAGCCGCCCACCATGCTCCCGTACGCGATTTTGACGCTGCTGCGTGACGGAGCCGATCACGGCTACCGACTGAAGCAGCGCCTCGACGTGCTCCTCGCGCCGATCTGGCGGGTGAACATCGGGCAGATCTACCAGGTCCTCGACCGACTCCGACGCAAAGGCTGGGTCGAAGAGCTGCCGCCCGAAGCGGTCTCCGAGCGCGGACGCGAGCGTTGGCCCGTCGCGATCACGACGCAGGGCCTCGAGGAGCTGGAACGGTGGACCGCCTCGCCCATCCGACCGACACGCCCGCCGGGCCCCGCGCGCAACGACGTCCTCACGCGACTGGCTTTCGGCGGCGAGCGCTGCATCGATCGTCTGCTTTGCGACCTCGTCGAGGAACGCGCAGTCTACGCGGCCGAGCACGATCGGGTGACCGCACGATGTGACGAGCTAGGCCTGGCGCGCTCCGCCCTCGACTCGGCCAAGCGCCTCGCGCTCGAGTCGGCACGCCTCGAGATTCGGGCGCACCTGGAATGGGTGGACCTGTGCCTCGATCACCTCCGGGCCGAGCCCCTCGGGCGGCGCGGCCGCAACGGCCGCCCGCGACCCACCGCCACCCTCGAGTTGCGCGCGGGCCCGGCCGGGTGAACCGGACGCTCAGAGCTCGATCTGCGCTCCCAGCTCGACCACCCGATTCGGCGGGATGCCAAAGTAGGCCGTCGCCGACGGCGCGTTGCGCGACAGGATCGCGAAGAGCTGCTTCCGCCAGGTCGCCATCGACGAGGGCCCCGTCGAGAGAAGCGTCTCTCGACCGAGGAAGAAGGTCGTGTCCTGCATCTCGAACCGAAGACCGCGCGCCGCGCAAAGGGCCATGACGGGTTCGACCCGGGGCGTCTCCATGAAGCCGAACTTCGCGGAGACGCGATAGAACCCGTGCCCGCACTCCTCGATCGAAAGCCGTTCGCGCGCGGGTACCTCGGGCCGCACGGCCGAGATGAACGACATCAGGACCACCCGCTCGTGCAGCACCTTGTTGTGCTTGAAGTGGTGCATCAGAACGCTGGGCACGCCCTCGAGCGCGGACGTCATCACGACCGCAGTTCCCTGAACGCGATGGCACTCCGTCGCCTCGACGTCTTGCAAGAACAGATCGAGCGGAAGTCGGACCTCGGACAGAACCGCGCCGACCTCGGCTCGCCCCCGCTTCCACGTCGTCATCGCCGCGAAGAGAACCGCGCCGACGGCCAGGGGAAACCAGCCTCCCTCGAAGAACTTGACCAGGTTCGCCCCGAGAAACGCGAGGTCGAAGGTGAGAAAGACCGCGATCGCGGCCCCCGCCCGCAACTTCGACCACCCCCAACGCTCACGCGCGACCGCATAGAAGAGCAAGGTCGTCGTCGTCATCGTTCCCATCACCGCCATGCCGTACGCATCCGCCAGCTCGCTCGACTCCTGGAAGCCGAGAACGAGGAGAATGCAGAACACCATCAGCGCCCGATTGACGGCGGGGATGTAGATCTGTCCGTGCGCGGTCTTCGACGTGTGGATGATCGTGAATCGAGGCGAGTAGCCGAGCTGCACGGCCGCCTGCGTCAGGGAAAAGGAGCCCGAGATCAACGCCTGCGACGCGATGATCGTGGCCGCGGTCGCGAGGACGACCAACGGGTACAGCCCCCAGGACGGCGCCAGCTCGAAGAACGGATTCGAGACCTCGGCGCCGTGCTCGATCAGCAGTACACCCTGTCCGAAGTAGTTCAGTAGGAGTCCCGGCAGTACGATCGTGTACCACGCGAGCCGGATGGGCATCGGACCGAAATGGCCCATGTCCGCGTATAGGGCCTCTCCGCCCGTGATGACGAGCACGACCGACCCGAGCACGAGAAAGCCGACCTCCCCCGACGACGCGAGGAACGAGATCGCCCAGCCCGGGTTCAGCGCGGCGAGGACACTCACATGGTCGGCGTGCTGGTGGAAGATCTGCACGGCGCCGAGGACGCCAAGGGTTCCGAACCAGACCAACATCATCGGACCGAAGACCGCGCCGATTCCGGCCGTTCCGCGGCTCTGGACGGCGAAGAGCCCGATCAGGATCCCGATCGTGATCGGGATGATGAACGGGTCGAACGCATCGGTCGCGACGGCGAGCCCCTCGACCGCAGAGAGCACCGAGATGGCCGGGGTGATCACCCCTTCGCCGTAGAGCAACGAGGCGGCGAACAACCCCATGAGCAGGAGCGCATAGCGCGGTAGCGGGCCCGTGCGGTCGGCGCCGCCGGCACGAGTGAGCGACAGAAGCGCGAGGATGCCGCCCTCGCCGTCGTTGTCCGCTCGCATGACGAAGGTCAGGTACTTGACGCTGATGACCATCACGAGAGACCAGAAGATCAGCGACAAGATGCCGAGGACGTTCGCGGCGTTGATCGCGAGATCGTGCTCCCCAAGGAAGCACTCCCGGAGCGCATAGAGCGGCGACGTTCCGATGTCGCCGTAAACGACCCCGAGGGCCCCGAGAGCCAGGAGCGGCAGAGGGCCCTGAATCTCGTGCGGGGCGGCTTCCTCTTCCGACGGGTCTTCGGCGGACGATCCGGTTTCCGTCATGGCGGCCCTTCCGACACGGCCTCACCGGGATCGACGGGCCGCAACCTCTCGAGCGTAGAAAGCAATTCCGAAACCTGCGGGAGCACCTCGTCTCCCGGTTCTACCGATAGCGTCAACGTTCCATCCGGCTGGAGGGTCCGCCCCCCGAGCGCGGCGAACTCCACGAGACGTTCGGTGGGGACGGGCGACGTCGCATGCAGCCGTACGGCGAGCCGCGAGCCACGCACTCGGGCCTCGAGGATTCCGAGATTCTTCATCCGTCGGCGAAGCTCCATCACATCGAGCAGAGTGTCGACGATCGTCGGAATCGGTCCATAGCGGTCACGCAGCTCTTCGGCGAGGAGGACGCGATCCCCCGCGCTCCGAAGCGCAGCGAGTCGCTTATACCACACGAGCCTCTGATTCACGTCGTCGACGTACGTGTCCGGAATGTAGGCGCGCACCCCGAGATGGATCTCGGGCTCGATGTCGGCCTCGACCGGCTCGCCTCGCAGCTCGTGAACCGCTTCCTCCATCATCCGGGTGTAGAGCTCGAAGCCGACCGCGGTCACGTGGCCGCTCTGCTTCTTGCCGAGGAGATTCCCCGCGCCGCGGATCTCGAGATCGTGCGCGGCGATCTTGAATCCTCCGCCCAACTCGTCGAGCTCCTGCAAGACCTGAAGCCGGAGCCGCGCGTCCTTGGTCAGAATCTGCTCCCCCGGGATCAACAGATAGGCGTAAGCCCGCGTCGCGGAGCGGCCGACCCGACCTCGGAGCTGATAGAGCTGCGCGAGCCCGAACGTGTCGGCGCGATCGATGAGGATCGTGTTCGCGTTGGGGATGTCGAGACCGGACTCGACGATCGCCGTGCAGCACAGCACGTCGAACTCGTGCTCGAGAAATCCCATCATGACCTTCTCGAGCTGATGCTCGCGCATCTGCCCGTGACCGACGACGATCCTCGCCTCGGGAACGAGCGCGCGGAGCTTCTCCGCCACGCGCTCGATCGACTGGACCCGATTGTGCACGAAGAAGACCTGGCCGCCGCGCCGCAACTCGCGCAGGATCGCGTCGCGGACCACGGTGTCCTCGCTCCGCGTGACGTACGTGCGAATCGCCTGCCGATCGAGCGGCGGCGTCTCGATCACCGACAGGTCCCGAATGCCGGTGAGCGACAGCTCGAGCGTTCGGGGAATCGGCGTCGCCGAGAGCGTGAGGACGTCGACCAGCTTGCGCATCTGCTTCACGCGCTCCTTGTCGCGCACCCCGAATCGATGCTCTTCGTCGATGACGAGGAGGCCGAGTCGCGAGAACTCGACGTCCTTCTGCAGGAGCCGATGTGTCCCGACGACGATGTCGACCGCGCCGGTCTTCAGCCCGCGCACGGCGTCGAGACTCTCCTTGCGCGTCCGAAAGCTCGAGATCATCTCGATCTGCACCGGGTAGCCGGCAAAGCGCTTGCGCAAGGACTCGTAATGCTGCTGGGCGAGGACCGTCGTCGGCACGAGGACCGCGACTTGCTTCCCCTCCATCGCGACGACGAACGCCGCGCGCATCGCGACCTCGGTCTTCCCGTACCCGACGTCGCCGCAAACGAGCCGATCCATCGGCTTCGGCTTGCCGAGATCCTCCAAGACCTCGCGAATCGCACGGTCCTGATCGGGAGTTTCGTCGAACGGGAATCGGGCCTCGAACTCCTGGTAGTACGGATCGTCGCTCGAGAACGCATGACTCCGGTTTCTCTGGCGCACCGCGTACAGCTCGAGCAGCTCGTGCGCCATCGCGAGAATCGACTCCTTGGTCTTCTTCTTGACGCGCTCCCAGCTCGTTCCGCCCAGCTTGTCGAGATCGGGGTCCTTCCCGTCCCCGCCCACGTACTTCTGAACGAGGTTCACGCGATCGACCGGCAGATACAGGCGATCTCCCCCCTGGTACTCGAGAAGCAGGAAATCCCCCTCGTCTCCGGCCACGGTGAGATGCGTGAGCCCGTGGTAGCGACCGATTCCGTGATCGAGATGGACGACGAAGTCGTCGGGCTTCAGCTGCTCGAGGCTGCGCATCACCTCGTCGAGAGAGAGCGCGACGGCTTTCCGACGACGCGTGCGCCGGTGCTCGCCGAAGAGGTTCAGCTCGGCGACACACACGAGACGATCGTCGGGCAGGTGGATGGAGCCCGAGAGCTCTCCCAGGAGGATGAAGACCCCCTCCTCGTCGCGCTCGAGGAGAGAAGCTGGAAGGGGCTCGCCGACGACCGGCACGATCAGGTCCTGCGACTCGAGAACATTGTGGAGGCGCTCCGCCTGCGCGGCGGATCCGACGACCAGAGCGACGCGGGCCCCGTCTTCGGCCCACGCACGAATCCGGCCGGCCACGGCCTCGAGCTGTCCGGTCTCGCGGAGAAGTCGCGTATCCCTCACTTCGAACGGCAACCGCACGTCCACGGGCTCGGCGCCCCCCGCACCGTCGGGCACCTCGAGTGGATCGAGCTCCACGCGAGAGAAGGCGGCGAGCTGGACGGCGAGCTCCTCGCCGGGGAGGAACAGCTCCTCCGGCGGTGGATAGAGACGCCGTTCTTCGTCGGCGAGCCGCGCGTGCTCGAGCACCGCGTCCCACGCGGACTCCCGGGCCCGGACGAGTGCCGGCTCGTCGTCCCGAATCAGCACCGTGTTCGAGGGGAGGTACTCGAACATCGGGACGAGCGATGCGAGGTACGGCGCAAAGGACTCGAGCCCCGGCAGGAACGTGCCCTCCGCAAGGGCGTCGAGCAGCGCGAGTCGCTCGCGGCGGGGCATCGCGACTTCCCGGGCTCGCTCTTCGATCGCCCGGAGCCGCTCGGGGTCCGTGCGGGCGGCCAGCGAGACTTCGGCCGCTGGGAGAATCAGCGCGTCCTCGCACGCGTCGATGCGCCTCTGCGAACGCGCGTCGAAGGTGCGGATCGAATCGAGCGTGTCTCCGATGAGCTCGAGACGGAGCGGGTCGGGCTGGCCGGTGACGAAGACGTCGAGCAGTCCCCCCCGAACGGCGAACTCGCCCCGATCCTCGACCAGCGGTCGGCGACGGTACCCCCAGTCCTGAAGCCGACGCGCGGTCGCGACGAGATCCACGTCCTCGCCCTCGACGAGATACGTCACCGCCTCGTCGAGGTGGGACGGCGGCATCACGCGCTGCAAGACCGCCTCCGGCGTCGTGACGACGATCGGATCGGCCGAGCGCCGAAGGTGGTAGAGGCCCTCGATGCGCTGCGCCACGGTCTCGGGGCTGGGCGACATGGGCGCGAACGGCGGGGTGTCCCAGGCCGGAAACACGTGCACCCGCTTTCGCAGGAGGTCGACATCCGTCGGCTCGCCGAGGAAGAACCGGATGTCCTGGGCCAGGGTCTCCGCCTCGCGCGTGTCCACGGCGAAGACGAGGAGCGGCCGTTCGAGAAAGCGGGCGAGCTGCGCGACGAACGCGGCGCGCGCCGGCCCACGTGCCCCCGCGACGCGAACGCGGCCCTCCTCGGGAAGCCGCGCGGCGACGCGCGCGACCGCTCCCTCGATCGAGCGTTCGCCGATCCTGTCCGAGGGATCCGACATTCGCTTGTCGCTGTAGCATCGCCGCTGATAAGGCTCTTTTCCAGTGGCCCCCGCCGCCGACACGCGCGATCTTCTGGCCGAGCGCATCCGGCGTCTCGAGCGACGCATCGGTGAGCTCGGCGACCGGATCGGCGCGACCGGCGAGCACGTCGAGCGCGCGAGCCAGCAGCTCGAGGCTCTGGTCGGCCTCGTCGGCCGGCTGGGACGCGTCGTCGACGCCCAAGGCGACAGCCTCCAGGGAGAGGAAGACCTGCTCGAGCGGAAGGTCGGGCTCATGGAAGGCCGCGTGGCCGATCTCGCTCGAGGCCTCCACTCCATCGCCTCGCGACTGGACGAGCTCGGCGCCGAGCTCGACGGAGCGCAACCGAAGAAGAAGAAGGCGGCGCGCAAGAAGACCCCGTCGACGGGTCGCGCGAAGGCCCGCTCTCGCGTCAAGCCGAAAAAGGCCTGACGCCGACGACGACCCCGCCGCTACGCGGCGAGAACGACGTCGGCCCGGCTTCGCACCTTCGGGACGCCGCCGGGCCGCGCGGGCTTCGACGAGAGGAAGCGCCACCGCGGGAAACCCCACCACGCCGTGCGAGGCAGGTGGGCTCCACGCAGGATGAAGAAGAAGGAGAGCCGCGCGGCGCGCGCGAGTGCCGCGTCGTCGGCCCGGTCCGGAACGAGGAGCGGCCGGAACAGGAGGCGACGATCTCCGTAGTAGTGGCGTGCCACGGCGACATCCGCCTCGGGCACCAGAGCCCAGACCTCGGGCGGTAGCTGATGGCGCCCCGCGCGGCGCAGGTAGGCTTCGACCTCGAGCGCGAGGTCCGGCACGGGACGACACAGCACCAGAACATCGACGTCCCCGGCGCGCCGATCGTCGGCGGTGTCGAGATCGATCACGTCCCGGGCACCCACCGCGCACAGACGCTCCCGCAGCGCGCGGCCGAACGCCGACCGACCTCCGACCAGGGCCACCCGCTGCGGGCGAAGATCGAGCGCCGTTCCGACCGTGGCGTCGAGCGCCTTCACGTACGAGCTGAAGAACGCGTCGGGGTGGGCGTGGTGCTGCGCGTGGTACGCCGGCGGGCAGAAGAACATCGGGCGCGCCACCTCGACGATGGGCTGCGGACGGTGGTTCACGTCGAGTCCCCGGTCGCGCAAGAGCATCAGGAACACGAGCGTCTGGAGGGCGGCGACTCCGAAAACGATCCCACCCGGCAGGGCGAGCGCCAGCACCGCCGTGAACGCGAGCTGCGTCACGTACTCGAGAAGGAGATGGCACCAGACGTTGGCGGTCTGCATCTCCCAGTTCACGCGCAGCTCGCGGTCGATCCAGCGATGGTGGACGTCGTGCGGCGACGCGATCGCACGGAGAACGGAGGACCGGCTCCCGAGCATCCGGTGAAGCACCAGGTGCACGACGTCGAAGAACACCGTGGACGCGAGAAAGAGCCCTACGACGGCCACGGCCGCACACAGAAGCTCGAGCGCCGCCGACACGCCCGACCACCCTACTCCTCGCGCCCGGACCGGTCGAGGTACGCAGGCGTACGCCGGTCTGCGGGCGGCCGAGCCGTGACGGCACCGACCCGTCCGGCGGCGCGAACCGAGCGTCGGGGCGACGACCGGTCAGCGAATGTCGCCCAGCACCGGAATCGCGATCTCGGGCTGAAGATCACTCGTCGTCGTCACGACGAGCTCGTCGTCGAAGGGTCCGCTGCGGTCCTGCGGGCGGAGCGCGACGCGAATGCGAATCGCCGAGGCAGGCAGGTGCTCGACCTCGAGATCGAAACGAGGACTCTCCTTCCTCACCGTCAGGATCGTCACTCCGTCGGCCGGCACGATCTCGACGACCCTCTCCCGAGAGGTACCCCGCGGCACCCTTCCGAAGAACACGCGATCGGGAGTGGCGGACACATCGGCCGCGACCACCCCTCGGAGCGTGAGGACGATCTCGGGACGCTCGGGATCGTTCGTCTCCACGGTCACGGTCCGGACGCGCTCGCCGGGGGCTCGCGCCGTGTCGAAGACGACCTCGACCCAGCCCGAGTCTCCGGCGGCGACGGTGCCGCCCGGGCTGACCGCCGAGGTGCAGGCGCACTCCGCGCGCCGGGGCTCGATGGTGAGCGGCTTTCGTCCGTCGTTGGCCACCGCGAACACGTGCCGAACCTCGCTGCCGATCGGAACGGTCCCGAAGTCGAACGTCGACCGATCGACCCGGGCGCGGGGCTCGGGAGCGAGCGACGGACGCTCCGGCGCCGGAAGACAGCCGGAGACGACCGCGAGCGCCCCCGCCAGAAGTGCGACCCACCACATCCCCCGGGGGAGTACGCAGGAGCCACGGCGAGTTGCAACTCGGCTCCGGCGGGATGCGTCTTGCGCCACAGGCTCGAGCGGCGCATCGTCAGCCGATGAGCACGTGCGACACGTGTGGCCAGGAGAGACGGAGCGGCCCGGCGCGCGTACGCTGGTCGATTCGCCTGGCACTCCTCGGGATCACCTTCGCGGTCGCCTTCCTCGCGGTCGCCCCACTGGCGATCGGGATGCTCGAGGGCGTTCGGGACGGCTTCGCACCCGCACGAGGAGCGGCGGCGCTGACGATCGTCCTGGCGCTCGGTGCCTTCCTGGCCGGCGTCGTGCGTCTCCGACGGCCGGTCTGCGACGCGTGCGGCACGGTCGAGCCGGCGTGGCTCCTCGAGCCCGCGCCCGGGGCACGCGAGTCCGCTCCGGGCTCCGCGACCGACCGCCGGAGCTTTCTCGCCACGGCGGGTGCGATCGGCGCGAGCGGTGTCGCGGCGGCGACCGCGGGGATCGGGGGCTTCGTCGCGGGAAGGCGGGAGTGGCTCCCGGTCGCCGACGAGATCTTCTTCGGCCCGGTCGTGAAGACGCATCCGACCCGACGTCCCGAGTGGGCGGGCTCACGGGTCCGAAACTATCGGCGACTGGGCCGGACGGACGCGATGGTCTCCGACATCTCGCTCGGCTCGGGCAAGATCAAGGACAAGGCCGTGGCGATCGACGCGATCGATCGCGGCGTCAACTACTTCGACACCGCGCCGGACTACTCGCACACCACCTCGGAGCGCATCCTCGGCGAGGCGATCCGGGAGACCGGCGGACGCGACCAGATGTTCCTCGCGTCGAAGTTCTGCACGTCGGACGGCCACCTTCCCGCGGATGCCTCGGTCGAGCAGATCGTGGCGGCCGTCGAGGGGAGCCTCACCCGTCTGGGCACGGACTACCTCGATCTGATCCACATCCACTCGTGCGACGTGATGGAGCGGCTCATGGCGCCGAGCTTCCACGAAGCGTTCGACCGGCTCCGCGACCAGGGCAAGGCCCGATTCCTCGGCGTGAGCACCCACACCCCGAACCTCCAGGCGATCGCCCGGCAGGCGATCGTCTCCGACCGGTTCGACGTGATGATGCTGGCGTACCACTACGGGCTCTTCCCCGAGATCGGCCGGATCATCGACCAGGCACACGCGAAGGACGTCGGGGTGGTCGCGATGAAGACCCTCAAGGGCGGCCGCGCGGCCGATCTCGCCGGCTTCGAGGACGACGCCGGGTCGTACGCCCAGGCCTCGTTCCGCTGGGTGCTGTCGAACCCGTCCGTTTCGTGCCTGGTCGTGTCGTTCTTCGACGAGCAGCATTGCGACGAGTACCTCTACGCCTCGGGAACGCAGCCGCGGCCGACCGATCAGGCCGTACTCGAGAAGTACGACCGCCTCGTCACCGCGGACTACTGCCGCCCCCACTGCGGAGCGTGCCTGGACGCCTGCGAGCGAGACCTCCCGATCGATACCGTTCTTCGCTACGACATGTATTTCGAAGGATATCGAGGACGCCGCGCGGTCGCGCGGGAGAAGTACGCGGCCCTGAGCGCCGCGGGCCGGGACGCGTCGGGTTGTGCCGAGTGCCCGGCGCCGTGCGCGGGCTCGTGCCCGTTCGAGCTTCCCATCCGGGCCAAGATGGTCCGGGCCCACGAAAGGCTTCGCTCCGCATGAAACGTGTTCTCCTCCTACTCGCCCCCCTGGCCCTCGGCGCCTGCGCCGCGACGGCCGCCGACTCGGAGCCCCCCGAGGACGCGAAGTGCGTCGTGTCCGTCGAGCCTCAGATGCGGATGGTGACCTTCGCCGCCCCGGCCGGCCTGGCCGACGGCGTCACGTCTCTCTTCTTCTCCGAGCCGCCGACCGTGCAGCCGGGTGACCTCGTGCGCCTCGACACGTCCGGAGGTGGGAAGGAGCCCGCGGTCGTGCGACTCGAGGCCGCGTCGGAGCGCTGCACCACCGTCCTCCACCAGGCGACCGGCCACCACTGATCGGTTCCGCGGCCTCCCCGTACGCGCCTTCCCTCCGGCGGGAGACGCGAATTTCCCGGCAGACCCCATTTCCGACCCTGTCGACCGGAAAAGGCCCGGGAGGACTGCAAAACTCCCGATTCGCCCGATCTTCTCCTCGAGGGCGCGAAGGCACGAGTTGGGGCCCCAACCCTTGCGCCGCCGCGTTCCGCACGGCAAAAAATCTGCCAGTATCGAGAGAGGGGTCCAACGTTGAGAGAATCCGGGAGAACCTCGGGAGGCGCGTCCAAGCCGAGCAAGCGCAAGGCCGCGGCCAAGCCGAAACGCACGACCAAGAAGGCTCCCGGAAAGGCCGCCAGGAAGACCACCTCCAAGGCGAAGAAGGCCACCAAGAAGACCTCCACCGGTGGCGCGAAGAAGCCCGCCGCCAAAGGGAAAAAGGCGCCCGCCAAGAAGAAGACCGCATCGACGCAAAGCGGCAAGACGGCGGCGACCAAGAAGTCCGCGTCGGCCCGGCGCACCCCCGCCAAGAAGCCGGCCCCGAAGAAGGCCCCGGCGGCGAAGTCCGCTCGACGCGCCGCGGCAGCGCGCCCGCCGCGGGGCGGGCCCAAGACCAACGCACCCGTCGTCCGCCGCGGCGACACCTCGTTCCGCCTCTCGGAGGACGTGCGTCCGGATACCTATCACGTCCACGTCGTTCCCGATCTGAACCGCGGGATCTTCCGTGGCGAAGAGATCATCGAGATCGAGCTCAGCCGCGGGCGGTCGGTCATCCAGCTTCACGCGGCCGAGCTCGAGCTGGACCGTGCCGAGATCACGCCCCGCGGCGAGCCGTCGATCAAGACGCCGGGCACGCCGCGGCGACCGACCTTCGCCGCCTCCCGCAGCCCGGTCGAGGCCGTCGAGTTCACCGCGCATCCGACCCGCGAGACGGTCGAGATCAAGTTCCCGCGCTCTCTTCCGGCCGGGCGCTACACGTTGAGCATCGCCTACCACGGCAATCTGCAAAAGCGGCTCCGCGGCCTCTACGCGGCGCAGAGCGGCAACCGTCGCTACGCCTTCACCCAATTCGAAGCCGCCGACGCCCGGCGATGCTTCCCGTGCTTCGACGAGCCGGCCATGAAGGCTCGCTTCACCTTCTCGGTGACCGTGCGCTCGGGACTCACCGTCGTGTCGAACAACCCGGTCCGCCGATCCGATCACAACACGAACGGCACCACCACCTGGCACTTCACCCAGACGCCGCCGCTGTCGACCTATCTCTGCGCGCTCGCGGTGGGAGAGCTGGAGAGCGAGGAGCAGCGCCACCTCGGCACGGTCCCCGTCCGGGTCTGGCACGTGCCGGGCAAGGCGAACATGGCGACGTTCGCACTCGAGACCGCCATCGCCTCCCTACAGCGCCTCGAGCGGTACTTCGACATCCCCTACCCCTACGACAAGCTCGACCTCGTCGCCGTGCCGGATTTCGAAGCCGGCGCCATGGAGAACGCCGGCGCGGTCTTCTTCCGGGAGACGTTGCTGCTGGTCGATCCCCACACCATCACCGTGGCCGAGCAAAAGCGCGTGGCCGAGGTCATCGCGCACGAGCTCGCCCACATGTGGTTCGGGAACCTCGTCACGATGCAGTGGTGGGACGATCTGTGGCTGAACGAGGCGTTCGCGACGTGGATGGCGTTCAAGATCATCGACGAGTGGCAGCCCGAGTGGCGGATGTGGAACAACTTCGAGCCACATCGATCGGCCGCTCTCTCGATGGACGCCCTGGCCAACACGCACCCGATCTACGCCGAGGTCGCGAACGCCACGCAGGCGACCGAGAACTTCGACGCGATCACGTACGAGAAGGGCGCATCCGTCGTCCGAATGCTCGAGAGCTATCTGGGCGAGTCGAAGTTCCGCAAGGGCGTGCGCGCGTACATCTCCGCGAACGCCGAAGGCAACGCGGTCGCGGCCGACCTCTGGAAGGCGCTGGAGAAGGCGTCGGGTCAGCCCGTCGAGAAGATCGCCCGCGCCTGGATCAAGCAGCCCGGCTTCCCGATCGTGACCTTCTCGCGTGACGAGGAGAAGACCAAAGCCGAGCTCTCCGTGCGGCAAGAGCGCTTCAAGGCGAGCCCGACCACGAAGATCCCCAGCGGGGGAGCGACCTCCTGGCCCCTACCCCTGGTGGTGAAGGTGCCCCGGGGCACCCGCGGCAGCAAGACCGAGCGCGCGCTCGTGCAGAAGGTACGCGACAAGGTGGAGCTGAGCGGCAGCAAGGCACCCGACTGGTATTACGGGAACGCTTCGGAGGGAGGCTTCTACCGGCCGCTCCACGACGACGAATGCCTCGCGACCCTCACCGAGAGCTTTCAGGACCACCTCGAGCCGGTCGAGCGCATGGGGCTCGCGGGGCACCAGTGGGCAATCGTCCGCGCGGGGCGGGCGCCGCTGGCGAGCTTCCTCTCCATCGTCGACGCCTGCCGCGACGAGGAGGAGTACGAGGTCCTCGACACGCTCGTCGGACCAATGTCGTTCCTCGACGACCAGATCGTCGATGCGGCGGGCCCCGAGTGCCGAGCGCAGCTCCAGACCTGGCTCGAGCGCACCTTCGGTCCGGCACGCATCGAGCTCGGCTGGGACGCCGATCCCGACGAGCCGCAGGCGCGCGCTCTGCGGCGGTCGTCGATCTTCAAGCTCGTGGGCGTTCTCGCCGAGAATCGCGACGTCGCCGAGGAGTCGGCCACGCGTCTCGAGGCCTACCTCGACGATCCGACGACCCTCGACCCGAATCTGGCCGACTCGTTCGTGAGCATCGTCGCCCGCGAAGGCGACTACGAGCGTTTCACCAAGATGCGCGCCGCCGTCGAGACCACGCGCACGCCGCAGGAACGCCGCCGCCTCCAGCTGAGCCTGGCCGACTTCCGCCAGACGCGTGCGATGGAGCAGGGCCTCGCGATGTCGCTCACCCCGGAGGTTCCGACCCAGGACGTCGGGTTCCTGCTGATCCGCTACCTGTCGAACCGCGTCGCGCGCCCGCTCGCGTGGGCCTACATTCAGAAGAACTGGGAGGCGATCGCGGGCCGCCTGCCGCCGATGATGGCGTCGCGCCTGATCGAAGCGACCGCGCTGCTGCAGACGAAGGAGCACCGGAAGGACGTCGCGACGTTCTTCAAGCAGCACCCGGTCGACACGGCCGCGCGCGCCCTGAAGCTCGCCCTCGAGCGCTTCGACGTGAACGAAGAGTTCCGACGCCGTGCGGCCACCGAGCTGAAGGATTGGCTCGACCAGAACGTCCCTCCGTCGACCGACGGCTGATGCCCAACGACCGAGGCCGCGTCGAAGGGAAGGTCGCGATCGTGACGGGCGCCGCGTCCGGCCTGGGCAAGGCCGACGCGATCCGCCTCGCCGAAGAGGGCGCCGCGGTCGTTCTCACCGACATCGACGCCGCCGCAGGACAGGCCGTCGCCGAAGAGTGCGGCGGCACGTTCATCGAGCAGGACGTCGGCGACGAATCCACGTGGCCGACGTTGATCGAGAAGACCATCGCGGGCCACGGCCGGCTCGACGTGCTGGTCAACAACGCGGGCATCGCGCCGCTGGGCGACATCGAGACGACCACGACCGAGATCTGGCGCAAGACCCTGCGGGTCCATCTCGACGCGACGTTCTTCGGCTGCCACTACGCGATGCCGATGCTGAAGCAATCGGGCGGCGGTTCGATCATCAACATGTCGTCGACCGCCGCTCTCGTCGCAATGGCGCCCTACCTCGCCTACTCCGCCGCGAAGGGCGGCATTCGCAGCATGACGAAGGCAATCGCCGCCTACGGGCGACGCCAGACGAATCCGGTGCGCTGCAATTCGATTCACCCCGGGAGCATCCTGACACCGATGGTGCAGTCCGCCCTGGAGACCGGCACCGGCTTCAAGATCGCAGAGACCGACGATCCGGAGGCGACCCGCATCGCGATGGGCATCGGCGAGCCGCAGGACGTCGCGAACCTCGTCTTGTTCCTCGCGTCCGACGAATCCAAACACATCAACGGCGCCGAGCTCGTGATCGACAACGGCTCGCCCACGCCGTCGAGGCCGAAATGAACATCTCGGGACTGGTGCACGTGAACGTCAATTGCAGCGACTTCGACCGGTCACTCGCCTTCTACGAGAGGCTCGGCTTCCAGCGCATGATGGACGTGCCACCGACCAACACCCGCGAGGTCGCGGCCGCCGTCGGTATGCCTCCGTACCGGGTCAAAGGAGCGCTGCTGATCCTGGCGGGTACGGAGACGCCGTTCGTGATCGACCTTCTGGAATGGCGGGAGCCGACCGATGCGACGCCGCCCTACCCGCATCTCTACCACCTCGGCATCGCCCGCATCGCGCTCCGAAGCAACGACCTCGACGCCGACGTGGCCGAGCTGAAGGCGCAGGGCGTCGAGCTCCTCTCCGAGCCCGCGACGGTCGAGCTGGGAGGGCAGACGACGCGCTTCGTCTGCTTCAGGGACCCCGATGGAACGGTTCTCGAGCTCGTCGAGTAGCCGACGCCCGCTGCGAAGGAAGGTGGCGCTTCCCCCTCAGTTCGACCAGTAGATGTACTCGTCGTCGGGCGCGTCGGGAACCGACAGATCCTTGTCGAGGTTGATCGCGAACGAGCCGGAGGACGGCCAACGCGAAGGCTTCTGCTCCGCGTTGTGCCCGGCGAGAGCCGCCTGAAGCTCCGCGAGCTTGTCCGGACGCTCCGCCGAGAGATCATGCTGCTCGGTCGGATCGACACGGAGATCGTAGAGCCACGTGCGACCCGGGGGGTCACTGACGTTCAGCTTCCATCCGTTCACGAGCGCACTCTGCGACGCCCCGCTGCGCCAGAAGAGGCGCTCGTGGGTCGTGCCGTCGGCCTCCCCCCGCGCGAATGGGACGAGATCGATGCCGTCGATCACGCGATCGGTCGGAAGCGGCGCCCCCGCGGCGGCCGCGGCGGTCGCGTAGACGTCGAAGTGATGGACCGGGTCCTCGACGGTCGTCCCGGGTGGGATGGTCCCGGGCCACTTGACGAAATAGGGCACATGGATTCCGCCCTCGAAGAGCGTGATCTTCCAGCCGCGATACGGATCGTTCACGTCGGGCAGGCCGATGTAGCCGGCGCCGCCGTTGTCCGAGGTGAAGATCACGATCGTGTCCTCTTCCAGGCCGTTCTCGCGCAGCGCGTCCAGAACCCGCCCGACGCCCCGATCGAGTGCGCGGATCATCGCCGCGTACACACGTTCTCGGTGGAGCGGAACGTGCGCGAGCGCATCGTAGTCTTCCTTCGACGCCTGAAGCGGCGTGTGGGGCGCCCAATGCGCGAGGTAGAGGAAGAAGGGCCGGTTCCTGTTCGCCTCGATCACCTTCACCGCCTCGTCCGTGTAGTAGTCGGTGAGGTAGCCGTCCGGCGCGAACGGCTCGCCGCCGTTGAAGCTCGCCGCGTATCGCATCGCGGCCCAGAGGAACCGGTCGATCGGATCGAACTCCTGCTTCGAGTTCACGACGTCCGGGGCGTCCTCGGGCAGGTAGAGCCCGCTCGCCATGAGGAGGCTCTCGTCGAAGCCCTGGTCCTCCGGCGCCATGCCGTTCGTGCGGCCGAGGTGCCACTTGCCGATGTGGACGGTGTGGTAGCCCCGGTCCGACAGGAGCTCGGCGATCGTGACCTCCGAGGCGGGCATTCCCATCTCGTCGAACTCGATCGACGGCCCGCCGTCTCCGGGAACCGGCGGTCGCAGCCTCTGTCCGGACTCCGCCGACATCAGGCCGACGAGCGTGCTCATCCCCGGGGGCGTCGGGGTGAACTCGAAGCCAAAGCGCGTCCCGTAGCGGCCGGACATCAGCGCCGCGCGCGATGGCGCGCAGGTCCCGTTCGCCGCGTAGCCGTTCACGAAGTTCGCGCCGTCGGCCGCGATCGAGTCGATCCGCGGCGTTGGGACGGTTCCGCCCGCGACCCCGCCCCCTCCGAACGTGAGGTCGTTCCAGCCGAGGTCGTCGGCGAGGATCAAGACGACGTTCGGTGGCCGCTCTCCGCGCGCGGGCGGGGACTCCGGGCCGCGGCTCCACTCGACCGGCACGTTCGGCCCCGGCGCGACGCGCCGGTCCATCATGAACCCGATCGCACCCAGCATCAGCGTCGAGCGATTCACCCACACGACTCCGAGCACCACCACGAGGACGACGAGAGCCCCGACTAGCTTCTTCACGATGATGCATTTATTGGCACATACACTGTCATCAGATCAATCGTCCCGGCATGGCGCCACGGCGGGGAAGGTGCCATGCTCCGACCCGGTCGATCCGCCATGTCGTCGAAGCGCGCACACCCCGCGAACACGGCCCGACTCGTCGCCCTCGTGCTGCTCGCCGGAGGCTGCAGCACGATCGACGTCGGCCGCGCGATGTTCGAAGCCGGGCAGAACCATCGCCGGCTGCAGTGGCAGCTCGAGGAGAATCGACCGGCCATCGACTGGGCACGGCCCAGCTACGAGGAGTATCGAGCGTCGCGATCCGAGCGGCGGAACGACGACGGATAGCGACGCGGCTACGCCGGCCGGGCCTTCCAGACGTAGCGAAGCGGTGCGGAGTCGGCCCCCCGCCGCAGCACGAGCCGCACGGCCCGATCGATCGAGTCGGCCGCGGATCCACCGCCCGCCACGGGTACCGTGAGGCGTCCCCCATCGTCGACTTCGACTACGAGCGACCCATCCGCGCCGGGCGCGACACCCCGGCCCCGCTTCCCGATCTTGGCGGGTTCGATGCCCGAGGTCGCGCCGCACGCGCCGCATGCGTCGGCGGCGGGGTACTGGACCGCGCCGCACGCGGCACACCGGGTTCCGTAGAGCCGCGTCCCGCGCTCGCAATCCGCACGAGCGAGAGCGCCCGGAGGTTCCCGTGGCACATCCCACTCTCCCGCGAGTGGTCCGCCACCCTCCGAGTGCTCTCCCGCGCCGGTCGCGTCGCCGATCGGCGGCCGACACACGCCCTCGCCGCTGGTCGTCTCGAGAAGGAGTGCCTCCGCCCCCTCTCCCGCCGCGGCGACCACGAGGCGGTCGCCGCCCGTCGACCGCTCGATCGCGGCTCCGAGCTGCACCAGGGGCTCGGCGCAACACAAGCTTCCGATCCGTGCGACGTGATCCCGAACGAGCTGGCGCTCGGGGTCGAGACCGACCAGCGAGCCGAGCCGAGCCGCCGCGCGGTCGTCGAGGCCGGCTACCGCGAGCGCCGAGAGCTGGTCCGCTCCAAGCCCGTACTCGTTCATCGCGCGCTCCACGACTTCGGCGAGATCGCGGAGCGGTTGCCGATCCGAGTCGTCCCCGAGGCTCCCCTGGAACCGGAAGGTCTCCGCGACGGCCGCAGAGGCGAGAAAACGAGCGAGCGTCGCCTTCCCATCGACGACGACCGCGACGGCGCCGTCGGCGCAGGCCGCGCCGCCCCGATCGCCGGCGACGACGATCACCTTGCGGACGCCGCCCGCCACCGCGCGTGACGCCGCGACCAACGCGGCCAGGCCCGCGCGGGCGGAGCCGGTGAAGTCGGCCGTCACGATGTCCCGCGGCAGGTCGCAAACCGTCGCGACCGCGCTCGCCACCTGCGTCCGCGCCGACGGCGCCGAGACCGACGCGAAGAACAACCCGCCCACCGTGAGTGGCTCGACCTCCTCGAGGCAACGATGCACGGCTTCCACCGCGAGCGTGAACGTGTCCTCGTCCGCGGCGGCGACCGCACGCGTCCCCGTCTCCCCGACGTCCCGTCCCCGCGGCACGTACACCCCGATCG
>JAUIFY010000060.1 GCA_030430245.1 bacterium | reverse complement strand
AAGTCCAGCCATGTCTCGCTGAGGTCCACCTCGATGAGCTGTGCTGGATCAAGCGCGCTGGCGAGGAGCCGGGCGACGGCGCCGCGCTGCGCGCGCTGTGCCTCGTAGTTTGGGGTGGCGATGCGGGCGTGGGCGAACCCGATCCGCTCCACTTCCTCGCGAGAGAGGAACGACACCGGCCTACCTTCCGAAGGCTCGAGCGGCGCGCGCGTACCCCCCACCCCGAAGCCTCGTCGCCGGAGCACTCAGACGTCGAAGCGAGCACAGGAGATCCTTCTCCGGCACCTCCCTCACGTCCGGATGCGAAGGAACGTTCACGATCCGCCGGTAGAGATCACTCGCCACCGGGGTCGGCCGCAGCGGCTCGTAGTACTTGCGCAGGACGACGTGGTCGTCCGCGAGGTCCGCCGCGCCCACCGGTCGATGCGAGAGGAACGGCAGGCTCGTCGCGATCGGTACGAGTCCCGGGTCGAACAAGGGCTCGAGGCCGGCCCGTCTCGCGAGGTGCAGGATCCGTGTCCCCTGCATCTCGTAGAGCACGGACCACTCGGGGCTCCGTTCGAGTAGGTCGAGGTGGTACGCGCAGGCGACCTCCGAGAGCTTCCCGTTGTTGAGCCACCGCGCGGGCTCGAGAATCCCGAGCGGGCGGTAGCTGAGCAGGGTACGGAGCGCTTCGGCGTCCTCGGACTCGACGACCGCCAGTCCGCCCTCACCGAACCCGTACGGCTTCGTGTGGTGGAGCGAGAACGCCTGGTTCGGCCACGGTGCGACCGCGGGCCGAATCCCGGCGGCATTGTCGATGAGCAGGGTCTTGCCCGTTCTCCGGGCGAACGCGGCATAGCGATCGAAGTCGCGATGCAGCCCGAAGGCGTTGGTGACGACGAAGCCATCGTACGCGTCGGGCGCGGTCGCCTCGAGCGCGTCGAGGTCGAGCACACCCGTCTCGTCGCAGTCCACCACACGCGACGAGGCGAAGTAGCCACGACCGAGATTCTGGTAGCTGAAGGCACTCACGACCCAGCGATGCGGACTTCCACGCTTCTGATCGAGCAGGCGCGCGATCGCCTCGAGCGCCATCCCACAGCTCGCGCAGGGAACGACGCGAAGGGTCGGCGGCAGCCCGAGCACGGCCTGGTACGACTCGGCGAGGAGCTCCTCCAGCGCACCGTGGTTCGTCCAGCGGTTCGTTTTCTCGCACACCTCGAGCAACGCGCGCACGCGCTCGTGATCGGGCACCTTCCGCATCACGGCGGGAATCGGCTCGTGCGCATCGGACGCCGACGACCGGCGCGCGGAGATCCCTTCCGCGACGATCCCGACGCGTCGTCGCAGGGGCACCGGTGCGTCCGGACGCATCGCATTGTGGAAGCGGGCGATCTCGATCCGGCACGCCTTCCCCCAGGAGCGCTTGAACAGGTCCTCGGGCGCGCAGACGGACAGAGCGAGCCCGCCGTCGATCCAACGCGCGTTCGGATGCCGATCCCGGAGACGGAGGATCCAGTGCGCCGCCAAAGGCGCGGCCTGAAGCAGGACCACCACATGTCCCCCGGCACGCTCGATCGCCGACGCGATGCGCTTCTCGATCTCGCGCCGTTCGAACCACGACGACAGTGGGATCCGCAGATGCTCGAAGTCTTTCAGCGCCGCGAACGCTCCGAAGGATTCGAGATAGTCCGGACCGACCAGGATCACGTGATGCGCGCGAAGCTCGGCGAAGAGATCCGCCATCTCGCCGGTGTGCACCATCCTCTTCAAGAGCAGAGGGTCGGCGAGGTCCGGCGTCGCGACGTCCTGGTAGCGGGCCAGGAACGCCTGCGAGGCTTCCGGGTGGTGCGGCGTGCCGATCAGCGCGTGGTCTCCGGGCCAGGCGGAGAGCCCGAACGCCAGGTAGAGGCCGTCGCGCGGGCGCCCGCGGAGCGGCTCGAGCTGCGCCGCCAACTCGTCGAGAAAGCCGCTCGTGAAGAGCGGGATGTCGTTCGCGATCGCGTCGGCGCGCGCTCGGTCGGCGGGCGCGACCGGCCAGCCCAGCTCGGCCTCGACTCTCGCGAGGAGGTCCCACAGACCATGGTTGATCTTGATCCACGCGAAGTTCGGATGACGCCGAAACCGCTCCAGGAAGTCGTCCGCCGAGACCTCCGCATCTCGCTCTCTGCGGGAACCGTCCGCACGAAACCGCGCGTGGCGAAAGAGCTTCTCTCGCAGGGTGGTCAAGGGTCCGCCGAGGGGCATGGGAGCGTCGTTTCATAGCACACGGCGCCCGAAGCTCCTCTCAGGCCGGCGATCGCGCGGACAGCCGCTCGGCGACCGCGTGAAACCGTCCGGGGTCGGGATCCACGTCGACCGCGTCGAGCAGCTCGTCGGCGTGCGACTGGCTCGAGATACCGACCACGACCGAAGCGGTCGCCGGGTGCAGGAGAGGAAAGCGGAGAGCCGCGGCCGTTCGGCTGCCGCCTCCCACGATCTCGATCACCTCCGACCAGGCCTCCGCGTCGAGTCGACTCACCCCCCGCGCCACGAGCCGGCCGGCCCCGAGAGGACGGATCGCGAAGAGCCCGCGTCCCTCGCCGTGCATCCGATCCAGATAGGGCACGAGCTCCCGCTCCTCGAGGTTCAGATACGTCGCGAGGCCACGCACGACCGGCACCTCGAGGGCCCGCTCGAGGAAGGGAACGCTGTACGGGTAGCTCGCGAGAAATCGGACCCGTCCGCGCGCCTGCAGGCGCCCCCACGCGTCCTCCAGCGCGGCACGGCTGCGCGCGAGCAGCGGCAGCCGTCGCTCGTCGGTGTTCGGTGTGGCGCGGAGGAGCCATTGCACGACGTGGATCGTGTCGGTCTCCAGCGCGCGGCGTTGCTGCTCGACGATGGCCTCGAGCCGAGCGGGATCGAAGGCGCTCTCGTCGAAGTGGGGCACACCGATCTTCACGACGTGAACCGGCGCCCAACGCGGACGAAGGCGCCTCACGTCACGCAGGACGGAGCAGAAGAACTCGTGGAATGCATACTCGCGCGAGGAATGGATCGCCGTGAGCCCGCGGTCGACGAGGTGCAGGAGGAGGTCGCGCGCCCCGGTCGAGCCCAGCCGTGCGGGGTCCCACCGCATCGTGCCGAGCGCGACGAGGCTCGTCTCGAGATCCGTGTCACCGAACCGTCGCGTCTTCATGCCTCGGCCCTCAGACGAAGCCCACCCTTCCAAAGGAGCCGATCGTCCCGCCGAGACGCCTCGAAAGCGCGTCGCCCGTGCAGCGCCCGCGCATCGTGGAAGAACACGGCCTCGCCCGGCGCGAGGCGCAACTCGAGGGCGCGACCTGCCGCGACGATTCGCTCGTCGAGGAAGCGGCGAAAGCGCTCGACCCACGCGAACGCCTCGGCGTCGCCCGCGTCGACCCGGAAGACGTTCCAGCAGAGACTCGGCGGGTCGCATGCGTCGATCGCCGGGGCCCGCCGGCGGGCCCCGGCCCCCTTTCCGAAGGTCAACGGGTGCGCCCGCAGGAGGTCGAGAAGGTCCGGCTGTTCGCGCTCGAGCCACTCGACCAGCTCGGCGCCCTCCAGGAAGAGCGTCTCGCCGCCCGTCGGCGCCTGACGCTCGCAAAAGAAGAACACGACGTCGGCCGCGTTCGGATCGTAGGCACCATCGGTATGGAGCGGCTGCGCGGTCTTGGAGTGGCGAAACGTGTGGCGCCGCTCGGAATCGAAGCGGACGTCGAGCCACTCGCCTCCCGTTCGACGGAAGGTCACGGGATCTTCATCCAGACGCGTGCGCTCCCCGACGTACCGCGCGACCGCATCCCAAAACTCGCGGCCACGGCTGGACGGGTCCCTCGGGACGACGTGGACGACGGTCGCACGCGCGAGCGCCGCGCGGATCCGGGCTCCTTGCTCGCGCGGCTCCTGCGCGCGGTCCAGCTCGATCTTCGTCACCCGAGTGCGCCCCTGTCGCTTCATCGACTCCGCGACCGGCTCTACCAGTGGCCTTCCTCGATCGCGAAGGCCACGGCCGAACCGGGCGGCGCGTCCGTACGCCACGTGAGCTTGTAGAGCGGCGCCAGGCCGTCGTTCCACGCGGCGCGCAACGCCTCATCGACCGGCCGCTCGTAGCCATGCGTGCAGAACAGATGTGGCGGATCGGCGGTGCGTTTCGGAACGCGGCTCCACGCGCGGCGCACCTCGTCGTCGGTCTCGATCATGTGCGCGAAGAGGTAGTGCAGCCAGAAGTACGGCACCTCCCCCTCGGTCGCCCAGCGCGCGACGTCGAGCCAAGGCGGAGGCGCGGCGGGATCCGCCGCATCGAGCATCGCCGCGTTCTCTTCCAGCGACTGAACGCGCGCCCGCGGGTGGTCGCGCCAGAAGTCGTTCACGAGCGTGCACCAGCGGCGGACGAGGACGTGCCCCGGCTCCGCCGCGAGGAACCAACTCGCGATCTTCCGGTCCGGCGCCGGGCGGTCGAAGCCGAAGAAGCCCTCCGGCGCCAGGACGTCCGGCAGCCACGCGTCGAGCGGCGTCCGGCAGAGACAGGACGCGTCCGCCCAGACGCCGCCGTGCCGGCGGAGCAGGTTCACGCGCAAGACGTCCGAGCGCGCGGGGAGCGGCAGGTGTCGCGCGAAGTCCACGTCCTCGGCGAGAACCTCGGGCGCGCCGAGCGTCGTTTCGTCGAGTACGCGCACCTCCCATCCCGGATTCTCGCGACGCCACGACGCGAAGCAGCTCTGCACGACGCGCGGCGCGCGCGCCTCTCCCTGGAACCAGGCGGTCCAGACGACGCGTCGCACCTCGCTCCTCCGGCCCGTCGGACGGACTGGTTTCGGAGCGTCGTCCAGCGCAGGTCGAGCCCGGCGCTCGACCGACTCCTGCAAAGCGGCACGCACCGCCGACCAAACGTCTTCACGTCGATACCGCTGCAGAACGCGCGCACGTCCTGCCCGACCGTGCGCCGACGCGACGTCCGGGGAGTCCAGGTAGCGAATCGCCGCCTCGGCGAGACCAGCGGCATCCCCCACGGGCACCAACGTCCCGGTCTCTCCGTCGACCACCGCGTCCACGGTGCCGGTCGCCCCGTATCCGACGATCGGAAGCCCGGTCGCACTCGCCTCGAGCACCGCGTTCGGGAAGCCCTCACGGTGAGACGGAAAGACCAGGAGGTCCATCGTCCGGTAGTAGGGCGCCGTGTCTTCGACGTGGCCGGCGAGGCGCACGTGCGGATCGCGTTCGAGCCGGTCCATGACGCGATCGCCGACCGCGTTCACGGGCGGTCGGGCGCCGACGAGCAGGAGGTGGGTTCGGGGATGGACCGCCCGCACCCGATCGAGCACCTCGACGAGGTCGGCGATCCCCTTGTTCGGCACGAGCCGAGCGACCAGCCCGAGCACCGGCGCGTCGGCGGGAAGGGAAAGAGAGGCGCGAGTCCGCTCGGCATCCCCCGGTGCCGCGGGCCGAAAGCGCTCGGTGTCCACGCCGTTCCCCGAACCATGGCGCAGCACGCGGGCCTTCTCGCGTGGGTCGAGCCCGAGCGCACGGTGCTTCCGGCGGAGGCTCTCACTCACCGCGAAGACCTCGTGCGCACACCGGACCGCCCGGCGTTCCCAGATCTCGATCGCATGGCGTGCCGGACCCGACGCCGTCTCGAGCGGTAGATCGCAAAGCGTGTAGATGCGAACCGGCACCCGCGCGAGACGTGCGGCGAGAAGTCCGGCCCCCGCCGCCGGAAGAGTCCCGGCCACGACGACGATCGGTCGAATGCGACGCAGGGTCCGCGCGATGCGGTGCACGGCGCCCGGGAACGCGTCGTGGTCGCCCACCGGCGGGATCGGCAGGCCCCAGACGGCGACGCCCTCGCGATCTGCGACGCGGCCGAGCTCCGGCCCCGGCGAGGCGATCACCGACACGTCGAAGCCGTGCCGCCGCAACGACCGCAGCTGGCCGCGCAGGAGAATCGCGGCACTCGTCGGCTGGGTCACGATCCAGACGAGGCGGACCGGGCCTGCGCCGCGTCCCCGTCGCACGGGGGCGATCGCGGACTCCGCCGCGCGACGCAGCCAGGCGCGAAGACCCTTCAGAACGCCGGACGAACGACCGACCCGGCCGATCGGCAGTCCCGGCTCGCCCTGGGCGCCGGTCACGCGTCGAGCCCGAGCCGCCGCTTTCGGGCGGGTCGACGAGCGAAGCCGCGCGCCCAACGCCACGCCCGTTCGAGCCGGCCGCGCGGCTCCGGCTCGCGCCGAGAGTCGAGGAGCCGCTCCAGCGCGCGGCGCGACTCCTGCAGCTCCCGAACCTCGCGGCCGAGTGCGTTCGCCGACTCGAGGATCAGCTCGGCCTCGCGATCGCGGTGGTGAAAGACGTTCCGGAGCTCACTCAGCCGCGCCGCCAGGCGCGCCGAGTCCCGCATCATCTCGTCGAACACGACGCTTCGCCCCGGGAACGTGGGCCGCAGGCTCTCCCACGCACGCCGGTCCGCCGCGCACGCGCCGAGCGCCGCGAACAGAGCCACGTGCTCCCCGTCTTCCGTCGACACCCGGTCGTTCGATGGGTGGTGATGCGCGAGGGCGGGCTCCACGGCACCGACCATCGCGTCGGCGTCCACGGGTCGATCCGCGGTGGACAACGCCGCCGCGAGTCGCACCGACTGTCCGACCGGATCGCGCAGGACCTCCTCGTAACCGACGACCACCACGGGCAAGCCCGCGAGATCCGCAACGGCCCGGGCGCCGTACTCCTGCCAGAGAAAGCGCGCGAGCACCGAGGGCATGGCGTCGCGCGCCTCCAGCGACGCGGCCACGCTCGCCGGGTGACGAACACAAAGCACCGGGCGAAGGCGGTCCCCGAGGAGCGATCGCCAGAACGGCAGGACCAGCGTCGTCCGCGGGTCCTTCCACGCGCGAAGCGGCGACGCGGCGCCGAGGTCCTCGACGATCGTCCGCGCGCGCTCGCGCAGATCGTCGTTCGAACGGTCGCAGGTTCCGTCGTTCGATTCCGGAGGGCAACGCCAGTCGCCCCCGAGGCGCGCGAGCAAGGCGTCGTTGACCGCGCGAATCCCCAGATGCTCCCAGAAGCCGCGCACGTTGTCCGTGGCGGGTGGGGCCAGGTCTTCCGGCGCGCCGAAGTAGACGCCGCCCGCCTCGAGCATGCGCGAGACGAGGGACGTCCCGCTGCGGTGCATGCCCAGGACGACGATCGTCCCGGGATCGTCGGATTCCGAGTCCACCATTGTTGCGCGCGTTCGCTTCGCCGACGTGGGGAGACCGCCGAGCCTCCGCCACGAGGCTTCGCTCCTGCATACGAGGAGTCCGCCGGCGGAACAAGCGTCGGACCCGGCCGGCGGACCGCCGGTCGGGTCCACCACCCTTCGGTGAGCTCCGAGGGCTACGTCGCGGATCGTCGTGGTGATCGACCGCGAGATCTCGTGGACCAGGGCTCCTCGGGGCGCCATCCGACGGGCATTTCGTCGCGATTCGAACGCCCCCGTCCTGGCACGGCCCGTGCATCGCAGGGTGCTCGTAGTCGATCCGTCCGAGCCACCCGGGCTCGCGACGGCTTCCGCCGCACCGCGACGGCGGACGACACCCGGCGCTCCCGGCGGACGGGAATCGACCGGCAACCACCTTCGACGAGGAGATCGACGTGAGACAAACAAGCATAAACTCCGTTCGAGGGGTCGTCGCAACACTGACGGTCCTCACTTGCCTCACCACCAGCCTGGCGTCGGCGGCGGACGCGGAGTCGCGTCGGGCGACGGCCAAGAGCCCGCCGGTGAACGACGGCCTGCCCATGCCCGGACTCTCCATCACGGCCGGCGACACGGCCATCGTGATCACGGATCCGCAGAACGACTTCCTCTCGCCCGACGGCGTCACCTGGGGCGTGGTGGGGAAGAACGTCGCGGAGAACCGGACCGTGGAGAACCTGGAGGCGCTCTTCCGGGTGGCAGACCAGACGGGCATGCCGCTGTTCGTGTCCCCGCACTACTACTTCCGTCACGATCACGAGTGGAAGTTCGAAGGCACGCTCGAGACGCTGATGCACCAGATCGGCATGTTCGACCGGCCGACCGCCCTGAACCTGGACGGGTTCGAAGGGTCCGGGGCCGACTGGCTGGAGCGCTACAAGCCCTACATCGACAACGGCAAGACCGTCGTCACCAGCCCCCACAAGGTCTACGGCCCGGAGAGCAACGACCTCGTGCTGCAGCTGCGGAAGGCCGGGATCTCCAAGGTCGTGCTCGGCGGCATGTCTTCGAATCTCTGCACGGAGTCGCACATGCGCGAGCTCATCGAACAGGGCTTCGAGGTGCTCGTCGTCACCGATGCGACCGCCGGTGCGATCACCGAGCACTACGACGGCTATGCCGCGTCCCTGATCAACTTCCGCATGATCGCGAGCGCCGTGGACAACACCGAGAACACGGTGCGCGCGATCGAGACCGCCTATTCCCGGTGACCTACGAGACACCGGATCGATCCACGCGTCGGCACGTCGCCGACGAGCCAACCGCCGACCGAGTCGGCGTGCGAAGAAGGAGATTCAGACGATGAAGACGTTTCCGATCATGATCGCTGCGCTCGCGCTCTCACTCACCACCGCAACGGCCTTCGCGGAGGACGAGTACAATCGCTCGACGGGGATCACGACCGCCGGCGTGCCGCTCGGCCTGCACGGGGTCGACGCCGTGGCCCTGTCGACCATCCACGACGTGGCGGAAGGTTCCGCGGTCAACACCGTCGTGGTGGACGGTGTCGCCTACTACTTCGCATCCGCGGAGTCGGCCCGGACGTTCGAGGCCGAACCCGAACGGTACTTGCCGCAGTTCGGTGGCTTCTGCGCCTTCGCAGTCGCCCTGGGGAAGAAGTTCGACGGCGATCCGAGGTACGCCGACATCGTCGACGGCAAGCTCTACCTCTTCGTCAACGAAGAGATCCTCCACAAGTACCGGAAGGACCGCACGAACATCCTGCGGAATGCGGAAAGGACCTGGCCCTCCATCCGACACACCGCGGTATCGGATCTCTGAGCGCTCGAGACCGGGTGCGGCTGATGCAGAGCATCGGCCGCACCCTTCCGGGGCGGCCGCCCACAGGGAGGCCGCCCCCGACGTTCGAGGACGCGCAGGGCGCCGCCCCTGGCAGCCGGCATCCACGAGGCCGGCGCGGGCTCTCATCAGGCGGAGCCGGGTCCGAAGCTCTCGACACGAATGCGCTCGGCCGGCACGCGATCCTCGAGCGCCTGCTGGATCGCCGCGAGGAATGCTGTCGGGCCGCAGAGATGAAACTCGGCGTCGAGCCCCGCGACCAGCTCCCGGAGCAGCCCCTCATCGACCCGCCCCGCCCGGTGGTAGTCGCGACCGAGAAGATCCTGAGGACGCGGCCGACTGTACGCGACGAGGATTCGCACCTGAGGTGCACGCTCCGCCAGACGCTTCACCTCGGTAGCGAGCGGATGGTGCCTCCCATCGCGTGCTCCGTGGACGAACCACACCGGCCTCGACGGCTGGGAGCGCACCAGCTCATGAAGGATGCTCACGAGCGGGGTGACACCGACCCCCGCGCTCACCAGAACCACCGGACGCTCGCTCGATGGATCGAGCACGAAGGTCCCGCGCGGCGGCGCGGCGCGGAGAACGCTCCCGACCTCGACGACGTCGTGCAGATGCCGCGAGAGCACACCATGCGGCTCTCGCTTGACGGTGATCCGGTACCGCCTTTCGTCGGGTGCGTTCGAAAGCGAATAGGTCCGCCGCACGCGGACACCGCCGACGTCGACCTCGACGGGGACGTACTGACCCGCGGAGAACGGCGGCAGCGCCCCGCCGTCGCTCGCTTCGAGAACGAACGACGTGACGTCGTCGCTCTCGCGGACCTTCTCGACCACCCGAAGCTCGCGCAACCCGGCTCCGGGCGACTCCCAACGGAGGGGCAGTACCCCGCGCAGCTCGACCGCCGCTTCGATCTCGAACCACACGAGGCGACGTGCGCCCTTCTCGCCGGTGCTCGAGGGTGGCGCGAAGTCGACGGTCGCGCGCCCCGTCAATTGCAAAAGGTTCCCCTGCTCGAAATCGACGAAGAGCAGACCCGCTCGGGGATCCACGAGGAGGTTTCCGATGGTGTTGAAGAGATTGTTGCCCGCGTAGTCGGGAAACACCAGGGTGCGCTCGTCGACCATGCGCACGAAGCCACTCTCCCCTCCGCGATGCGACGCGTCCATGCCGTAGGCGGGGTGGTCTCCGTCACCACGATAGCCACTGGCGATGAAGAAGGTGTCGGCGTTCTCGACCCACTGCCTCGCGTGCTCGGGGAGGCTCGTGTAGGTCGCGCGCCGGGGATTGGCGGACGGAGCCACCTCCGCCGACTCCCGCTCCCGGATGTACTGGGGGCAGTTCCCGAAGGCCTGGTCCACGCGGATCTCGAAGCCGCTCTCGGATGACTGCGCGACCCGCCCGTTCAGGCGACTGCGTCGCCGCGAATGGAACTCGATGCCGAGAAGCCCGACGTCGGCACCGACCCGGAATGCGTTCTCGAGGGCGTCGCCTTCGGCAGGCCGCGAGCCGACCACGAGGGCTCTCTCGTGCGGGGAGTGAGAGAAGCCCGGCGGCCCCGTGAGAATCGACGCCCAGGGCCGTCCGTGCGAGTCCCGCGCGGCCGCGACGAGGAAGGGCAGACCGGCGTAGAACGCGCGGTGCTCGTCGGGCAACGAGGGGCGGACGATCTTGCGCGCCCACGGCTCGATGCTCTCACGTACCCCGAGCTGACTCTGAACCGCTCGCTCGCCGGCGTGAAACGTCGTCTCGCTCGTACTGGTGTTGCGGTCCCGCCCGCTCGGTCCCTCGTGGTTCACGGCTGCCATCTCCATTCCCTCCTTGTGGCGTGTCGATGGCGGCGCACGCTGCAGGGGACGTGCCAGCGAGGTCTCGGCGACGGCGGCCGAAAGCCTCCGGAATCACGGCCCCATCGACGCCTCCGGCGGGGATCCAGCCACGACACGCGAGATCCCGGGATCCCGTCACGCGATCTCGTGGCCGCGCTCAGGGCTCCCGGGGCCGCTCGATTCCGAAGCGCTTGAGCCGTGACGCGACGGTGGTTGGCTTGAGGCCGAGTAGATCGGCGGCGCCACCCGGTCCGTAGAGCTTCCCGCCCGCCTGCTCGAGAGCCGCGAGGAGATTCCGCCGCTCCAGCTCGCGCAGCTCGTCGTCCGTGATCACCGATGGGGCGTCGGCGAGCTGGGCCGGCGATGGTGGCGGCCCGTCGGCCGCGGGAAGATCGAGTCTCATCCGGCCATCGCGAGCGGTGATCACTCCGCGCTCGATCACGTTCTGGAGCTCGCGCACGTTCCCGGGCCAGTCGTAGGCCGAGAGAGCCGCCAGATCGCCGTCGTCGAGCTGCGCCGCACGACCGAGCTTGTGGACGGCGCGCCCGACGAACTCGCGCGCGAGAAGCACGACGTCCTCGCCCCGTTCGCGAAGGGCCGGGACCTCGATCGGGAAGACGTTCAAGCGGTAGTAGAGATCCCGGCGGAACCTCCCCTCCTCGACCTCCCGGGCCAGATCGCGATTGGTCGCCGCGACGATGCGCACGTCGATCTTGCGGGTGCGCTCGTCTCCGACGCGCTCGTACTCCCCCTCCTGCAGGACGCGCAGGAGCTTGCTCTGAAGCTCCAGCGGGATCTCTCCCACCTCGTCGAGGAAGAGCGTGCCCCCGTCCGCCGCCGCGAACCGCCCCACCCGGTCCTTGATCGCGCCGGTGAACGACCCCTTCGCGTGTCCGAAGAACTCGCTCTCGTACAGCTCCTTCGGCACGGATGCGCAGTTGACCTTGATCAGAGGTTGCGCCGCGCGCCGACTGCGCGCGTGGATCTCGCGGGCCACGAGCTCCTTGCCGGTGCCCGACTCCCCGCCGATCAGGACGGTCGCGTCGGTGGGAGCCACCTGCTCGATCAGCTCGCTCATCTGCTTGATCGAGGCGCTCTGACCGAGGATCTCGCCGAACGCCTGCGACTGGGAGAGCTCGTCGCGCAGGTATTCGTTCTCGATCGCGAGCTTCGCGCGCAGCTCCGCGATGGCATCGAAGGCTCGGGCGTTGGCGATCGCGGCGGCGGCATGATCGGCGATGAGCCGCAGCGACCCGAGCGCCGAAGGAAGCAGACGGCCTCGGACGAAGAGCCCGAGCACGCCCAGGACTTCGCCGTGGTAGAGGAGCGGCTGCCCCCCGAATCCGAAGATCCCCTCACCGCGCGCCCAGCCCGGTCGGGCGATCCACCGCGAGTCCATCGAGACGTCCTCCACGCACACGGCTTCGCTCGACCTCGCCACCTCGCCCACCTTGCGGCTGCCGATCGGGAATCGGCTGAAGTCGCCGTCGAGACGCGTCCACTCCTCGCCGGGGTTCGCGACGGAGGCTCCCGCGCTGGCCAGGAGCTGCAGACACGGCACGTTGGTCCGACAGTCCTTGCGCATGAGGCACTCGCCGCAGACGTCTCCTGGCCGGACCAGCCAGATTCGGGCGAGGGCCACGTGCTCGTGTCCCGCCAGCCGCCGAACCACGAGCTGCAGGAGCGGATCGAGCGTCCGCTCCCGCGCCATCTCGAGGAGGAGCTCCTGAATGCGCTCGAAGGAGAATTCGAAGGCGGCCGGGGTCGTCATGGCGCGAGTCCGTGTGCGGATCGCGAGCGCCCACGCCGGCTCGTGACCCAACGTCGCTTCGTGGCGAGGGCCTCGTGATCCCCGAGGTACCTCGCTTCAATCCGCGGCAATTTCAAGAGCGCCTGCTTGGCACGCATGATGCAATCACGTTGCCGAGGGAGGACGCACCGTGAGGAAGGATCGCTACGATGTCATCGTTTTGGGCGCCGGCAATGCCGGCCTCGCCGCCGCCGGCGCCGCCCGTGCCGCAGGCTGCCGCGTGTTGGTCGTCGAGGGCCGTGACGTCGGGGGCGTGTGCCCTCTTCGCGGTTGCGTCCCCAAGAAGGTTCTGGTCGCGGCCGCTCAATCCCTCGACGTCATCGCCCGCGCATCCGCTCACGCGATTGAGGTCGGCCCTCCCCGATTGGACTGGGGGAAGCTCGTCGCGCGCGAGCGGACCTTCACCGACGGCGTGTCTCGGGAGTTCGCGGCCAGCCTCGAGAAGCGTGGGATCGAGATTGCGCACGCCGTCGCACGCTTCAGCGGGCCCCACGAAGTCGAGATCGGTGTGCGACGGCTCTCGGCCGGAAAGATCGTCGTGGCGACCGGCTCCGTACCGCGCCCCCTGCCGATCCCCGGTGCCGAACATCTGGTGACGAGCGATCATCTGCTCGAAATGCCGTCGCTCCCCGAACGGATCGTCTTCGTCGGCGCGGGCGTCATCGCGTTCGAGTTCGCGCACGTTCTCTCGCGAGCGGGAAGCGAGGTGACCCTGTTGGAGGTCGCGCCACGCGTCCTTCCCGCACTCGACGCCGACGCGAGCGCGCAGGTCGCTGCGGCGACGCGCGAGCTGGGCGTCACGATCGAGACCGGAGTGACCCTCGATCGCGTCGACGACCACTGCGGCGAGGTCCGGGTCGAGTACCGGGTCGACGGCCGCCGGGCGACCGCACGCGCCGCTCTCGCGGCCAACGGAGCCGGCCGCATCGCGGATCTCTCCACACTCGGTCTGGCGGCGGCCGGCATCACACTCCAGGGCGGCGCCGTCGAGATCGACCGATACCTCCGAAGCGTCGAGAACCCGGACGTCTACTTCGCGGGCGACGCGATCACCGGCCGCCCCCAGCTCTCGCCCGTCGCCACGTACGAGGGGCGGATCGTGGGCCACAATCTCACGCACGACGAGCTCCGATCGCCTGTCTACGACCACATCCCCGCCGCTCTCCACACGGTCCCGGCCGCGGCCACGGTCGGCCTCACCGAAGAGGAGGCGGTACGTCGACGGCTCGACTTCGAGGTGCGAGCCAACGACATGCGATCCTGGCGCTCCGCGCGGACCCACGCCGAATCCACCGCCTGGTCGAAGGTGCTGGTCGACCGGTCGACCGGACGAATCCTCGGCGCCCATCTGGTGGGACACGGCGCAGAAGAGACCATCCATGGATTCGCGCTCGCGATCGAGAAGGGCATGACCGCCGACGAGATCGCCTCTCGCGTGTATGCGTACCCGACCTTCCACTCCGATCTGAAGTTCCTGGTGTAGGAGCCTCGCGGGCTTCGGTCCGACCGGGGTCTGGTCGCCGACTTCATGGCCCGCCTCCGATCGTTCCCGAAGATCCACGCGCACGCGGAGGCCCGGAGCGACGAGCGCGGGTGCCGCCACGAGCATCTGCGAACGAGTCGCATTGAATCCGTTCTCCACGTCGGTTTGAATGTGTTCGTCCGTCGCCGCATCCCCGTGGCCCCGAAGCCTCGCGACGACCTCGGATCTGCATGTCGTGCCTCCTCGCGCTCCCGCACCGAACCAAGGATGATCTTCGCACGGCCCCCGCGTGAGCGTGGCGATGGAACTGACCTCGGTCATGGAGACGAACTCGAATGAACACGGTCCATCGAACGAAGAAGCTTCTCGCGCTGACGCTGCTCACCGTGCTGCCTACCGCAAATGCGCAAGCAGCCGAGACCTCCGAACCCATCGGTGAGCGTCCCGCGATCGCGACCCACCTCGATCAGGCCGACATCGACTCCGGCAAGCTCGGAATCGCGGACCTCCTGCGGTACGGAGAGCGGCTCTTCGTCGCCCGCTTCAACATGCTCGACGGCCAGGGACGCCCGGGCTCGACCGGGACCGGCGCACCTCGCGTCCCGGATCAACCGGCCTTCGTCCGCACGTCCGCACCCGACTCGAATGCCTGCGCCGGCTGCCACATCCAGCCGCGAGCGGGAGGCGCGGGCGACTTCGTCGCCAACGTCTTCGTCCTGGCCCAGGCACTCGACCCCGTGACCTTCTCCACGTCGCCAGAGCTCAGCAACGAGCGCAACACCCTGGGCATGATGGGGTCGGGCGCGATCGAGATGCTGGCTCGCGAGATGAGCGCCGAGCTGATCGCCATCCGCGAGGAAGCCAGGGCGGACGCGGCCCGGTCGGGTCTTCCCGCGACCCGGGATCTCGTCGCAAAAGGGGTCTCCTTCGGGCGAGTCACGGTACGACCCGACGGAAGAGTCGACCCGACCGAGATCGACGGCGTCGATTGGGATCTCATCGTGAAGCCGTTCCACCAGAAGGGCGCGGTCGTCTCCCTGCGGGAGTTCACCAACAACGCGATGAACCACCATCACGGGATGCAATCGGTCGAGCGCTTCGGCGAAGACGTCGACGCCGATCTCGACGAAGTCGTGAACGAGCTCACGGTCGGCGACATCACGGCCGCGACCATCTTCCAGGCCGCCCTCGACGTACCGGTGCAGATCCGGTCGACGGAGCCCGCACGCCGCGCCGCCGTCGCACGAGGCGAGGCCATCTTCGCGGAGGCCGGCTGCACGTCGTGCCACGTCCCCGTCCTGAACCTCGAGTCGCGCCACTTCAGCGAGCCGAACCCGTACAATCCTCCCGGCAACCTCCGCCCGGAAGACGTCGCGCGTCCCTTCACCTTCGATCTGACCCGAGACGGCCTCGCTCCCCGCATCGAGCGGGCAGCGGACGGGGGCGCGCACGTGCGCGCCTTCACGGATCTGAAGCGCCACGACCTCAACGACGACGAGCTCGAGCACTTCGCGAACGAGCAAGTCCCGCAGGGGACGCTGAACGGCTTCGCCGACCCGTCCGAGTTCACCATCGATCCCGTGCCGCGCCCCACGCGCGAGTTCCTCACCCGCAAGCTCTGGGACGCGGGCAACTCCGATCCGTACGGACATCGGGGCGACCTCACGACCTTGACCGAAGCGATCTTCTTCCACGGCGGGGACGCCCGCGCCTCGCGCGACGCGTTCCTGGCCCGACCGCAGTCGGACCAGGACGCGGTGATCGAGTTCCTGAAGTCGCTCCGCGTGGTCGAGGACCTGCCCGGCCCGCCCGTTCGGATCCGGCAGGGGCGCCGGACCCCGGTGACCGCGGTTCGGTAGATCCTACCCGCTCCGCCGGGGCGACGCGTCCGTCAGCCGGCGGCGCGGATGTCGCCCGTCCCTCGGATCCAGAGCTCGAAGCCCCCGAGGAGGCTTCCGTCGTCGTCCAGGTCGTCCTGCACCACGATCGCATCGAGATCGAAGAGACCGTCGTCGCCGATCGTCTCCAGCTCGGTCGCGAGCGCTTCGGTGATCGTGTTGCGCTGGAGCCGAAGCGTGAAGGTGGTCGCGCCCCCGTCGTCGCTGACGCGCACTTCGGTGCTGCGGCTTCCGGCCGCCGGCCAGTCGCCTTCCGTCTTCTCGAGCCCCCGCACCCGCACCACGGTTCCGACGTCCGCCACGGCGATGCCCGCCAGCGTCGCGACCTGCGGCGACGGCTGGGGCTGGTCGACGTCCACGACGGTCCAATCCCCACCGGTGATGTCGACGAGAATCGTTCCCCGCGCGACGTTGTTGTCGGGGACGGGGTCTTCTTGCCGGACCACTCCGGTCACCCGAACCAGGTCGCCTCGCGCGAAGGCATCCACGTCGGCCGCAGCCTCGTGGTAGACCATCACGCCGCTGCCCCCGTCCTGAATGAAGATCTTGAGCTTGTTGTTCGAGAAGACCCCGGCGGAGACCGTCCCGACCCCCTCGGTCGTCACGACGTCGCCGAGCCGTGTCGCCACACCGTCGGGCGTCCTCTCCGTCACCTCCGCCACGGAGGACGTGCTTCCGCCGTCGTCGCTGGAGCCGCTTCCGCCATCACCGCCGCACGCCGCGGCGAGGACGAGCGCGGCGGCGGCCGCGCCGCGGGCCCAGCTCTGCGGGGACACGACCCGACCTCTCCGGTTTCGATTCGCTTCCGGTCTCATGAAAACCACTCCTCTCGAAGGCTCGCTCGGAACCCGAGGTAGACCCAACGCCCCGGCTGGGGGGATCCGAGTCGCTCCTCGTAGTCGTCGTCGAGCAGGTTGTCCGCGCCCGCGTAGAGAGTGACGGCGCTCCATGCCGTCCACGCGAGCTGCGCGTTGAAGAGACCGAACGAGTCGGTCTTCACGGTACCGCCGAAGCGGTCGATTTGCCCGGAACCGTAGAGCCCCTCGAGCCGTAGACGAAGCTCGTAGGGGAAGTACAGATTCAGAACGCCGTTCAGGCGATGCTCGGGCCGATGCTGGATCGGGGTGAGATCCCCGGTGCGCTCGTTCCGGGCGCGGGCATCGAGGTAGGTATAGTTGATGGCCGTGTCGACCCACTCGAAGGGACGTGCGCCGAGAGCCGTCTCGACGCCCTGAAGCCGCGCGTCCCGCAGATTCACGAAGCGCGTTCCGGCGCTCGATCCCTCTTGCTCGATCAGCCCGTCGACGTCACTTCGGTACAACGCGACCTCTCCGAAGTACGCGCCCCGGTCGTAACGGTAGGCGACCTGGTACGTCAGAGACCGTTCCGCGCCGAGATCCGCGTTCCCCTGGAGCGGATCGAAGAGTTCCCGGAGCGTCGGGAATCGGGTTCGACGCCCGACGAGCGCCGAGATGGCACCGTACGCACCGAGGTCGGCCGATACGGCTCCGAGCGGATTGGGATCCCCCTCCGTGCCTCGCTCGCTTCCGGTCTGCACGTCTCCCGAGAGCCCCACGACGAACGTGAGCCAGGACCAGGGCCGGTACTCTCCCTCGAGGCCGACGCTGACCAAGGTGACGTCCGGCGCGCCCAGGTCCCCGTTCCCGCTGTCGGACACGTCCGCCCGCGCGTGCCGGACCTGAGCCGATCCGCCGAGGTGGACCTCCTCCGAGACGTCGCTCCGCAGCCGCGCGACCCCGCCGACCTCGTCGCTGTCGACGCGCGTCGAGAGGAGGACATGCGAGAAGTCGGGCCCGTCGAAGGTCGACTCCCGGCTCTCGTACCGATCATAGAAGACGGCGCCTTCCAGCGTGCCCCAGTCGAAGGCGTGGTCGACGCCCCCCTGCACGACGAGCAGGCGCTGCGCATCGGTGCGACGAAACGGGGGCAGGAACGCGGTCGTCGTCGGAGGAATCCCGAACTCCGCGTCCGAGCCGAGCACCACGAGCCGGGCGCCTCCCCGTTCCGACCACTCGTAGCGCCCGGAGCCGAACGCACTCCACTGCTCGCGATCGCTGTTCGAGCGGAGCCCCCCGTCTTCCCAGCGGCGCCGGCTCGCGGGGCGATCGTCGAACCCGGCGGCGAGGGGGAAGCCCGAGCTCGTGAGATAGCGCCCTCCGACGACGCCGGTCAGCTCCTCGTTCCCGGCCGAAGCCGAGGCGCGCACATCCCAGGTACGTGAGTCGCGCCACTGCGTGCCGACGCTCCCCCCGACCCCCTCGACCCCGCGGACCGTCGAGAGCTCGATCGCGCCCGCGAGGGCGTTCGGGCCGAGCAGCGAGGAGACCGGTCCGCGCGTGATCTGCACTCCGCCCAACATCTCGATCGGGAACAGATTCACGTTCACGATGCCGTTCCACGGATCGGTGACCGGGACGCCGTCGAGGAGAAGAAGGGTCGATCGCTGGTCGAACCCGCGCAGGTCGACGCGCGGCTCTCCACGTCCTCCGACACGCACGTTCAGGCCCGGCGTGAGATCCAGGAGCTCCGGAAGCTCGAGCTTCCGCGGCTCGACGAGCTCTTCGCGATCGAGCGTCGTGGTGGTCGGCGCCAACACGCCCGGCGGGGCCGCGACCACCCGGATCGAGGGCGGCACCGGCGGGTCCTTGGCGCGAGCGATCGCGGCCGACACGAGCAGCACCACGATCCCCAGAAGCCAGCGAAGGCCGCTCATCGTTTCTCCGCGATCGAGGCGAAGAAGCCCGCGCGCCGGAGTGCCTCGATCGCGAAGTGGCCGACGCATCCCCCCGCCAGTCCAAAGACGGAGTACGTCAGCAACGGGTAGATCGCCCCGAGCACGACGAAGCCGGCCGGGACGTCGATCGAGAGATGCACCACGACCTTCGTCGCGAGCTTCGCGAGATTGCCGGCAAGTCCCATGAGCGCACGCGAGGGGAGCCCCCGCCCCGGAAGCACGAGCGCGGCGATGTCGACCCCGACCCCGGCCGACGCGTACGAGACGAACGTCACCAGCGGGCCCAGGTCTCCCACCCCCATCAACGCGGCCAGGGTGCCAGAGAACAGTCCGGCAACGATCGCCGCACCGGGCCGATCCACGATCGTCCGCGCGACCACGAGCAGCGCCATCCAGACGAGGCCCGAGTGTCCGGGCATCTTCAGCGGCAAGTGCAGAGCGACGTTCGCGACGACGACGAGTGCGGAGAGCAGCGCGAGCAAGAGCAGCTCGAACGTCGAGAAGCGGCGTTCGGGCCGCGAGCGTCCGTCCATCCGATCAGCTCCAGAGACCGAGGGCGAGTGGCGCGGCGACCGCGCCCACGACGAGCAGACGGTCACGCCATGCGAGCGGGGCCGGTGAAGGGCCCCGTCGATGGGGGGACTCGAGCCCCCGGACCTGTGCGGCCAGATTCAGGTTCCACGCGCGCTCGGTGACGAGGACGACGGCCGGCACGACGAACGCGACGAGCCGCCGCACTCGCGCGGATGGTCGCGCACCGCGCAGCGGCTCGATCCCCCGCGCGCGCTGCGCGTCGAGGATGCCGTCCCACTCGTCGCGAATCGACCCGAGTGCGCGGTGCGCCGCCGCGAACGTGAACGCGACACGTGGCGAAACCCCGACGCGCTGCAACGCGGTCGCCACTTCGTCGGCGGTCGTCGTCGCCGACAGGAGCAGGAACGTCGTGGCGACCAGTCCCAGGCGCAGCGCGATGAGGATCGCGTGCTCGACTCCGACCAGCATCGCGTCGACCGCGAAGAGCACAGCGACCAGCGGCGCGAGCCGCACGAGCTGGGCCCCCAGGGAGTCCCGGAGGCCGGCCAGCGAGAGAAACGCGAGGAACCCGACGCAGAAGATCGCCAGCGAGGGCAGTGGGAGCATCACCGCCGTGGACGCCGCGAGCGCCGCCACGATCTTGGCGCGCGCGTCGACCTCCCGGAGGAACGAGCCGACGACGAGCGTCTCTCGCGTGCGACGACTCACGCGACCTCCTGATCGCGCGGCAGCGAGGGCGCGCCGACCTCCGGGGCGGCCGAGGCGTCGCCGACCACGCGACCTCGCTCGAGCACGATCTCCCGATCGGCCCACGCCCGCGCCCACGCCTCGTCGTGCGTCGCCGCGATCACGAGCGCTCCGGCGTCCGCCAGAGCACGCACGAGCCGACCGATGCGTCGGCGTTGCACCGGATCCTGGCCGAGGGTCGGCTCGTCGAGTAGAATCCCGTCGAGTCCGTCGCGCACCAGGATCGTGGCGATCCCGAGCCTCTTCTTCTGCCCCTCGCTGAGCAGCAGGGGCGGCCGGGCTTCGAGCGACGCGAGCCCGAGGGCCTCGACCACGCGGCGGTAGCGCTCTTCGTCGACGGTCGGGATACCGTAGACGATCTCCTCACGAACGGTCGCATTGAAGATCTGCAGGTCGGGATTCTGGAACGCCAGGCCGAGCCGCGGGCGCCGTCCGGAGGGGCCCTCCACGCGCCCCTCGACGTTCGTCTCGACGCCCGCGAGAACGCGGAGCAGGGTCGTCTTGCCCGAACCGTTCGGGCCGAGCAGGGCGACGACCGATCCCCCGCGAAGATCCAGGTCGATCCCGGCCAGCAGCGGGCGATCGCGACGCACGGAGAGCCCACGCACGTCGACTCGAAACGAGGGCTCGAACTCCGACACGCCGACGTGAGAGTCCGGGCCCTCCTTGCGCGCGGCACAGGAGTCACCGAGCGACAAGCGCTTCAACCCCGACAGCTCCGCCAGGAGATCCACTCGGTGCTCGAAGACGAGCGACGCTGCGCCTCGGTCCCGACGAGCGTCGAGCATCTCGACGACGCGCTCCCCGGACGCGGAGTCCAGCATCGACAACGGTTCGTCCAGCACCAGCAGGCTCGGCCCCCGAGCCGTCGACGCCGCGATCAAGAGCCGTTGCTGCTCGCCGCCACTCAGATCCCGCGGGTCTGCGCCGGCGCGATCGACGAGCCCCGCCCAGACGAGCGCGTCGTCGATCCGTGCGGCCGTATCGGCCCGGGAGAGTCCGAGTCCATCGAGGCCGAACGCGACCTCCTCCCGGACGGTCGACGCCACGAGCTGGGCCGCGGGGTTCTGTCCCACGAGACCCGCCGTCTCCGTGACGCGCCACAGAGGCACATCCGTCGTATGCCGCCCCGCGAGCCGGACCTCTCCCACCAGCTCACCGCGATAGAGGTGCGGGATGACGCCGCAGCAGAGGCGCGCGAGCGTGGACTTCCCCGCGCCAGACGATCCGGTCGCGAGCAGGACGTCCGCGTCCCCCAGAGACAGCGCGAACGGACCGGCGGCGTCGCGCGCCCCACGATAGCGGAAACGCACCGAACGGACCTCGAGGAGATCTTGGCTCACTCCGACTCCTCTCCGTCCTTCTTCTCCTTCACGACGCGCACCGACCCCAGCCCCCGGACGCGCTTCGTCTCCGCCGTGCACCACCCGCCACCGGTCGGCTCCACGAAGAGCACGGCGCGCCCCCCGACGAGGCGCGGGCGCACCCAATCGCCACTGGAGATCGGGGCGTCGTCCGGCACGAGCTCGGCATCGCGCGCGGCGCACACGACGACGATCCCCCGCGCGCGCAGCTCCGACGCCACGACCGGGTCGGGCAGCTCCCGGAGCCCGTCGCCGAGCTCGATGAACCGCCCCGCGGTACCTTCGGCCGTGAGTCCGACGGCCGCGAGCGCACCGATGACCCCGTCCCCGGTTCCGCCGAGTTCCGCGAGACGAATGCCCTGGGCGCGGGCGAGGTCGAGAGCGTCGCTCTTCTTCAGCACGACGGTCGCGGCGCGATGGCCGAAGGCCACGACGTCATCGGGCACGTCCTCCTCCCGGATCAAGCACAAACCCGGATCCGAGCCGGGAGCGTGCCGCTCGGTGAGCCAGGCGCAGCCGCGCGCGAACAAGGCATCGACGGCGTCCCCGCCGAGCCGCCCCGACAGCACGATGCACGCGGGGCTGTTGTGGCTCGTGTACGGAACGGCGGGATCGACCAGGAGCTGCTGCCGCACGACGCCGAGGCGCTCCAGGCCACACTCCCGAGCGATCTCGTCGGCCAACATGCGCGCGAGACGGCCCGTGCCCGGCTTTCGCCCCAGAGCATCCGTGTCGTCGATCGCGAGGAGCCAGCGGTCGTCGCTCACGCCCCCGCTCCCACGTGCCCCACCACCTCGCCCATCTGTCGCACCGCGTATCCCGGCAGGCGCGCCGCGCGCTCGCGAAACGCGCGCGAGCGGAGGACGCGACGGACGCGCTCGAACTCGGGAGACGCGTAGATCTCGGCGGTGACCGCCAGATCGTAGCTCTCCTCGACCAACGGCACGAAGTCGAGGCCGTGCTCCTCGGCGACGGCGCGAAGCCCGACACCCACGTCCGCCTCCCGGCGTGCGATCGCCGCCGCGACCTGGTCATGCGTCGCCAGCGTCCGGTTCCACCCGCGCACGTCGCGCGGCGCGATGCCTTCCGCGCGAAGGAGGGTGGCGAGTAGCAACCGGGTTCCCGCGCCCGCCTGTCGGTTCACGAGGCGGACGCCCGAACGCGCCACGTCCGCGACCGAGCGAACGTTCTTCGGATTGCCGGGGGCGACCAGCAACCCCTGGGAGCGCTGCGCGAGCCGCACGAGCCAGACCTCGTCGTCCGGGAGGTAGTGGGGGACGAAAGGCACGTTGTACTCGCCGGTGGGGCCGTCGAGCAGGTGGATCCCGGCGACGTCGGCGCGGCCTTCGCGCAGGGCGAGCAACCCCCCGAGGCTCCCGATCGGCGGGACCCGGCGGGCACGTACCGAGGCGAGGAGGAGATCGAGAACGGGATCGTCGCTCCCCCGAATCCACAGAGCCGTCGCCTCGCCCTCGATCCGCGCCGTCCACGCGTCGAGCACACCGAGCTCCCCCTCGAGCGCGGCCGCCCGAAGGTCCGAGCCGAGCCCCGCAGACCGGTCGCCGTCGTGCGCGGCCCCGACGCGCCTCGCTCGCTCCTCCTCGAGACGCCTTCGCACTTCGCGACGCCGCTCCTCGAGCAGGGCGGTCGCGGCCGCGGGGCGCAGACGCATCGCGAACGCGAGCTTGAGCGGCAGCTCGTCCCGGCCGCCCTGCCCACTCGCGGAGGCATCCTCGACCCAGCGCCCCCGGGCGGAACGCCCGGACCGGGTCAGCCGATACAGCCACCGGGCCGGCCCCTTCTGCGACGGCGCACCACGTCGCGCGGCGAACCCTGCCGCCTCCAGGTCTCGCAACGCCCGGTAGAGCTGTCCCGGATCGACGCTCCAGGCCGATCCGAAGCGGCGCTCGAGTTCGGCACGGATCTCGTAGCCGTGGGCCTCTCCGTCCAGGAGGAGCCCGAGGATGCCGAAACCGAGGGA
>JAUIFY010000059.1 GCA_030430245.1 bacterium | reverse complement strand
CGCGGCTCAGCGACGACTCGAGGGCGTCGATGGTGGCGATCCTCGACGCCGACGACGCGGCGGAGTTCCTCGGCCCGCTGCCCGAGACTCAGGTCGCGGAAGCGCTCGACGACGTCACGCCCGAGACGGCCGCCGCGGTCCTGCGGGAGTTCCCCGCGGACGAGCAGGCCGATCTCCTCGGGGAGCTCCGGAAGGACCGCGCGGAGCGAATCCTGTCGGCGATGGACCCCGCGGAAGCGCGCGAGGTCCGGGCGCTGCGTGCATATGCCGACGACGTGGCCGGCGGCGTCATGGTCACCGAGCACCTCGCGCTGTCCGCGGCGTCGACCGTCGGGGAGGTCGTCGCGACGCTGCGCGATCGTGCCGACGAGGTCGAGGACCTGGACGTTCAGTACGTCTATCTCGTGGACGCCGCCGAGCGGCTCGTCGGCGTGCTCCGACTGCGTGATCTTCTGCTCGCCCGTGCGGCGCGTCCGGCGACGGATCTCATGATCCCCGATCCGCTTCGAGTCCTGGACGGCGCAGGCGTCGACGAGTTGGCGGACTTCTTCGAGGAGCACGCGTTCGTGGGTGTTCCGGTCGTCGACGAGCGGGACCGTCTCCTCGGCGTCGTCCACCGGGGGGCCGTCGACGAGGCTCTTCGGGAGCGGGCCGACCGGGATCGTCGTCGATCCCAGGGTCTTCTCGAGGACGAGCTGAGATCGATGCCGCTCGTGCGGCGGGCCGGCGGACGGCTCACGTGGCTCTCTCTGAACGTCGTCCTGAACGTCGTCGCGGCGAGCGTGATCGCCGCGTTCGAGGACACGCTCCAACGGGTGATCGCGCTCGCGGTCTTCTTGCCGATCATCTCGGACATGTCCGGGTGCTCCGGGAATCAGGCGGTCGCCGTCAGCATGCGAGAGCTGTCCCTCGGATTGGTGCGACCGACCGAGGCCCTGCGGGTCTGGGGACAGGAGGTGACCGTCGGCCTTCTGAACGGCCTGGCGCTCGGAGTCCTCGTCGCGGTGGGTGGATGGCTCTGGCAGGGCAATCCCTGGTTCGGCGCCGTCGTGGGCGGGGCGCTCGCGCTCAACACGGTCGTGGCGGTGTCGCTCGGAGGATGTGTGCCGCTCGTGCTGAAGCGCTTGGGCCTCGATCCGGCGATCGGGTCCGGGCCGATCCTGACCACGGTGACCGACATGTGCGGCTTCTTCCTGGTGCTCGGGCTCGCGACCCTCGCTCTTCCGCGCATCGTCTGACGCCCGGGCGGGGCCTTTTGCCCCGCTCGTGCGCAATCGCGTCCCGGTTTCGCCGATCGCGCAGGGAGAACCGGCCGCTCTCGCGTCCGGCTCGCTGGCATCTTGGTTGCTGTGTCTCGACCCATCGGTTCCGCCCATGGCCGGTGTGGTCGTGGGGCGCACGGACGAGAACACCACTGCGGCACGTCCGCATCCCTGGACCCGGTCGGTCGGTTGATTCCGACCGGCCGGGGTGCGGGGTTTCCGGAGGCGAGTTCGACGATGCGATTCGAAGGGCGGTTGGGCAGGGCAAAGCGTTCGCAGGCCCGATGGGGTCGGGCCGAGCCCGGGAAGCGGCCGGCTTGGCCGCCGAAGCCGGTTGCGGCGAGGACGCCCGGGGGCCGTCCGAGAGTCCTCGTCGTGGAGGACGACGCGCCCTTTCGCGAGTACGTCGTGGGCGTGCTGAGCAACGCGGGTTACGAGGTGTGCGAGGCCGGCGACGGGGGAGATCTCCTGGAGAAGATCGCGGACGTCGCAACGAAGGACGGCATCGACCTCGAGCCCTTCTCGGCGATCTTGACCGACGTGCGGATGCCCGGAATCTCGGGGGCGGATGCGATCGAGCTGCTTCGCAGCGGCCCCTGGCGCCACACGCCGACCATCATGATGACGGCGTTCAGCGATTCGCAGATCCGGGCGCGGGCCGCCCGTTTGGGTGTGGCGGCGGTCCTCGACAAGCCGTTCGACGCCGACCGGCTCTGCCAGGTGCTCGGCGAAGTCGCCCCCGTCTCGTGACGGACGAGGAGATCACGCTGGTCGTCGCGGAGGACGACCCGACCCTTCGAGACCTCCTCGCGACTCATCTGCGCAACGACGGCTACGCCGTCCTCGAGGTGGCGCGCGGCGACGACCTTCGCCGGCTCCTTCTCGACTCGATCGACGTCGAGCCGCGTGTCTTCGACCTAGTCCTCACCGACATCCGGATGCCCGGAATCTCCGGGCTCGACGCCCTGGCGGAGTTCCGCAAGCAGGCGCCGATGGTGCCCGTGCTGCTCATGAGTGCGTTCGCCGACGCGTACGCGCGCGAGCACGCCGAGCTCCTGGGCGCTTCCGTCGTGAGCAAGCCGTTCAACCTGGCGCAGCTGTCCGAGCGCGTCCGCGCGCTGTTGCGCAAGCGGGGCTCGGTCGAGGACCGACGGGTGTGTGAGGAGGTGACCGCGTGACACTCGGACTCGTCGATCCTTCCGCCCCGCTCGTGCCGCCGTTCTTCGCGGCGGTGGAGGCTCACCCACTGGTCCTCCTGGCCTCGGCCGATCGCTTCGCTCGGGAGCATCTCGCCGACCGGTTGCGAGGAGCCGGGTACGCGGTCCTGGAGGCGGCTTCGCGCGCGGAGCTCCTGGAGGAGCTCCGTCGGCGCCTCGACTTCGATCGCATTCGCCGACCGCCGGTCGACCTCCTCGTCACGGGTCGCGAGCTCGACGACGGTCCGGGGCTCGACGCCGTCCGCCTCCTCCGCACCCGCGGCTGGGCGACTCCGGCGATCGTGATCGCTCGCGGGCTCGCACCGGAGCATCGCGCCGAGGCGATGCGGCTCGGGTCGGTCTCGATCCTGGACGGTCTCGACGACGCGGAGGAGGTGCTGGACTACGTGCACGTCCTCGCACCTCCGTTCCGCCGCCGGGGCTGAGCCGCCTCCGGTCCGGCGGTGTCGAGCGGGACCGGCCCGACCTCTCAGCTCGCGTCGTCATCCTCCGGCGCACCGTCCGGCGTCTCCGGTGGGCCGGCTTCCGCGGCGGCCGACGTGATGCCGAGGTGATACGCGGCGAAGCCGGGGATCACGACCTGGTTCACGGCCATGCCGATGAGCGTTCCCCGGAACGGCGCGCGCACGTCGGTCTGCTCTCCGTTCAGCGGATTGGTCACCGTGCCGAGAACGTCGCCGGGCTCGACCGCGTCGCCGAGATGCACGCGGCTCATCAGGATCCCGCCCTGATCGACCCGGACCCAGCGGGTGCGACCAAAGAAGCTCGGGTCGTCGCCGGCCGGGGTCGGCAGATGGAGCTCCCGGAGAAGCTTCGTGGTGCGTTCCACGCCTCGTTGAATCTCGTCCTCGTCGAATCGCAGAGGCTCTCCGGCCTCGTAGGTCACGGCCGCGATGCCGATGTCGGTCGCGGCCCGGCGGAGCGTTCCGATCCGCCCGGCGTTGTTGACCACGGGCATCTTGCCCAGCCGCCGTGCGAGATCCACTACGCCCGCGTCGGAAAGGTCGGCGCGTAGCTGGGACAGGTTCGTGCGCCGGAGCGAGCCTGTGTGGAAGTCGAGGACGAGATCGCACTTGCGCACGATCCGGCGGAACAGGACGTCGGCGATCCGGGACGCGGCACTTCCGGTGCGGCGGCCCGGAAAGAAACGGTTGAGGTCGCGCCGATCGGGCAGGTACCGGGAACCGCGCTGGAGTCCGTGCAGGTTGGCGATCGGCACGCCGACGAGTACGCCCCTCAGCTTGCGCGGGGACGTCGAGGCGACGGTTCGGCGCACGATCTCCACCCCGTTGAGCTCGTCGCCGTGGATACCGGCGACCAGGCAGGTGACCGGGCCCGGGCGTGTGCCGTGTGTGACGGACACCGGGATCTTCATCGGCGCGCCGGCGAACGACTCTCCCATGCGCAGGGTCAGGTTCAGCCGTCGGCCCGCGCGCACCTTCTCCCCGAGGATCTCGAACACCGGGGGGGCGGGGCTCGGGGTCGCCGAGGGGACGTCGTCGCCATCCGCCGCGAGCGCGCCGCCGGCGAGCAGCAGCACCGCGGCGCCGACGCAGCCCGCGAGCCGGCGTCCTGCGACCTGCTTCGAGACGGGTCTACTCACTCGTGGGGGCGAGCTCTTTTCGGGAGAAGAAGCGCTCGAGGTTCAGGGAAGAGGTCTGCTCGGCGACCTCGCGGAAGCTCTCGGTCGTGACGGGCTCTCCCCGGGCGGCGAGTTCGCGGGCCACGTCGTCGAGGCCGGTCGCGCCCTCGGTCTCTGTCGTCAGGGTCTCGTCCAGCTCCAAGAGGAGGAGGGCGCCCTTGGCCGCCTCGGCGCTCCCCGCCTCGTCGGAGCGGAGGGAGCCGGCCTTCTTCGCCTTCTTGGCGAGTCGCTCGAGCGCGCGGTCGTAGCGGCGCTCCGACATCGTCCCCGACCTTTGCAGAATCCGCAGGGAGTAGAGCTCGGCGAGGCCCTCGACGACCCAATCGCCTCCCGGACCCGACCGAGCCCCGAGCGCCGTGTGGACCAGCTCGTGGAGCAGGGGGCTCGTGCCGTCCTCGCTGATGGCCGGTCGATCGGCGTGCACGTAGAGCGACCGCGGGCCCGACAGGCCCCCGCGCCACATGGGATCGCCGGCACCCACGATCGCGAGGCGCTCGGGAAGGCTCGGGAAGGTCTCGCGGAGAGTCGGCAGCGTCCATCGCAGGAGCGCGAGGAGGTCCTGGCGCCGGAAGTCCTGGTTCTTGGGAGCGCCGATGGCGACCTTGGTGTCGGCGACGGTCTCCCGCAGGACGCCGAGGTCGCCCGCCGCGAACCACCCGACCGGACGATCGAAGCGGCGTTCCGGGTGGTCGATCACGTAGGATCCGTCGTCGGACTTCTCATACGGCGCCACCGTCCTCCAGCCGTCGGGGAGACGGAGGCGGACCGTGGCGCGCGACTCCGCCCCCTTGACCGTGCGGACCCGAGCCGGGGGTACCAGGTCGTCGCCCCGGAAGATCGTCCAGGCATCGCTGATTCGTGCGTCGTAGCTTCGTTCGTCGCGCAGATGGTCGATCCGGAAGTCGTAGCGGAGCTTCCCGCCGCCCTTGGGGGGAACCCAACGCACCTTGTCCGCGTCGATCTCGAGGTCGCCCTTGCCCTCGAACCCGAGGTGACGCTCGGGGTCGATCGCGAAGCGGATCTCGCGGACGGCTCGGTCGGGGTCGCCCAGGTCGATCGTGACGTGCGCGAGCTTCTCGGTCGGAACGACCCGCGCCTCGTAGTCGACGGTGTACGTCGGCGGCTTCGGCTCGGGAGGGTCGTCTTGCGCGTTCGCGGGAGCGCAGGCGAGCGCGGCCGCCCCCAGGGCCAGGGCCATCACCCGCCGCGTGACGGTGTCTCGGGGCTCACGCATCGTAGGCGACTTCTCCGATCTCCTGGCCGAGCGAGATGCGCTCCGCGAGTGGTCGATCCGGTCTCCACAGGCGGTCGATCGACTCGAGACGCGGCTGGAGGCCGGCTCGATTCGCGACCTGCACCGCGAGGCCGGGGCGGGCGTTGAGTTCCAGAATGACGGGACCGTAGCGTGCGTCGACGACGATGTCCGCTCCCACGTAGTTGAGCCCCGTCTGGTCGGTCGCACGGACCGCGATCTCCAGGACCTCCTCGAACCGTGGGAGGGGTCGTCCCCGGAGGAGCAAGCGCGAGTCGGGATGGCGTCGCACCGGCCGGCCCTTGCACACGGCGTGCGTGATGTTGCCCGTGCGAATGTCGATTCCGGCCCCGACGGCGCCCTGGTGCAGGTTCGCGCGACCGCCCGAGCTGCTGGTGGGCAGGCGGGTCATGGCCATCGCCGGGATGCCGCGATAGATGATGACCCGGATGTCGGGCACTCCGTCCTTGGTGATCTCGACGAGGTCGGGGTGCACCTGGAGGAGCTCCTCGACCATGGCGACGTCGTTCTGTCCGCCGAGTGCGTACAGGCCCGAGATGATGCTGGCGGCATGGTACCGGATCGCATCGACCGTCACCCGGCGGCCCCCGGAGCGAACGAAACCCTTCTCGTCCCGCCCCGTCACGACGAGAATCCCGTTGCCCATCGCGCCTCGGGCCGGTTTCAGGACGAACCGGTCGTGCTGCTCGAGTCGCACGAGCAGGTCGCGAATCTCGAAGTGATGAGACGCGGAGCCGAGCAGAGCGGGGGTCGGAATCCCGGCGTCGAGACACAGCTGCTTGGTGCGCAATTTGTCGTCGACGAGCGGATACAGCCGACGTGGGTTGGCCTTCAGCGTGTAGCGCGCGTTGCGTCCGTTGATGCCGAGGATCCCCTCGCGGCGGAGTGCGTCGAGAACGGCTTTCATGAGTCGTCCCGCTCCTGTGCGAACGATCGGAACCGGATGAGATCGGAGACGCGGTATCCGGTGTAGGCGCCCATCCACACGAGGATGCCCATCACGACGAAGAGAAGCTCGGGGAAGCCGAACATGATGTGCTCCGCGAGGACGCTGCGAAACACCGGGTACACGGCGACCGCGATCAGCACCGACCAACCGGCCTTCACCAGCGCTCCTCGCAGGCCCTCCTCGGCGAGGGTGATGGAGAAGCGCTCGACCAGCATCGTCAGGATCACGATGGGGAACAGGACGCCGGAGAAGAGGTCCGTCTGATCCAGCCCCCGCCCCCAGAGGGCGAGCAGGACGACGACCAGGACGACGATGCACAGAAGGATCGAGAGCCGCGGCACCATCAAGAGGTGAAGTCGATCGAGGAGCACGCGCGTCAGGATGCCGATCGCCAGCACGGAGAACACCATTACGAGTCCCAGCCCGAGTGAGGTCTCGCGCAAGGTGTAGGCGATGAGGATCGGCATGAACGTGCCGAACGTCGGGAGGCCCACGATGTTCCGGAAGAAGGAGACCGCGAGCCCCCCGAGCGGGAGCAGGAGCAGTGCGCGGAGCGCGTTCTGCGTCGCGACGGGCAGGCGGTACAGGGACAGGCTTTCGAGAATCGTGCTCGAGGGCGACATCATCGTCGCCAGCTCGTCCGGGCGCAGCCGTTCCGGGATCGCATGGAAGCGGTGGACGACCGCGTCGACTCCCGTGGCCTCGACGAGGTTCAACGAGCCGCGGCGCATCACGAGGAGGCCGGGGGGGCGGTTGCCGAAGAACCCCTCGGTGGGCGACATCGAGATCCACCGCCCCCCGGCGTACGCCTCGACCCAGGGAACCTCCGTGGGGAGCGTCCCGCGCTCCAGGCGAACACCGACCACGACTCGGCTGGGCACTTCGGCGGCGCGCAGCAGCGTCGCGAGGAGGCGTGTCTTGCCGCTCGGCGACCCCTCGCGGGACGCGAGCGTCAGGATGGCGTCGTCGCTGCCCGTCGGCACGATCCCGACCTCGTCGTTGACGAAGGCGAACGCCATGCGCGCTCGGTCCGCTTCGGAGCCGACGTCGGCCAGTCGAAGCCGCTCGAGAAGCGCCTGGACCTCGGGGGCGCGGGCGGGTAGCTCGATGGTCGCCCCGAGCAGTGCGTCATCCGTCTGCTCGTCCGTGCGGGCCTTCGGTTCCGTGTTCGCGTTCAGCTGGACGCGAAAGCCGGCGGCCACGTTGATCGCGCCGTCGACGGGCCCCGACCATACGCCGAGGCGTTGCCCGCCATGCGAGCGGACGGCGAACGAGAGTCCCTCCGACACGCTGCGCTCGTCGAAGATGACCTGGCCGGGCTCGCTTTCCGGGAGGGCGACCGTGACGCTGGCCGTGCCTGGTCCACCCCGAGCCTGGACCGCGAGATCGGCTGCCCACAGGCCCTCGGGGTCGCTCGGGACGAGGGGAAGGCCGAGGAAGAAGATTTTCCAGCCGAAGAGGGCGAGGCCGAGGGTGAGAAGGGCCGCGCCGGTGATGCGTGCCGCGTTGTTCATGGTCGCCTAGGTCGGGGACGAGGGCGGGGGAGCCGCCTTCTTCCTGCGTTTCTTGCGCGGTGCGCGCGGCGGTGCAAGCCCGCGGAGGGTCAGGCTCTTTCCGAAGCAGAGGAGGATGTCGCCGGGAAGGATCTCGCGGGACTCCTTCGGGTTCGGGATCGTGACGCCCTCCCGGGAGATGCTCAGGATGATCGCGTCCCGCTCGCGGAGGTTCGTGTCGCGGACGGTCTTGTGGGCGAGCTCGGATTCGGGGGTCACGGGGATCTCCAGCACGCCGTAGCCGGCTTGGAGCGTCAGGCGCTGGCGGATGTCGATCTCGGGGAACAGCACTTCCTCTTCGATCAGCTCGATCGCGGCGCGCGCCACGTCGATTCCGGTCGCCTGCTCGATGCCTTCGAGTCCGGGGGAGGAGTTCACCTCCATGACCATCGGCCCGTCGCGCCCCTCCAGCATGTCGACGCCCGCCATCCGCAGTCCCATGATCTGCGCCGCGTGGATCGCGGTTCGCTCGTACTCTTCGTCCAGCTGCACCGCCTCCACCCGGCCGCCGCGATGGACGTTGCTGCGGAACTCGTCACCCACCGCGCGTCGACGCATGGCGGCCACGACGCGGCCGCCGATGACGAGCGCGCGGATGTCCTTGCCGCGGCTCTCTTTCACGAACTCCTGGAGCAGCACGTTCTGCCCCGCGGCCTGTTGCAGCGTTTCGGTGACCGCCTCGGCCACCTTGCGGTCCTCCGCAAGGATCACGCCCAGGCCCTGCGTTCCCTCGAGGAGCTTCACGACGGTCGGCGTGCCTACGCGATCGAGGGCGGTCAGCACCTGCTCCTTGTCCTTCACGAACGTGGTCTTCGGAAATCCGATGCGGTGGCGGCTCAGCACCTGGATCGAGCGCAGCTTGTCGCGCGAGACGCTGATCGCGTGGGACGGGTTGAGGCAGAACACGCCCATCTGCTCGAACTGCCGCACGACCGCCGTTCCGAAGAACGTGATCGACGCGCCGATCCGGGGAATGACGGCGTCGTAGTCGCGAAGGCGTCGGTACCGGTAGTGGAGGGACGGCTTCCCTTGCTCGACGTCGATCGCGAACCGCATCGGGTTCAGGACGAGCGCCTCGTGTCCGCGCTCTTGGCAGGCCTCCTTCAGGCGTCGCGTGCTGTAGAGCCGCGGGCCGCGGGATAGAATCGCGATTCTCATTTCGTTTCCCTGCGCCGTGTCTTCTTGGGCTTGGCGGTGACGTGCCGCCGCGCCGGGTCGATGAGGAAGTCGTGCGCGAGCGCCGTGCGTCCGAGGAGCATCCGGAACAGCATCTGCTCGCGGTCGACGAGGCTGATCTCGATGGTCTTCTCGACGCCGCCGAGCACCAAGGTGGTTTTCACGAAGTAGCGTCGTGTGTACCGCCCGGTGCTCGACCGGACGCGCCCGATGCGGGAGACCGGCGCGATCACGTGCCTCCGGCGGTGGGCACGCCGGCGGTCGAGAACCACGTCGAACGCCACTCGTCCGTTCGGGAGCGGCGTCAGGTTCGTTACGTGGAGGGCGCTCGAGCGCGCGCCCGTGTCGATCTTGCCGCGCAGGCGGCGGATGCTCCAGTCGGGGAGGTCCACCAGCTCGTTCCAGCCGATCAGAGTCTGCGTTCGATGGATCACAGGACGGGCGGCTCCCCCGACGGGGACGTGGTCGCGTCGGGATCCAGCTCGGCTTCGAACCGTTCGATCTGTCTCCCGGCCTTGCTCTGCTGCTTGAACGAGGCGATGTGGAAGAGGGCGTCGCCCTCGTTCACGAGAGGCAGCTCGGTGCGTCCGATGATGACGCCGGCCGTCGGGCTCGTGACCGTCTCCTCGCGGTCGCCGAGCGGGCCGGAAACGACGGCCAGGATGTCGCCGGCTTGCACGTGCGCGCCGAGCTTCTTCCGAATGCGGAGGATTCCGCCCTCGTCGGCTCGTACCCAGATCGTCGACTTCGCGACGACGGGCACGACGCGGGTCGATGGCCGCCTGGGTGGGTCGATCATCCCGAGCTCGGCCATGACCGAGAGGACGCCCCGAACTCCCGCGCGGATGGCGAGCTCGTCGAACCGAAGGGCCTCGCCGCCCTCGTACAGCAGCATCGGAACCTTGCGCTCGAGAACGGCCTGGCGCAGCGAGCCGTCGCGGACGTTGGCGTCGATGACGACCGGGACGCCGAAGGCCTCCGCCAGAGACCTGGTCCTCTCGTCGTCGAGGCAGGCGCGGATCTGTGGGAGGTTCGATCGATGGATGGCGGCGGTGTGCAGGTCGATGCCGTGCGTCGCGTTGGCGACCACCTCGCGCATGAACACCCCGGCGAGCCTTCCGGTGAGAGAGCCGCGCTCGGAGCCGGGGAAGGCGCGGTTCAGGTCCCGTCGGTCGGGCAGGTAGCGACTCTGCTGCATGAACCCGTAGATGTTCACGATCGGGATCGCGAGCAAAGCGCCTCGCAGGTGCCGCACCCGCGGGGAACGGAGGAGCCTGCGGATGATCTCGACGCCGTTGATCTCGTCGCCGTGCACCGCCGCGGAGAGGAAGAGTCGAGGACCGGGCTTCCGGCCGTTCAGGATCACCGTGGAGAGCGTCAGCTGGCTCGGGCCGTAGGGCTGGGCCACCTCGATCTCGATGCGACGCCTCTCGCCGGGGGCGACGCGCGTTCCGCCGATCGTGAGGGTGTGGTCCTCCGTCACGATCGGGCCCCGGAACGGGAGCGCTTGGCCAGGTTCGCGATCAACTCCCGTGCGAGCTGGCGATCGGCGAGCGAAAGACGATCGAAGTCTCGGAGCAGCGACTCGTCGGACGGGTCGGCGACGCCGGGTGCCTTGGTGCGACCCACGAGATAGTCCGTGGTCACCTCCATCGCCTCGGCGATCCGCCGGAGGTTCGTGAAGCTGGGGCGACGGCTACCGGTCTCGTAGTGGGAGACCGCCGATTGCAGGAGGCCCGCTCGCTGGGCCAGGTCGGACTGACTCAGCCCCCGAAGCTCGCGCGCCGCACGGAGGCGCCTCCGGAAAGAGCTTGTCGTGCGCACCTTCATTACGGTATCGTCATATCTACTATGACAGTTCTGGTCAAGGCCGCAGTCGGCCTCGTCGCCATCGTCCTTCTTTCCGTGGCCCCGGTGCGCGGTCAACCGGGTCTCCCCGTGGGGGAGACCGAGGCGGTGACGGCTCCCGACCCGATCGAGCCCGCGGCGATCGAGGCACGCTTGGCCGAGGTGACGGCCGAGCGCACGGCGGCCGAGAACGCGCGCGCTCCCGATTCGGGTGGTACCGAGGATCCGCACGCGCAGGCCGTCGTGGCTCGTTGGGTGCAGGTCGAGGACCTGTTGCGACAGCAGCTCGACCTGGTCCAGCAGACGACGGAGACGGCCCTCACCGTCGACGCGAGGACGGACGACGTCCCCTCGGTCTTCGTCTTGAACGACTTGCTCGAGCACCAATACGACGTCGAGCGGGCGGGTCGTCAGCGGAAGCAGCGGGTCGAGGCGCAGCGGACCGCGGTCGCCGCGGCGAAGGAGAAGCTGGCGGAGGTGTCGAGGGAGCGGCGGGCGACCAAGAGCGAGCTGCGCGAGGTGCCCGACGTCGAAACCGCGCGGCGCCTCGAGCTTCTCGAGATCGATGAGCGTGTCGCTCGCGAGGCCCTTCACCTCCGCACGATCCAGCTTCGGCGGGTCGAACGGGAGGAGAGCGGACGGGCCCCGGAGGAGATCGAGCGGCTGGTCGCCACCCTGCGCGAGCGCCTGCTCGCGGGCGAGGGCGACGATGCCGCAGGCTTCGCGGCGCTGGCCCGGCGGGAGCACGAGCTCGCGCGAGAGCGCGAGGATGCGGCTCGCGAGCTCGCCCGCGCCGAGCTCGTCCTGGAAGCCGCGCGAGCCCGTCTCTCGAGCAGTCCGGGGCCCGACGTCGGTGGAGCGCGCCTCGCCGCGGCGGAGGCGGCGACGGCGGAGCGTGACGCGATTCGGCAGCGCCTCGAGCTGCTCGACGCACGGCGCGACCGCATCGCCCAGCGTCGGGAGGTGTGGACACGATGGTCCGCCGTCGCCGCGGGCGGTGTCCCTCGCGCGGAGCTCGAAGAGTGGCTGGATCAGGCCCGGGAGAGGCAACACCTCCTCGGTCTGGACGTCGCCCAGCGACAGGGCCGTCTCGAGGATCTCGAACGGATCCAGGAACGGGTGCGAGAGCAGGCCCTCGCCGCGGGGCAGGATCGAGTCGCGCGGGCGGCGAGGGAGAGTCAGCTCGGCGCGGTCGACGCCCTCCTGGAAGCGGAGCGGGAGCAGAGTTCGGCGCTGGCGGCGGAGCGCCGGCTGATGAGTCGCTACATCGAGGACCTCGAGGTGCAGACGGGCCACGTGGATCTCGGCGATGTGGTCGACGACGGCGTCGAAGCGGTGTCGGATCTATGGACCTACGAGATCACGGCCGTCGAGGATTCCGCGATCACGGTGGGCTCCGTCGCGCTCGCCTGCCTGCTGGCCGGCGTCGGTCTTTGGGCGTCCGGCCGGGCTTCGGCGGCCATCGGGCGTCTCGCGCAGCGCCGGCTGCGTCTGGATGCGGGTGCCGGGTATGCCCTGCAGACGATCTCCTTCTACGTGCTGTTCGTGAGCATCACGCTCGTCGTGCTGCGGCTCGTCCACTTCCCGCTCACCGTCTTCACGGTGTTGGGCGGCGCGCTCGCGATCGGTGTCGGCTTCGGCAGCCAGAACGTCATGAACAACTTCATCAGCGGGCTGATCCTGATGTTCGAGCGGCCGGTGCGGGCGGGTGATCTCGTGGAAGTCGAAGGAAACTACGGCCTGGTGGAGGCGATCGGTGCGCGGAGTACGCGAATCCGGTCGACCGACGGCCGCCACATCATCGTGCCGAACAGCTTCTTCCTCGAGAACAACGTCGTGAACTGGACGCTCTCGGATGAACTCGTCCGAGCCAAGGTCGTCGTCGGCGTGATCTACGGCTCGCCGACGCGCGTCGTCGAGAAGTCGATTCTGCAGGCGGTGAGCGAGGAGCCGGCCGTACTCGAGCACCCGTCGCCGATCATCATCTTCGACGACTTCGCCGACAGCTCTCTCAACTTCGAGGTCCACTTCTGGGTGCGCGCTCGCGCGCCGATGCAGATGAAGCAGGTCCAGAGCCGCGTCCGGTTCCGGATCGACGACCTCTTTCGCGAGCACGGGCTGGTGATCGCGTTTCCGCAGCGCGACGTCCACGTCGACGGGGTGGGCCCGTTGCAGGTGGAGTTCGTCGAGCGCCGCGCCCCGGGAGACGAACGATGACATTCTCCAAATCCAGACCGAAGGTGGGGGCCCGGCCGGGTACGCTCGCCATTCCCCGGGACTCGCCGCGCCCGCGGATCGTCGTACTCCAGTTCGACGAGCACGGAATCGAGCGGTTCGAGATCGAGAACGCGAGCGACCTCGAGCCCCTCCGAGGGTCGCCGAAGACGACCTGGGTCGACGTCGCGGGATTGGGGGACGAGGCCCTGCTCCGGGCGGTCGCAAGCGTGTTCGGGCTGCATCCGCTCGCGCTCGAGGACGCGGTGAACGTGCCGCAGCGCGCGAAGACCGAGGTCTACCAGGATCATCAGGTCGTGGTCGCCCGAGCCCCACGGCTGGACCGGGCGGGACGTCTCTCCATGCCCCAAGTCTGCTTCGTCATCGGGGACCGCTACCTGTTGACGTTTCAGGAAAGGAACTTCGGCTTCTTCGACCCCATCCGCGAGCGGCTCCACGCCGGCAACCGGCCCATACGCACTCTGGGGCCGGGCTACCTCGCCTACGCGATGATCGGGGCGATGGTCGACTGCTACTACCCGATCGCCCAGGACCTCTCGGACGAACTCGAGGATCTCGAGGATCTGGTCTTCGAGAACCCCCATCCCGACGTCCTCACGCGCGTCCACGTCGTCCGGCGCCAGCTCCTGGTTCTGCGTCGGGTCGGGCGACCGCAGCGTGAGGTTCTCGTCTCCCTCATGCGTGAGGACTCCCGTTTCCTGCCCGAGTCGCTCCACGTGTATCTACGCGACACGCTCACCCAGATGTCGCAGATCGTCGAGTTGGTCGATTCGTCGAGGGAGTGGGCCGCGACCCTGGCCGAGGCCTACCTCTCGCACGTGAGCCACCGAACCAACGAGATCATGAAGATGCTGACGTTGATGGCGAGCATCTTCATTCCACTCACGTTCGTCGCCGGCATCTACGGGATGAACTTCGATTACATGCCGGAGCTGCACGATCGACGGGGATACTACGCCGTGCTGGTCGTGATGGCGGTGATGGCGGCGGCGATGGTGTGGTATTTTCGACGGCGAGGGTGGATCGGTACGAGCGGCTCGCACGGTTCGGAGGGCTCGTAGCGCGACGTCGTCTGGTCGCGACGGCGAGGATCAGGAGGCATCCGAAGAGGTCGCTCGCCGGACGGCGATGCCCCGCATGATGCGTCCGAGGAGGTCGGCGCCGGTGATGATCCGCCTCTCCTCTCCCCAAAGAAGGATCACGTCCTGGTCGATGACGTCGTCCTGACGGGTCTTCGCGTGCACGTTCAGCCTGCGAATCATGCGGCCCAGCGGTGTCGTCGGGTCCTCCACGACGATGGGGCGGTGGCAGTACTGATAGGGGTCGAGCTCGACGTCGCTCAGCAGCGCATCGCGAAGGAAGCCGTCCGCGTCGAGGACGACCAGGGGTGTCTCGTCCGCATCGGTGAGAACGACCCATTTCTCTCCGCTCGCGTTGATCTTCCGCAGGAACGGGTCCTGGGGCGTGCGTTCGAACTCCGGGAATCGCGGAAGGTCCAGCGAGACGGGCATCGGCAGCACACTGTCGGGGTTCACGCTCTCCCCTTCGTCGTGGATTGCGAGGTCGTCCATGACCAGGAAGTTCAGGACGCCGAGGGCCTCGCGACGCTCGAGATCGGCATCGTCGGCGACCATGTGCTGTCGGATCACCTCCAGCAGCTCGTGCTCGCGGAAGTACGAGACCTCTTCGGCGCCGAGCCAATGATCGAGCAAGATCGCCGTGGGCTTGGCGACCGGGAACAGGACCCACTGGTAGAAGCGAATGAACGGCGTGAGCCGTGAGCCGATCCGGATCGCGTTGCGGGAGAAGTACGCTTGCGGCAGGATCTCGCCGACCACCGTGATGCCGACGGTGGAGAAGACGAACGCGGCCGCTCCGAACAGGATGGAGTCCGACAGCAGCGTCAGCAGGCAGTTGACCGCGACGTTGCCCCAGAGAATCGTCGTCAGGAGGAAATTCGAGTCGGCTCGGAGAGCGAGGATCTTCTCGGCCGCGAGGCTGCCCGACTTGGCCTCGACTTCGAGCTGAAGCCGACTCAAACCGAGAAGGGCGAGGTTCAGTCCGGAGAACAGGCCCGACTGGATCAGGCACGCGCCGATCCCGATCCACGTCAGTGCTTGAAGCTCGAGCACGGCGTCTCATCCTCGATCCGGGAGATTGCCCGATTGGCTCGGCCCGGGTGGCGGATGTTCGACAGTCCGGTCATCCTAGAATCGATGACTGAGCTCGACGCCGAACGATCGGGGTGGCTGATAGTAGCGGACCACCGTTCCGAGCGTGCTCGCGACGGGGAGGACCTGCTGGAAGTATCGTTCATCGGTGAGGTTTCGGGCCCAGAAGGCGACCTGGCTGCGGTCGTGATTGAAATCGTACGAGAGACGGCCGTGGAGGAGGTTGTAGCCCCGCTGGACCGCTTGCGTGAGCTCGGGAAACTGGTAGTTGACGGCGCTCCGGTAGAACCAATCCAAGCGGGGTGTGAGCCAGCCGTGGAGCCACTCCGGCCCGACCTCGGGAAGCTCGATCGAGTACTGGAGCGTGAGGCGCGACTGGAATTTGGGGACGTCGTTGAAGGGCTCTCCGGCGCGGTCGATCTGCGAATTGTCGAGTGCGCTCACGCTCGAGAACTCGTCGTAGGTCGCGTCGACCACTCCGATCGAGCCGACGACCTGCGCGCCCTCGAAGGGCAACGCGGTGAGCTCGAACTCGCCGCCCCGCGTCGTGGCCTTCGCCGCGTTTCGCACGAGGATTTCCGCGAGGAAGCCCTGGCCCGGAACGATGGTCGAGACCTGGATGTCCGAGTAGTCGGCGTAGAAAAGCGAGACGTTGAATGTGACCTTCTGGTCGAGGGAGATCGTCTTGAAGCCGATCTCGTACGAGTCGAGAAACTCGGGCTCGTAGGGTTGAAGCTGGCTCGGATCCCCACTCCTCGTGTTGCCGTTGAAGCCTCCGCCTTTGAAGCCGCGGCTGAACGTGAAGTAGCCCAGCAGGTGGTCGAGGGGGGAGTCGGCGATCCAGTCGTCCGGGGCGCGGATCGAGAGGTTCGCCATGGGCGTCCACGCGGTGAAGATGCGGCTCTCGTTGGCGTCGACCATCGGGTCGCCGTTGCGGACGTTGAACTGGTTCTTCGCGAACCCCTTCTTCTCTTCGGTGTAGCGCACGCCCGCGGTCACGCTGAGCCAGTCGAGGACGTCGTACGTGCCCTGTGCGAAGATCGCCCAGGTCCAGTTGTCGACGTCGACCCGGGCGCGGGAGCTCCCGCCGAGGGTGGCGGGGGCCTTCGTCAGCGATTCGATCGTCTGGGTGGCGTCGGCCGTCTCCCAATACACGAAGTAGCCGCCGATGTAGCTCAAGTCTCCGTCCGCGGCGTTGCCCTGGATCTGGAACTCTTGCGTGATCTGCTGCTGGTGGCCCGCTTCACCGTTGAACGGCGGGTCGCCGGGCATGTCGTTCAGCTGCAGAATCCGGAAGGGAGTGTCGTCGCCATCCTCGCGGATCTGCGGGATCTGCTCGCGCCATGCGGAGATCGACTTGAGCGAGAGATTTTCCGCGAACCCGACGTCGCCGATGTCCCACGTGGCGATGTTCCAGACGCCGTAGCTCTCGATGTCCGCGATGGCGGCCGTGTCGGCCTGGAAGCGGAAGGGCTCGCTCTCGCGACAGGCGGGCAGGAAGCCCGGCTCCTGGATGAGGCCCGCGAGCGGCGCGGGGTCTTGGACCACGACGCACTCGCCGCCCTTGCTCGTGGTGTGGTCGCGGAACCAGCTTCCCTTGAGGAGGATCTCCACGTCCTCGACCGGAAGAAAGCGGGCCGCGCCGAGGAACGCGAGCGAGTTCGTCGTATTGCCGTTCCGGTCCTGCAAGGTGTTGCGCGTGTACCCCGCGCTGTTCTCGGAGGAAAACGAGAACCGTGTGAAGAGCTTGTCGTCGAGCCAGCCGGCACGGATCGGCACGTTCAGCATCGCGCGGGTCTGGACCGTGTCGAAGCTTCCGGCGCGGACGAACGCCCACCCCTCGAGCTCCTCCCGAGGGGCGACGGTGGTGATGTTGATCGCGCCGCCGACCGTGTTCTTGCCGAAGAGGGTTCCCTGCGGGCCGCGCAGGACTTCGACTTGAGCGATGTCGGAAACGTTCAGGACCGATCCCGCGGCGCGCGCGAGGAACACGCCGTCGACGTAGATACCGACCCCGGGATCGAACGTGATGATCGAGTTCACCTGGCCCACGCCCCGGATGAAGGTCGATGCGGTGAGCCCCGCGCGACCCGAGTAGAACGTCAGGTTCGGCACGAGCTCCTGGATCTGGTTGAGTCGCGTGATCCCGGTCTCCCGCATGGCCTCCTCCGAGATCGCGGTCACCGAGATCGGGGTGTCCTCGAGGAGCTCTTCGCGTCGTCGGGCCGTGACGATGATCTCCTCGACCCGGTCCCCGCGCTTGGAACCCTTCACCTCCTGGCGCGCCTGGGCGAGGGCGACTCGGTCGGGGAGGGTCGCGAGGGTGAGGGCGAGGAGCAACCCGATCCGTCCGTTGCGCACAGAGCCCCATAGACCGCGGCCGCGGGGTGGGTCAAAGCGCCACGCACGCTTGGCGGTGTTCTACGGCCCGGCCCGAGGGTGTCGTACGTCCCCTACTGTGGCGCCATGCAAGGACCGTCGCCGCAGACGTTCACCACGGCGCCGTCCGACCGCAGGAACTCGGACTTCTGGATGCGGGCCTGCGGATCGGCGCGCGGGTGCTCGTGCGGATCCTGCCCTTCGCGCGGGGGAAGGTTCTCCAGCGGCGGGGCCGGGGATCCGCTGTCCCAGATCACGAGCGCCGAGCCGTTCCAGGGGTCGTTCGGGATGGCGTCGATCCCCCAGAACGGCTCGACGTCCGGGAGCCGCCCTTCCACGACCGCCGGTCGATGGATTCGGGCACCGATCGTTCTGGCTTCGATGGCCGCCGTCTCCTGTGCGACCTGGTGGTCTCCCAGGGCGACATGGAGGAGCACCTCGTGGGCGGGAGTGCCCGGAAGCGGATCGTCGGTCATGTGGTGGGCGTAGCCGTTCGCCTCGCCCCGGTCCCAGAGCATCTGAGCCACGACCAGCAGCAGGCTTCGCTCGAGCTCGTCCGGATAGGCCGGCTCGTAGATGGCGTTGTAGGTGTCGAAGTCGACGCTTCGCTGAAGGAGCACCGAGTAGTTCATGCCGGTGACGCCGAGTACGGCGCGGGTCCAGTCGATGGCGACGGCCGTCGCGGCGCCGCCCATGATGCCGCCCTGGCTGTTGCCATCGTAGAACAGCTCGCTGGGATCGATGACCGACGCGCCGTTGCCGTCCTGGAACGCTTCGTGCGAGCCCAAGCCGTCCTCGTGGATCATCAGGCGCCCGAGGAACAGCGTGTTCAGGATGCCCTGCTGGCAGCGGTCGGCGAGCGTCGGGAAGTTCGAGAATTCGCCGAGGATGCCGACGGCGTTGCCGATGTCCTCTTCCGACATGCCGATCCACTTCGTCGCGCAGAACACGAAGTTGTGCTCGTTGGCCATCGACCGTACGTTGCCGGCGCTCACTTCGCGTTCGCTTCCGAGGAGGCCGTGGCCGTACACGCTCGGCCGGGCCGGAACGGCGACTCCGCCCGGGCCCGCGAGGGCCGCGTACGGGACGATGCACCGGAAGTCCGCCGTGTAGGTGCCGGTGTGGATGGGGGTGTCGGCGTCTCCGTAGGCGAGCCGCGCTCCCGAGATGCCTCCGTCGGTCATGTAGAGTGGGACCTCGAACGTGCCGGAGATCCGGCGCGCCACACGGTCGTCGAGATCCAGCTCGACTTCGGTCACCGAGAACGCGGGAGCGGCGTCTCCGAGTCGCGCGAACGCGTCGTCGCGCATGTGGAGGATCCGCTCGCTCAGATTCCTCTCGCTCGCGACCGTGAAGTCCCACGCGACGATCAGGTCGTCGCGTGCGACGCCGGCCGCGTCGAGCCGAGCGAAGACGTCTTCCATGTGGTCGCGACGAGACTCGATGGCCGGAATCGTCGACCGAAGGCGGTCGCGGTACGCGCGGAACTCGTCCGACGCCTCGATGGGTGAACCCGCCCCGTCGACGAGGTTTCGGAGTGCGACGATGTGTCGGTGCCCCTCCTTCAAGTTGACCGAGGGCCGAATGAAGAGGACACGGTTCGCGTCGCTCTGGACGTTCGAGTCGAGCTCGGCCCAGTGTGGAATTCGCTCGCCGGTCTCGACGTCGAGAACCACGATCGGCGCGCCGGCGTCGAGCGAACGTTCCTGGTCGGTGATGGGCGCAGCACCCGACGCGGTGAGGTCGACGCCCTCGACGAAGGCGATGAGCTGCGCGCCTGGCGAGAAGCCGTCGTTGCGGTTCCACTCGATCGGATCGACCCGCACGCCGTCTGCGTTTGCCGGCATCTCGGCAGCGGGGAAGGAGACGCGCAGGCCGGTGTCGGTCGAATCGTCGGAAGCGGTGAAGAAGTCGCTCGGGAAGGGGAGGAGACAGTGGCGGCGATCGAGTGGGTCACAGAGGTCGGCGTCCGTGACGTCGAGATCGATCGTCTCCTCCATCGGAGGTTCGGGTGTCGGTGCCGGGGTCGGCTCCGGCGAGGGCTCGGACGTCGCGGGGCGACCGTCGTCGCCGCAGGCGGCGACCATGAGAGCGAGGAGGACAGACAGAGAGATCCGCGAGACGGCGAGCATCCCCACATGCTAGCACCGTCCGCCTCTCGCGAGCGACCGAGAACTCTCGGTCGACCGTTCTAGGCCCTCGTTTTCCCCACGGCCGTCGCTGCCCGCGTGGACGTCCCTCCCGAAGCTCGGGGCGGAATTCAGCCCGCGCCCGAGCGGAGCAGCGGCGCCGTCCGCTCCACGAGCCACAGCAGCCCGGCGATTCCGACCGCGGCCGAGACGCCGGTGATGGCGGGCGCCCCGAGGCGCGTGCGGCCGAGAAGGGCGAACACGGGCCATAGGACGGCCACGATCGCGACCTGCCCGAGCTCGACGCCGACGTTGAACCCCGCGAGCGAGCGCACCAGCCCGGCCGCGGGCAGCTCCAGGTCGCGCAACACGTTCGCGAACCCGAACCCGTGGACCAGCCCGAAGGCGAACGTGAGACGCCAACGGTGTGCCCCGCGGCGGCCGCGGAGGTTCTGCCACGCGACCCAGACGATCGTCGCGGCGATTCCTGCCTCGACGATCCGGGGCGGCAGCTCGACGATCTCGAGCGCGGCGAGGCCGAGCGTGATGGAGTGGGCGGCCGTGAAGGCCGTCACGATCTGGAGGAGCTCGCGGAGCCGGCTGACGACGAGCAGCGCGACGAGGAACAGGATGTGGTCGAAGCCTTCCCAGATGTGTTCCGCTCCGAGCCGAACGAACCGACCGAACTGCGACCAGGGAGAGGCGGGTGCTTCGGTATAGTAGTCGTAGTCGGGCTCGCCCGCGGTGAAGACGACTTCGAGTGGTTCGTAGCCGGGCTGTTCGATGCTCGTCAGGTTCGTGTGGCTCACCCCGAGCTCGTCCCAGGTGTCGTACACGAGCGTCACGAGCCGGGGATGGCCGTCGGTCGAGCGCGAGAACGGGAAGTCGACGAGTGTCTGCGGCCAGTCGACGCGGGCGACGGGGGCCGTGTCCGGTCCGTCCGCCCACTTCGGGGCGCGGGAAGCCCCGAGGCTGGACGGGCCGTCGTCGAGCGACAGGTGCAGCCGCTCGGCGAGGTACGCCTGGACGGCGGGCGCCGCCCGCCGCAACTCGTCGTCGGTGACGATCTCGTCGCCGTCGAGGTCGACGACGGCGATACGCCCCAGGACGTGCAGGTCGAAGGTGACCTCCGTGGTCACCGTGCCGTCGTCGACGACGACACGGGTGTAGCTCGTGTCTTCCTGGTGTGCCTCGGTCGGCGTTGCCGTCGCGAGCAGCACGAGGACGGCGAGTCGGGCTCTCCATGCGCCGGCCCCGCTCCGTCGGGCGGTGGCGGGAGACGGGCCGAGCCGGTGACCGACACGGGCCGCTGCATTCGGCTTCTCCGGCGCGCGTCGCATGCCGTCGGGAGACTATCCGACGGTCGGAATGCGGGCGAGGTGCGTTCTCTCTCCACGCACGCCGCATGGCGTTCCTGGCGTCCGCATCGTCGGACGATATACCACCCGGGATGAGGGGGCAGGACTCGGCCGCGTCCGGCGGCACGGTGGCGGGCTACCAGCCGGGGCTCGATGGCCTTCGCGCTCTCTGCCTGTTTGGGGTCTTGCTCTTTCACTCCGACGTCGCGTGGATGTCGGGTGGCTTTCTCGGCGTCTCGACCTTCTTCACGCTGTCGGGGTACCTGATCACGTCGCTGCTCGTCGCGGAAATCCGCCGCGCGGGGCGGGTGTCGCTTTCGGCGTTCTGGGAGCGCCGGCTTCGGAGACTCGCCCCCGCGGCGATTCTCGCGGTCGCAGCCGTCGTCGCCGCCGCGCCGATCTGGCTGCCGCTCGCGCAGCGGGAGCGACTCGCGGGTGATGCCCTGGCGGCGCTTGCGTACCTGGTGAACTGGCGGTTCGTGCGGGCCGACTACGCCTACGCGCTCATCTTCGTGGACCCGTCTCCCTTGCAGCACTTCTGGTCTCTTGCGATCGAGGCGCAGTTCTACCTCGTCTACCCCCTCTTCGTCGGTCTTCTGCTTCGGCCGGGCCGTGGAACGTTCACACTCGGAGTCTCGCTGGCGTCGCTCGCGGCGGTCTCGGTGGGCCTGTCCCTCCTGCCCGCGATCGCGGGCAATGGCACCGATCGGATCTACTATGGGAGTGACACGCGCGCGGCCGAGCTTCTGGTCGGCGGTCTGGGGGGGTTGTACGGCGCGCGGATTCCGGACGGGCTCGTCCGGTGGTTGGCTCCCGCGGCCCTGGCCGCGATTCTGGCGATCTGGTCCGCAGCGACGATCGACGACGTCTGGCTCTATCACGGAGGCTTTGCGGCGTACGCGCTGCTGTCGCTCGCGGTCGTCCTCGGCGCGACACGGCCCACGCTCGTGCGGGCCTGTCTCGATCCGGCTTGGCTCCGGTGGGTGGGCCGCGTCTCCTACGGCGGCTACGTGTACCACTGGCCTGTCTTCCTGCTCTTGCCCGGGAGCCGGCTGGGTCTCGCGCCGTGGCCGACGTTCGTGCTCCGCGTCTTCGTGACGCTCGCCCTCGCCGGAGTCTCCGCGAGATGGGTCGAGGAGCCGATCCGCCGCGGGCGAGTGCTTCGCGGGCGATCGTTCTGGGCCACGATGGGCGCGGCCACGGCGGCGGTCGTCGGCTGCGCCGTCGTGCTCGACCCCGGATCGGTCGTGGACCAGGTCGCGATCGAGATCGACGGCGACCGAGAGGAGGTGGTTGGGGGCGCGCGCCGTTGGGCGGCCTTCGGGGACTCGACGGCGCTCTCGATCGCGGTCGGCATGAGGCAGTTCGCCGCAGCCACGCCGGGCGTCGCGAGGGCCGCTGGCGATGCGCGCCTCGGCTGCGGGCTGCTCGACGAGGGGCGCTTCTTCAATCGCGGTGCCTGGAGCGAGGTCGCCGACGAGTGCCGCGATGCGCCGGGGCGTTGGGCCGAGGTGGTGCGGCGGTCCCGGATCGACGTGGCGATCGTCCTGGTGGGCGCCTGGGAGTCCCGCGACTGGCGGTTGCCCGGCGTCCGGGGCGATCTGTCCCTGGGCCATCCGGTCCTCGACGCCGCGATCCGGGCGAGGGTCGAGGCGGCTATGGACTCGCTCCGCGAGGCAGGTGCACTCGTCGTCTGGCTGACGGCACCCCACCTCGGCGTGCCCGACAAGGCCCTGCCGAGGCACCTCGCGGCCTTGCGGCTCGCTGCGCAGCCCGAGCGCCAGGATCGGCTGAACGAGATCATTCGCGACGCGGCGGCGGGTCGGGATGACGTCGTCGTCGTCGACCTGGCCGAGATGGTCCGGGCTTGGCCGGGGGGCGAGTTCGACCGCACCTTGCGCCCCGACTCGACGCACTTCGGCCGCGACGGCTCGATTCGGCTCTTCGCGGAGGTTCTCGGGCCGGAGATCCTCGGGGCCACCCGCGCCCGCGCCCGCTGACTTGCGTTCCGCGGCGCCGATCGCTCTGTCTTACTGCATCCAACCAGAACGAAACGGAGGAACGTCATGGGGCTTCTCGACGGTAAGGTAGTCGTCATCACGGGTGCAGGCGGCGGGCTCGGTCGCACGCATGCGCGTCTTCTCGCGAGCGAAGGCGCGAAGGTCGTCGTCAACGATCTCGGTGGTGCGCGCGACGGCCAGGGGGCCGGCTCGAGCATGGCCGACGGCGTCGTCGAGGAGATCAAG
>JAUIFY010000400.1 GCA_030430245.1 bacterium | reverse complement strand
AACTCGATCGTGGCACCGAGCTCGCCGAAGAAGGCCTCGGCCCGGCAGCTTCCGAGGTAGGCCCAGGGGCACGCGTAGTCGAAGTAGAACGGAATCTGCACGGTGGATCCTCCGGCTCGATGGCACGCAGCCCCGTCTACCTTAGCGGCGTATCTCGACCCCCGGCAGGGCGGAGAGCGCTTCCGTCCGTCGCCGCCGTGCAAGCGATTCGAAGTTCTCCAGACTCGCCCTCAGGCATGGGGCCCGATCGCCCAGCGCCGGAAATTCTCCGGCTCGTCGACCAGGGGCTCGGCGATCTCCGCGACCGAAGGCCCCACGCGCGCGGCGATCGGGTCGAGTCGGTCGAGGTCGAAGCGGTAGATCCTCGCCGCGTTCTCCGCGAAGATCTTGCGCAGATCGGCTTCGGGCACGTCGTGGAAGGAGCGGCGCATGTTCTCGATCGTATGGGGGTAGGTGCCTTCCGGGTGGGGGAAGTCGGTGCCCCACATGATCGTGTCGAGACCGATCGCGTGGCGCTCGCGCGCCTCGGAGGGCGCCATGAACGTGGCCCCCACGGCGCAGTTCTGCGCCCAGTACTCCCGCGGCGTGTACTTCAGCATGTTCCGCACGTCTTCGAGATGGGGCATCTTGAAGAACCCGTTCTCGAGCTTCGCGATCTCACCCGGGATCCAGCCCGAGGACTGCTCCGACAGGATCAGCTTGAGACCCGGGTGGCGGTCGAAGGCACCGGTCAGCATCAGCAGCCAGAGCGGCCGCTTGTTGAAGAAGTCGGCCTCGATTCGGGACAGACCGTAGGCCGCTGGCGTATCGCCGTAGGTCCGCACGTCGACCGCCTCGCCCCCGTGGATGTTGATCGGCATCCCGGTCGCACCGAGGGCGGCCCAGATCGGTTCGTAGTAGGCGTCGTTCCACTCGGGCAGGTCGACGTTCGTGTTCGGCAGGAGCAGGCCGCCGCGCATGCCGTGCTCCGCGCCCCACTCGATGTCGGCGACGACGTCGTCCACGTCGTAGAGGTCCGAGACGATCAACACGCCGGCGAGCTGATCCGGATACTCGCCGCAGTAGTCCGCGAGCCAGCGATTGTAGGCGCGCGCACCGGCGCGGCGCTGCGCCCGGGACCACTTGCCCGTCTGCGCGTACCCGTTCACGCCGAAGGGCGGAAGTGCGGCGTGGTGCGCGCCCGGGAAGAGCACGCTGCCGACGCAACCGTCTTCCTCGAGGGCCTTCACGCGCGCCGTCGGATCGTGGATGCCCGCCTCGAGGACCGCGAAGAAGGCGTCGCCAGCCAGGCCGTCGTCGTCGCCGCCCCAGTGCTGCAGCGTGCGGCGGATACGGCCGTTCGTCTCCTGGGTGATCGCCTCGAGCTCGACGAGGTAGTCGTCGAAGTCCGAGCGGAAGGCCGGGTCCACGTAGTCGCGATACTCGCGCGTCCAGGCACCCGCATGGGTGTCGGCAGAGATCACCGTGTATCGGTTCGGAGCGATCGAGTCGGTCATGGCGCGTCCTCCTGACGTCAATTGATCATACATTAGTCAAGTGACTTGACGATCGTAAAGATGGGAGCGACTCTGAATCGACACCACCCGCGGATTCGAGTCTTTTTCACAACGATCTACCGGCAGCGCGCCCTGCCCGACGAAGGAGCTCCAGTGACCAGCCCGAGTACGGCGACGAACGGACGGGTCTCGACGCGCGAGCGGCAGCGACTCGGGACGCGTGAGCGCCTGATCGACGCCGCAATCGACGAGATCGAGACGCGGGGGCTGATCGGCGCGCGCATCGGACGGATCGCGGAGCACGCCGGCGTGACTCGCCCCACCCTCTATGCCCATTTCCCGCGCAAAGAGGAGTTCCTGCTCGCGCTCGCGGAGCGCTCCCGCCGCAAGATGGGAGAGCGCGTCGCCGAGCAGCTCGCCGCCGTCGACGGACTGGACCTCGTCCATCGAATGATCGACATCCTCGTCGACGCGGCGCGAAACGACCATCCGACGCTCCGCCGCGAGATCTTCGCCCTCTACGTTCGCGAGCCCGCCCTGCTCGACTGGTCCGCCGACCCTTTCTATGGATTCCTCGTCGAACGCATCGACGCGGCGCGCGCGTCGGGGCAGCTGAACCCCGACCGCTCCACAGACGCGCTCGTGCGCATCATCACGAGCACGATCCTCGGCTTCGTCGCCGTCGAGAACGAGCCGGCGGAGGTCCGCCGCGCGGCCGCCCACGACGCAATCGAAGGCCTCCTTCGGAGCTTCGCCTGACGCCCCTCGGAAGCCGAAGTCGCCCGAGTTTCGAGACCGCCCCGGACATCGCGGCCGTCGTCGCGGCGATCTTCGGACGCGACCCGCCGGTGGGTCGTTTCGAGGCGGTCCGATCGGACGACTGCGAGAGCGGCGGGCCGGTCCACGACCAGGCGTGGCGAACAACGGGCACGCTTGGGCCGGCGGACCGGGTCACGGTCCCGAATGGGACCGATCCACACGGGATCTGGACGCCAGCGAGACGATGTGGCGCTTCCTCCGGGCCAACGCGAGACGCTGACCATGGTCACTCTTCCCTCGGACCGCGATTCGACCCTTCCGAGTCTGGCACACGCTGCCGACCCTGGATTCCCGGGAACGCGGCCCCGAACGGCGCCCGGGTGCCATCCATCCGGCTCGGCGGAAGGTGTTGGTTCACCGTGGGGAAGCCCGGGCGCCGCGATCAGTCCGCCCCGGTCCCTTTCCGCTCAGCGTCCGCGATCGGCGGAAACGCGCAGCGCTGCTCCTTGGCGCGTTCCCGGACCGGTAGACAGCGTACGGCGGTCTCTGGCGGGGTCCAGCTTCGAAGTTTCGCGGGCTTGTTGAGCCCGGCCTTGGACCGGCTGCGCTTCGTCTGATCGGCCCTCTTCTCTGAAGTTCGGAATCGATCGACGAAATACACGCCAATCTCGTCAGAACCGTAGATCTCGTAGGAGAATCCCGAATCCACCCGAAGCCGCAGCAGTCGCTCGCTTCGCGCACCGAGGATCTCTGCATCGCGCTGGGCGCCGAGGGCGCGCGAGATCCCGATAATCCCACCTCCACGGACCTGCTGCACCGACTCGATCCGTCGGCGCACGGTGAAGACATGCTCTCCGGGGGTGACCAGCGCATAGCGATCGCCCGCCGCCCATCGTCCGCTCTCGGTCACGCCGTCGATCGCCTCGATCAGGATCATCCGGCTCCATTCGGGATCGCTTCTCCGCACGCCCTCCACGCGCGCCGCTCGTTCCACGGGAATCGTTCCCGGCTCGAAAGCGACCGGAGCACATCCAGCGACCAGTATGACGAGAGCGCAGAGCAGCCGACGTAGGGTGCCGGCTGAAATCGACTCGTGTCGCCGTCGCGGGCGGCGACTGGGCGGGCAGCGACCCTGGTCGAGCTCGCGCCGACATGCGGGCATTCCCGGCGGTCGTCTTCCGGTCACGGGTCGATCCCCATCAGCAGCCCGACGACCTGCTCCGCAAAGTCTCCAGCGCTCATCCCCGTGGCGCCGTCGTTGAATGCGGCCGTCGATCCGAGCAGCGAGCCGGTCTCCGGATCGCGAACGTCCAGCCGAAGGAACAACAGGTAGTAGGAGTAGAGATCCCGTTTCCAGTGGTCCTCGTAGCTCAGCTCCAGATCGATGCCGTCCGGCCTCGCTTCCTCTCGACTGCCCGAGGTCACCGTCGAAACGCCGCTCTGCTCGAGGAAGTGCGCGATCAGCTCCGTGAGCTGATGCTCGTCTGGCGCGTGACGAATGATGTGTATGTGAGGGTCGTTCCCTCGCAGGTCCGCGCGAAGCGGTCCTCCGAACTGGATCTGCACGCATCCAGACAGAAGAATCCCAACCACCAGGATCGCCCCGTGCAGCGCTCTTCGCATCTCAGGAGCTCGCCGATTCGATCGGCGCGAGGAAGAGACGGACGTCCGGATCCGAGAGCAGATCGACTACCACGGCCGATACGGCCTCCGAACAGGCGACCTCGAAGTCCCAGTTCTGGGCGCGCGATTGCCGGCCACGGAGGGGCGTAACGCCCAATCGGCGGTCGTAGTCGATCACGCAGTCGAAGGCCGGGACGGGATGGATCAGCGTCTGGGTGATCTCGATCGAGATCCGCCGTTCGGAAGCGTCGTCGACCTCGACGCCGACGGACTCGAGGGCGTCCGCGAGCCGCTCGGCGAGCGTCGCCG
>JAUIFY010000058.1 GCA_030430245.1 bacterium | reverse complement strand
CGCTTTCTCGACGACGATCTGGCCGACTTCGACCGCGTCCTCGGGGTCAATCTGCGCGGAGTCATGGTGGGGAGTCAATGTGCCGCACGCCAGATGGCGAGGCAGGGCGGCGGCTCCATCATCAACACCTCGTCGCTCGCTGCGCTGTCTCCGGGCGGCGCCTACCTCACCTACCGGGCCGCCAAAGCCGCCGTGATCCATTTCAGTCGATCGATCGCGATCGAGCTCGGTGGTCTCGGCATCCGCGTCAACTGCATCGCCCCGGGGCACATCCCGACCGGAATGACGTCCTACGACATGAGCACGATCATCGAGCTCACCCAGCCGCTCCAGCGGCAGGGCCTCCCCCGGGACGTCGCGAACACGGCGCTGTATCTCGCGAGCGAGCGTTCCGCGCTCGTCACGGGGCTGGTGGTTCCCGTGGACGGGGGCACGAACGTCGGCGCACCGCCCGGCCCGATGCGCGAGCTGTTCGCGTCTCGGGCGGCCGCGGCCAAGAGGTAGGAAGGCGATGTCGGCAGACGTGGTGATTCGGGGGGGGACCCTCTACGACGGGAGCGGAGAGCCCGGCCGTCGGGCGGACGTCGCGATCGAAGGAGGAAGGATCGCCGCGATCGGTCCCCGCCTGCGGGGAGAGCGGGAGCTCGACGCGGCGGGCTGTGCCGTCGCTCCGGGATTCATCGACGTCCATACGCACTACGATGCCCAGGTCTTCTGGGATCCGCTTCTTCAGCCCTCGTGCTTCCACGGGGTGACGACCGTGGTGGCGGGCAACTGCGGCTTCACGATCGCGCCGACCCGTGCCGAGCACCACGACGTGATCGTGCGGACGCTCGAGAACGTCGAGGACATGGATCCCGCGACCTTGACCGAAGGGATCGTCTGGGAGTTCGAGACGTTTCCGCAGTACATGGACCTGGTCCGCCAGCGCGGGACGCTTCTCAACTTCACGGCGTACGTCGGCCACTCGGCCCTTCGGCTCTACGTCATGGGCGACGCCGCCTACGAGCGTGCGGCGACGAAGGACGAGATCGCGCGGATGTGCGGTCTGGTGGGCGAAGGCATCGAGGCCGGAGCGGCGGGCTTCTCGACGAGCTTCTCGTTCGCGCACCGCGGGATCGATGGAAAGCCGGTCCCCAGTCGGTTCGCGGAGAGGGACGAGGTGGAGGCCCTCTTCTCGGCGGCCGGACGCACCGGAAAGGGAGTTCTCCTCGCGACTCCGGGCAAGCAGTGCGGCTATCCCGACTTCTACGAGCTTCAGGCGCGGGTCGGCCGGCCGTTCACGTGGCCGCTGTTTGCCGCACCGGACGGCAAGCATCTCCCGCAGCTCGGCATCCACCGCGAGAGCCTGGCCCGCGAGGCGCGTGTGTGGCCCCAGGTGACGCCGCGGCCGCTGACGATGCAGTTCACGATGGCCGACGCGTACAACCTGAACGTGGGCGAGGTCTTCGGCGCGTTGCTGGAGCGCTCCCGGGAGGAGCGCATCGCGGCGTACCAGGACCCGGAGTGGCGTGCGCGCGCGGAGGCCGATCTCGAGCAGGCCGAGATGAAGCCCCGCTGGGAGACCTTCGAGATTTCCGAGTCCGAGCGTTTCGGCGAGCTCATTGGTCGGCGGGTCGTGGACGTGGCCGCGGAGCGTGGATGCAGCGCGTTCGACGTGATGTGCGAGCTCGCCGTGGCGGAGGATCTGAGCACGCGATTCCGCGCCTACATCGCCAACGACGAGGTGGAGGCGGTGCGGGACCTCTTGACGGAGGACCGCGTCGTCCTGGGGCTCTCCGACGCGGGCGCGCACGTGGACCAGCTCTGCGACGCGCCTCTCTATACGGATTTTCTCGCGCGCTGGGTGCGGGAGCGCGAGATCATGCCGCTCGAGCGCGCCGTCCGGAAGCTGACGGGGGAGGCCGCGGATCTCTTCGGGTTCGATCGCCGCGGCTATCTCCGGGAGGGTTGGTGGGCCGACGTGTGCGTCTTCGACCCCGAGACGGTGGATCCGGGTCCGTTGCGGCGGGTGCGCGACTTCCCGGCCGACGCGGAGCGTTTGACGGCCGATGCCCCGCGAGGCGTGCGCCACGTCCTCGTCAACGGAGCTCCGATCCGGACGGACGAGGAATCCCGCCCGGAGGAGCTCGAGCTGCGGCCGGGGACCTGGCCGACGATCGTCTGAGGAGAACCGACATGGGAACGTTGGAAGGCAAGGTCGCCGTCATCACGGGGGCGGGCTCCGGGATGGCGAAGGAGTCGACGAAGATCTTCGTTCGCGAGGGGGCCCGTGTCGTCGCCGCCGACATCAGTGGGGCGGAGGAGCAGACCGCCGCCGAGGTCGGCGACGCGGTTCACCCGGTCCACTGCGACGTGACGAAAGAGGACGACGTTGCGGCGCTCATGGCCGCGGCCGTCGAGCGGTTCGGGCGGGTGGACGCGGTGCTGAACGTGGCCGGCATCGGCACCGGCGGCCCGATCACCAAGGTGACGATGGAGGACTACGACAAGACGATGGACGTGGACGTCCGCGGCGTCCTCCTGGGCATGAAATACGGTATCCGCGCGATGCTGGAGACGGGAGGAGGCGTGATCCTCAACTGGTCTTCGATCGGCGGCCTCAACGCGTCGCCGTTCGGCACGAGCGTCTACTCGGCGGCGAAGGCCGCCGTGATCTCGCTGACGAAGGCTGCCGCCATCGAGTACGGCCGCAAGGGGATCCGGGCGAACGCGATCTGTCCGGGCTTCATCCAGACCGAGATCATGGGAGCTGCCGGCGCCCAGCGCTTCCCGGAGATGGAGGAGAAGGCGGCTCTGAAGCGCTCGGGGAAGCCGTCGGAGGTCGCGGAGGTCGCCGCGTTTCTTGCGTCGGATCGCGCATCGTACGTCAGTGGCGTCGTGATTCCGGTCGACGGAGGTTGGACCGCGACGCTGGCCTGAGCCTCGTGGCCGAAGACGATGATCGCCGACCTGGATCCGCAAGACCTGGTGGATCCGGCGCGGTTCGCGCGCCGGGGCTACCCGCACGAGGTGTGGGCGAGGCTGCGTCGAGACGCTCCGGTCGCACGGTTCGCCCCCGACGGGTTTGCGCCGTTCTGGGCGATCACCAAGCACGCCGACATCGTTCACGTCGCGTCGCGGCCCCTGCAGTTCTCGAGCGCGCGCGGCATCATCCTCATGCCCCCGGGTGCGCCGAAGATCGAGTCGGAGATGGTCGTCATGCTCGACCCCCCGCGGCATGGCCCGATGCGCCGTATCGCGAGCCGACGGTTCACGCCCCGTGGTGTGCGGCTGCAGGCAGCCGAGATCGACCGGATCGTCGTCGAGGCGCTCGACGCGGCCGCAACGGGTGGCGAGTGGGGGGAGTGCGATTTCGTCGACCGCGTCGCCGCGCCGCTTCCGATCGCGATCGTCTCCTGGGTCCTCGGGGTGCCGCGTGAGGATTGGGACCGTCTCTTCCGCTGGACGAACGAGATCATCGGAAAGGACGACCCCGAGTTTCGTCGTCCGGGCGAGACACCCGGGCGGGCCATCAAGCGCGCCCGTGGCGAGCTCCAGGGGTATCTCGGCGAGCTGATCGAGCGGCGACGAGCCACTCCCCGGGACGATCTCGTGAGCGAGCTGCTCGCGGCGCGGATCGATGACGAGCCCCTCACGGAGACGCAGCTCTTGTCGTACTGCGAGCTCCTCGTCGAGGCGGGCAACGAGACGACGCGCAACGCGATCAGCGGCGGACTCATCGCCTTCGCCGAGCATCGTAGCGAGTGGGAGCGACTGCAGAAGCGGCCGGAGCTCCTGCGTTCCGCCGTCGAGGAGATCCTGCGCTGGGTGAGCCCCATCACCCACTTCACACGCACGGCAACCGAGGACTGTGAGATCCGGGGGCAGCGGATCGGTGCCGGGGAGCCCCTGGCGCTCTACTTCGCCTCGGCCAATCGCGACGAGGAGGTGTTCGAGGACCCGTTTGCGTTCCGGGTCGACCGCGATCCAAATCCGCATCTGGCCTTCGGTGTCGGTGAGCACTTCTGCCTCGGCGCGCACGTCGCACGGGCCGAGCTCGAGGCCGTGTTCCGTCATCTCCTTGCGCGGCTCGAGGCCTTCGAGATCGCCGGACCGGTCGAACGGTTGAGCTCCGCCGTGAATGGAGGGATCAAGCACCTGCCGCTGCGGTACCGCCTGCGGTAGCCGCGGGGTCGTCGGGGTTCAGGCGGACAGGATCACCGGCATGTGGTGGATCCCGTTCACGAAGCTCGAGTCGACGAGCTCCGGCTCTCCGGCCCGCTCCCATCGCGAGCGGCGTGCGAGCAGCTCCTCGAACAGGATCCGGGCTTCGAGACGCGCGAGGCTGGCGCCCAGACAGAAGTGCTGGCCGAAGCCCAGCGACACGTGCGGCTCGACGGGCCGGCTCACGTCGAGATCGTCCGCGTCGTCGCCCCACACCGTTTCGTCCCGATTGGCGGCCGCGTAGAGCATCATCACGGGGTCGCCCGATCGGATCGTCCGTCCGTGCACCTCGATCTCGCGTCGCGCGCGCCGGAAGAAGTAGCGGATCGGTGTCGAGAGTCGCAGGAGCTCTTCGATCGCGTCGGGGAGAGCCACCGCGCCCGACCGGACGAGGGCCAGCTGGTCGGGATGTTCGAGGAGCATTCGCGTTCCCTGCGCCACGAGCGTGCGGGTGGTCTCGTTCCCGGCGACGAGAAGCGTCATGCAGAAGATGAGGATCTCCCCGTCGTCGAGTCGGCGTCCGTCGATCTCGGCCTGGAGGAGCGCCGTGACGAGGTCGTCGCCTGGGCTTCGGCGTCGTTCTCCGAGCATCTGCGCGAAGTAACCGAACACCTCCGAGATCGCGTCGAGGCCCGCGTCGCGATCCGCGTCGGCGCCGCCTTGCACCACGACGACATCGGACCAGCGCCGGAAGTCCTCGAGGTCGCGGTCCGGGACGCCGAGCATCTCGGCGATCACTCGCATCGGGAGGGGGAGGGCGATCGATTCGACGAAGTCGACCGGTTCATCGGTCGGAGTCCCTTCGATGCTCTCGGCGGCGAGCTCGCGCATCCGGGCCTCCATCTCCGAGACGCGTCGCGGCGTGAATGCCCGGCTCACGAGGGAGCGGTGGCGGTTGTGATCCGGCGGGTCCATCATGATGATCGACGGCGCTTGCTGCGCCTCGGCGATCGTGGGCTCCCCTTTGCGCGGCATCGCCACGGCGTTCGCCGAGCTCCAGAGGTCGGGGTTCTTCGACATCGACTGGACGTCGTCCCGGCGAGAGACGATCCAGAACCCGCGCGGCTCGTGCCACCAGCAGGGGGCCTCGCGGCGGAGCCAGCGAAACGCCGCGTTGGCCCGCCGCTCGTCGTGATAGAAGCCGCTCTCGTCGACCGCGATGGGGCGGCTCGGAGCGCGTGGGGAGTCCTCGTCTACGGAGATCATGGCCTTCCTCTCGATCGGCGTGGCGTCGGCGTCTCCTGGAAGAGGCCGACGATCGTGGTCAGGTCGCGCCGGCAATCGGCGTCGTCGCGAGCGCCGCCGACGAGGCAGCCGAAGATGGATCGGAGGCACAGGTGCGCGGCGTGGGTCGGGTCGAGTCCCCGGCGGAGCTCGCCGCGATCGGCCGCGGCGACGAACTGCCGGACCAGCGCGGTGGCCGCCCGCGAGTCGGTGCTGGCACTCGCCGGGTCCGTCTCGAGCGCGAGCATCTGCCCGAAGACCACCGGGTCTCCGACGGCCGAGCGAGCGTCGAGGATGCCGTCGACGAGCGAACGGAGCACGTCCGCGAGACTCCCCGCCCCGGTGATGCGGTCGGCGTAGGACGACTCGAACACGTCGCGGACCTCGCGGAGGGCGTCGGCCTTCGTCGGGAAGTGGAAGTAGAAGGCCGAGCGGGCGAGTCCCGCCGTCGCGCTGATCCGCGAGATGCTCGCTCCGTCGACTCCGTGCTCGCGGAACTCGGCCAGGGCCGCTTCGAGCAGGCGGGCGCGCGTGCGGTCGCCTTTGCGCTCCTTGGGTCGTACCGCGACGACGGGCATTGCGGCACAGGGTGCTCCATAAATTGACGAACGTCAATAAATTTCGATGAACGTCGAGACCGTGGGCGGCACGAGCGGCTTCGCCCGCAGGACCGGGCCTCCTCGCGGCGTGGAGACCGGGAGCGACGCGAGACCGGAGCCGCGCGGACGCCGGGAGCGCGCGGAGACCGGGAGCGACGTGCGAACCGAGAACGGCGGTCCGCTCAGCTGCGCGTCAGGAAGCGGGCGACGTTGGCTCGGAGGTCCTCGGTGTCGAAGGACTCGGACTCGGCGGACATCGCGAAGTCGATGGTCGCGAGGACCGCGCGCTCCAGGTGGAGGTTCAGTACGCGCTTGGTCGCCTCGACCGCCTGCCGGGGCAGCGCGGCGATCTTCCGGGCCGCGGTGAGGGCCGCGTCGAGGACCTCGTCGTCGGGGCAGACGTGGTTCGCGAGCCCGATCTGGGCGGCGCGCTCCGCGGGGATCCTGTCTCCCGTGAAGGCGAACTCCTTCGCGAGGAGGAGACTCGTCTGGAGCGGCCACGTGACCGGTCCCCCGTCGGCGGCGACGAGGCCGACCGTCACGTGCGGGTCGGCGAGGAAGGCCGACTCCGCCATGTACACCACGTCGGAGAGGGCGACGACGCTGCAGCCGAGGCCGACCGCGGGGCCGTTCACCGCGGCGACGACGGGCACGCGGCAGCGGACCATGTTGAGGACGAGCTCGCGCCCGGTGTCGAGCTCCTCGCGTCGCACCGCGCGGTCCTTCGCCATGCGGTCCAGCAGCTCGAAGTCTCCGCCGGCCGAGAAGGCCCGCCCCTCGCCCGTGACGACGGCCACGCGCGCGCCCTCGTCCGCGCTGATCTGAGGCCACACGCGGGCGAGGCCGGCATGCAGCGCGGGGTTCGTCGCGTTGAGCTGCTCCGGTCGGTTCAGGCGAACGATGCGAACCGGTCCGTCTTCGTCGACGCGGATCTCGTTGGGCAGATCGTATCTCATTGCACGCTCCTCGTCGGGGCCGGTGTCACGCGGTGGGGAGACCGAGGATGCGCGACGCGATGATGTTCTTCTGGATCTGCGACGTGCCGCCCATCACGCTCTGGGCGCGCGCGTAGAGGTAGATCTTGAGCGCCTCGTCGTCCGTGCTCGTCGCAGCTCCGGGGCCGGAGACCGAGAGCGACGCCGCCCCGACCGATTGCTCGACCCAGGTCATCAGGAGCTTGTCGATCGAGCCCCCCGGCCCGTGGTCGATCCCGTCGAGGCGCTCCGAGAGCCGACGACATACGTGCAGCCGAAGCATCTCCGCCTGCACGAAGGACCACGCGACGGCCTCCCGCTGATCCGCCCGGTATGCGTCGGGATTCTCGCGCAGGGTGCGCTCGAGCGAGCGAACCGTCTTCGCGTATCGCGCGACGTATCCCAGCTCGCCCGGCTCTCGTTCATGGCTGACGATCGTCATCGCCACGCGCCAACCCTCGCCGGGCTCGCCGATCATGTTCGCGGCGGGCACGCGAGCCCCGTCGAAGGTGACTTGACCGAACTCCTTGGTGATCCCGTTGATCATCTTGAGGGGTCGCTGCTCGATCCGGGGCTGGTCCATGGAAATCGCGAACGCGGAGATCCCCTTGTGCTTGGGCACGTCGGGGTCGGTGCGTGCGAGCAGCAAGCACCAGTCGGCGACGTCGGAGTAGCTCGTCCAGATCTTGTGGCCGTCGATCACCCAGTCGTCGCCATCGCGCGTCGCTCTCGTCCGAAGGGCAGCGAGATCGGAGCCCGCGTCGGGCTCGCTGAACCCCTGGCACCAGCGCTCCTTGCCGCTGATGAGGCCCGGGAGGAAGCGATCTTGGATTGCCTCGCTTCCGTGCGTCGAGATGCCCTGCACGAGGTACCCGAGGCTCGGCCTCGGCGGCGCACCCGCCGCGGCGAGCTCCTCGTCGAGGATGACGTCGAAGACCGTGGGGAGGTCGTGTCCGCCGAAGCGGGACGGCCACGAGAGCCCGAAGAAGCCTGCGTCGTAGAGCGCGGTGTGCCACTCGGCCTGGCGTTCCCAGTACGCGTCGTCGGTCGACGACGCGGGAAGCCCCGGATCGTTCTCGACGAGCCACGCGCGGAGTCGCGTGCGGAACTCGGCTTCGGCGGGGGAATCCCGATAGTCCATCACCCGGCTCCCAGGCGTTCGCCCTGCAGCTCGAGCAGCTGGAGGCCATCGTCTCCCAGCCAGGCCGAGGAGAGGAGCGCGCGACGCATGTAGACGTGGACCATGCATTCCCACGTGTTTCCGATGCCCCCGTGGACCTGCACGGCGGTCTCGCAGACGGTGCGCGCCGCGCGCACGCAGTAGGCCTTGGCGACGCGTCCGGCCGTGCGCGCCTCGCCGGGTGCGAGCTCGTCGGCTGCCCACGTCGCGTGCTGCGCGACGCTCGCGGATCCTTCCATGAGGCAGCGCGCCTCGGCCAGGAGGTGCTGAACGGCCTGGAACGATCCCACCGCGACGCCGTACTGCTTGCGCTGCGCCGCGTAGGTCACGGTCACGTCGAGGACGCCGCGCATGATGCCGACGAGATCGGCGCTCGTGAGCGCGAGCCCGAGCGCCGTCCAGCGGGCGAGGTCGTCGCCCGTCAACAGGCGGTCTCCGGCGACCGGTTCGACGCGAGCTCCCGCGGGAACGACGCGGACGGACCGCGTCAGATCGGTGCCGTGGCCCTCGTCTTCGACCGGCGGAAGCGCCACGCGGCCCAGCCGGAAGCCCTCTCCCGCCGGAGTCAGGACCCACGCCGCTGTGAGGTCTTCGCCGGCCGCATCGATCGCAAAGATCGGCTCGGTCGTCGCGGGGGCCGGCACCACCGCGGGGCCCTCGAGCGACGGCCCGTAGCCGGCAACCACCGCCGAGGCCTCCGCCCGGGCCCGACGCCCGAGATCCGCGGTGAGGAGAGGTCCGAGAAACGGGACGTCGGCGAGGTGCGCGCCGAGCGCCTCGGCGACGATCCCCGCCTCGACGCCGCCCGCGATGGGGTGCCCGCTTCCGTCGTCGTCGCGAAGCTGCGCCCATCCGGCCGCTCGCGCCGCCGCGGCGAGTCGCGCCGAGCGCTCCGCATCGTCGAGCCCGAGCACGTTCGGAGGGCCGAGGTCGCCCGCGAGCCGCCGCGCCGAGCGCCGGAGCTCCGCCTGCTCGGGGGTGTCGCGGGTGTCCACTGACGGAAAGCTAGTTCTTTGGAAACGAGAATGCAATAATCGCACCCCATGTCCGACGTCGGCAAGCGATGGGTGCGTCGGTCCATCCCCGTGTCTCTCGAACGACGGTACGTCGACGAGGGTTGGTGGACGGACGACACGCTCGGCGCGATGGTGGCGCGCTCGATCGCGGCCCACCCCGACCGCAGGGTCTCGGCGTGGTCGAGGGTGCGCGAGTGGCACGGCACGTATGCGGACGTCGAGTGCGAGGCGCGCCGGCTCGTCGGCCTGCTCGTCGCACACGGCGTGCGTCCCGGCGAGGTCGTCGGCTTTCAGCTCCCCAACTGGCGCGAGGCGGTCACGTCGTTCGTCGGGCTCTCGATGGGCGGCTACATCCTCGTACCGATCGTCCACATCTATGGTCGGAAGGAGGTGTCCTTCATCCTCGACCAGTGCGGCGCCGCCGCTTACGTGTCGCCGGCGTCGTTCGGGCACGTCGACTACGTCGAGATCGTGGACCGGGCGGCGCCTCCGTCACTGCGGCTGCACGTGGTGGCCGGCGAGGACCCGGTGGCGTCGTCGCGGTCGTCGCGCGTCCGACGGATCGCCTGGCGCGACGTCGAGAGCGTCGATCCGGTCGACGAACTTCCCGCCGTGGACGCACGCGAGCCCGCGGTTCTCGCGTACACGTCGGGAACGACCAGCGACCCGAAGGGAGTGATCCACGATCATCGGACGCTCCTGAGCGAGCTGCGTCACATGTCCGGCATGATCGTCCGCGGGTGGTCGAACCTCATGGCGTCTCCGGTGACGCACGCCACGGGCATGCTCGGCGCCGTGCTCGGTCCTCTGGACGTCGGCAACGAGATCCACCTGATCGACCGGTGGGACCCGGGCCACGCGCTGGAGGTCATGTCGAAGGCGAACATCGGCGGAGGCACGGGAGCGGCCTTGTTCCTCGCGGGACTGCTCGATCATCCGGACTTCACCCCCGAGCACGCGGCGAACATGGCGCGGGTCGGTCTCGGCGGCGCGCCGATTCCGCCGTCGCTCGGCGAGCGAGCGGCCACGCACGGGATCTCCATCATCCGGGCGTATGGCTCGACCGAGCACCCCTCCACCACGGGGAGCGACTTCGACGACTCGCCGCGGATGCGCCATTGTACCGATGGCCCGCCGCTCGCGAGCGTCGAGATCCGCTTGGTCGACGAGGACGGCGAACAGGTGGGTGTCGGGGTGCCCGGCGAGATCCTCTCTCGCGGCCCCGATCTCTGCGTCGGCTATACCGACCCGGCCCTCAACGCGGCGTTCGACGAAGACGGCTGGTACCGCACCGGCGACGTCGGTGTCCTCGACGAGGACGGTTGCCTCACGATCACGGACCGCGTGAAGGACATCATCATCCGTGGGGGGGAAAACGTCTCCGCCGCGGAGGTCGAGGGGGCCCTGCAGGCGATGCCCGGCGTCGCCGAGGTCGCGGTCGTCGCCGAGCCGGACGACCGCCTGGGCGAGCATGGCTGCGCCGTGCTCCGCATGGCACCCGGCACCGACGCGATCGACCTCGACGCGATGCGCGCCCATCTCGACACGACCGGCCTCGCCCGTCAGAAGTGGCCGGAATCGATTCGCATCGTCTCGGATTTTCCGCGGACGGCTGCCGGCAAGATCCGCAAGGTGGACCTGCGTGCGCGGCTTCGCGACGAGGCCGCGGGGAGGGCGGGCGAATGAGCGCCCCCCGGCTGACCGACGCCGAAGTCGCCTACCGCACGATCCGCGTCACCCCCGTCGGCACCGCCCTCGGTGCGGAGATCGCCGGGGTCGACCTCTCCGCGGATCTCGACGACGTCGTCGTCGCCGAGATCCGCCGCGCATGGCTCGACCACCTGGTCGTGTTCCTCCGCGACCAGCCGCTCTCCCCCGAACGGTTCCTCGCGTTCGCGCGTCGCATCGGCGCGCCCGACCGCTACCCGTTCGTGCCGGGACTCGACGAGCATCCCGAGATCATCTGCATCACGAAGCTTCCGCACGAGACGGTGAACTTCGGGGGCATCTGGCACTCCGATACGGCGTATCTCCGGATCCCGCCGATGGCGACGACGCTGATCGCGCGAGAGATTCCGCCGGTCGGCGGCGACACGCTGTTCGCCAGCATGTACGCCGCGTACGAGGCGCTGTCGCCGACCATGCAGCGGATGCTCGAGTCCTTGCGGGCGGTCAATAGCTCGGCCCTGGCCGACGTGAGCAAGACGCGCGAAGACCGGATTCGCGACGCGGGCGGCGGCGACGCCGCGTCGTACGAGGCGGTGCACCCGGTCGTGCGCACCCATCCCGAGACCGGGCGCAAGGCGCTCTACGTGAACGTCGCCCACACGGCGAGGTTCGACGGGATGACCGAGGAAGAGAGTCGGCCCCTGCTCGAGTTCCTCTTCCGGCATCAGGTTCGGCCGGAGTTCACCTGTCGCTTCCGGTGGTCGGTCGGCGCGATCGCCCTCTGGGACAATCGATGCACCCAGCACAATCCCGTGAACGACTATCACGGCTACACGCGGGTGCTTCACCGCATCACCCTGCGCGGCGACCCGCCGGCCTGACCCACGATCGAAACGAAGGAGATTCCCGCATGCTGCGCACCGTCGTTCTCGGAGCTTCGACCGGCCTCGGCCGTTGCATCGGCCTCGGGCTCGCCGCTCGCGGGGGGCGCGTCGCCTTGCTCGCGCGGAGCAAGGACAAGCTCGACGATGCGGCACACGAGGCCGGCCACGGTGCCGTCGCGATCGCGTGCGACGCTGCGGACGAGGGCTCGTGTCGCGCGGGGATCGAAGCGGCGGCGGCCGCGCTGGGGGGCATCGACTCCTTGATCTACGCGGCGGGGATCGGTCCTCTGGCTCGCGTCGAGCAAGCCGGTGCCGCGGTGTGGCGCCGAGCCTTCGACGTGAACGTCCTGGGCGCGACGCTCGCGACCGCGGCGGCCCTGCCGCATCTGCGCGAATCGAAGGGCAAGGCGATCTACCTGTCGACGATCGGATCGTCGTACACGCCCCCATGGCCGGGGCTGGCGGTCTACCAGGTCACCAAGGCGGCGCTGGATCGGCTCGTCGAGGCGTGGCGCGCGGAGCACCCGAGCGTCGGCTTCACCCGGCTGACCCTTGGCGACTGCGCGGGCGGCGAGGGCGACGCGATGACGCACTTCGCGAGTGCCTGGGATCCGGACGTCGCGGGCGAGATGGGGCAGAAGTGGGTCGAGCGAGCGCTCCTCACCGGATCGCTGATCGACGTGGAGCACCTCGTGGAGATCGTCGACGGACTCGTGCGGGCCGGGGCGTCGGTGAACGTGCCGTCGGTCACCGTCACCCCCCGGCCTCCGTCCGACTGAGCGGCGGGATCAGCCGATCGCCGCCGGGAGGCTGTCCCAACCCCGCACCGTGGACGTGCGCGCGCGCACGGCGCGCTCGAGGTCGACGGTCCAGTCGGGGAACCGCTTCAGCACCTCCTCGTACGCCACCCGCGCCTCCATACGGGCCAGCGAGGCGCCAAGGCAGAAGTGGATGCCGTAGCCGAACGACAGGTGGTGGTCGATGTGCCGGTGGATGTCGAAGCGGTCCGCGTCTTCGAAGCGTCGCTCGTCGCGATTCGCCGACGCGTTCAGCAGGAGCATGACGCTGCCCTGCGGCACGGTCGTGCCGTGGAACACCGCCGTCTCTGCGACGTAGCGCGCCTGGGTCGGAGACGGGGCCTCGTAGCGGAGTGCCTCCTCGATCGCGTTCGGAATCAGGCTGGGGTCGTTCGCGAGCTCGCGACGCTGGTCGGAATTCTCGGACAGGAGCTTCGCGGTCCAGCCGATCAGCTTGGTGGTCGTCTCGTTCCCGGCGCCCGCGAGGAGCCCGACGTACGCCAGGACCTCGTCGCGCGTGAGCCGTCGGCGGACGCCCGTGTGATCCTCGAACTCGGCCTGGAGCAGCGCTGTCATCAGATCGTCGGACGGGTTCTCGACGCGCCAGTCCACGTACGCGGCGAAGTCGCCCGCGTGGGCCGCGTCGGCGAGCTCGCGGGGCGCGGGCATCTCCCCCGATTCGAGTCGGAGACCGCTGTCGATGCGATCGCGGATCCGCTGCTGATCGTCCTCCGGGATGCCCAGCAGCATGCCGATCACGCGCATGGGCATCTTGGCCCCGAGGTCGGCCACGAAGTCGATCTCCTTGGCGTCGGCGAGGGGATCGAGGGCGTCGACGCAGTACTTGCGGATCTGCGGCTCGAGCTCCGCGACGCGGCGGGGGGTGAAGACGCGCGACAGGAGACCGCGGTAGCACTGGTGGCTGGGCGGATCCTCGAAGATGACCATGCCCTTCGGCATCGTGGCTCCCGACTTGATGAGCTCGAGCAGGGTGCCACGTCCCGACTGGAACCGGCCGAAGTCCTTGAGTCCGGCCTCGACGTCGTCGAAGCGGCTCAGGGCGTAGAAGTCGTACTTCTCGTTGTAGTAGAGCGGCGCCTCGTCGCGCAGCCGCTTCCAGACCGGGTAGGGATCTTCGTCGATCTCGAAGTCGTAGGGGTCGTAGTACGGGTCGGGTTGCATGGGGATGGCTTCCTCGAGCGGAAATGGGGTTTCCGATGAATGCAAATAGCCTTGTCTCTCCGGGAGATCAATGATACCTCCGCTGCGTCCGGATCGACAGCAGGAGGAGGACGACCCCCATGGCGCATTTCGAGAAGCCGGCCGAGGGCTCCTGGACGGAGCACTACCCGGAGTTGGGCACGGGGCCCGTCTCCTACGACGATTCCATCACGCCCGAGTTCTACGAGTCGGAGCGCGAGGCGATCTTCCGCAAGACGTGGCTGAACGTCGGCCGGGTCGAGCAGCTTCCCAAGGTGGGCAGCTACTTCACGAAGGAGATCGATGCGGCTGGCGCGTCGATCGTCGTGGTCCGCTCCGCGAAGGACGAGATCCGCTCCTTCTACAACATCTGTCGTCACCGCGGGAACAAGCTGGTCTGGAACGACTATCCCGATCGCGAGGTGAGCGGCTTCTGTCGCCAGTTCACGTGCAAGTATCACGCGTGGCGGTACGCCCTCGACGGGGAGTGCGTCTTCGTGCAGCAGGAGTCCGAGTTCTTCGACTTCGACAAGAAGGACTGGGGACTCGCCCCGATCCGCACCGAGGTGTGGGAGGGGTTCATCTTCGTCAACTTCGACCCCGACACCGAGACCTCGCTGCACGACTACATGGGCAGCATCGGCAAGGGAATCGAAGGCTATCCGTTCCACAAGCTGACGCAGGTGCACCGGTACCGGGCCGAGATCGGTGCGAACTGGAAGCTCTTCATCGACGCCTTCGCGGAGTTCTACCACGCGCCCATTCTCCACGGAGGTCAGTACGAGCCCGAGGAGAGGGCCAAGATGGGCGACGTCGGCTACGAGGCCATCCAGTACGCGTTCGACGGGCCGCATGCTTCGATCTCCTCCTGGGGCGTGATCGCGCCGCCCAAGGATCCGAGCATGGTGAAGCCGATCGAGCGCAAGCTGCGCAGTGGTCTGTTCGGTCCCTGGGACGCCCCCGACCTCGGCATGAAGGAGCTCCCCCCGGGCGTAAATCCGACGCGGCATCGCAACTGGGGCATCATGTCGTACGTCTTCTTTCCGAACTTCATGATCCTGATCTGGAAGCCGAACTGGGTGCTCACCTATCACTACTGGCCGACCTCCCATAACACCCACGTCTTCGAAGGGACGTGCTACTTCGCTCCGCCCAAGAACGCGCGGGAGCGGCTCGCGCAAGAGCTCGCCGTCGTGTCGTTCAAGGAGTACGGGCTGCAGGACGGGAACACCCTCGAGGCGACCCAGAAGACGCTCGAGTCCAACACGCCGGTGAAGACGTTCCCGCTGAACGACCAGGAGGTCGTGTTGCGCCACCTGCACCACCACGCTCGCCAGTACGTGGCGCACCACCGGGCCGCGGGTGGCCAGGCCTGAGCCGGAGGAGACCCCGAGATGCCCAACGTCCTTCCACCCGAATTCTCCGATCTCGAGCCCTTCGCCGCCTGGGCGGTGCACGGCGAGAAGGCTCGCTACGAGAAGCGCCTCGCGAGCACGATGGACGAGCTCCAGGAGTTCTACGACGCGGCCTTCGCGCGGATCGACGAGGCCCTCGCGTATCTCGAGCGCTTCGCCGTCGAGGATCTCTCGGAGGAGGGGAAGCGGCTCCTCTGGCTGTACTGCGCTCTTTGTACGGTCGCCTTCCCGGTGGAGGCGTGGCGCCAGCCGCGCGTGCCGGACTCTGGGCCCTCCAGCATCGACGCCGTTTCCGAGCCGCTCGTCTGACGCGCGAGTTCCCCGGTGTTGACGCTCGCGGATCCTCTGCTCCACGCGGCGGAGTGCTCGGCGGACGCGCCGGCGGTCGTCGACGGCGATGCGCGGCTCACGTTCGGCGACCTCGTCGCGCGCTGTCGCCGGGTGGCCGCTGCCGTCCGCCGCGACACCGCGGTCGGAGATCGCGTCGCGCTGCTCGCGACGAACGGCCAGCGCCCGCTCGAGCTGATTCTCGGGGTGCCGGTGGCGGGACGCGTGGTCGTGCCGTTGAACGGGCGGCTCGCCTTGCCCGAGCTGGCCTACCAGCTCCGCGACGCCGAGCCCCGGGTTCTCGTGACGGACTGGGCCGCGGAGCGGCTCGGCGAGCTCTCGCGTCTCGTGCCGCAGGTCGTGCCGATCGCCGCGTACGAGTCGTGGCTCGGAGACGAGGTCGACGGCAGGCTCGGAGAGGGCGTCGGCGAAGACGACGTCGCGGGACTCTTCTACACGGGGGGAACGACGGGCGCGGCGAAGGGCGTCATGCTGACCCACCGCAACAAGATCGCCGACGCGTTTCACGTGCAGGCGAGCCTTCGACTCGAGCCGGAGGACGCTTGGATCGTTCTCGGCCCGATGTATCACGCGTCCGGGACATGGCAGGTCGAGCCGTGTCTCTGGGCCGGCGCCCGCCAAGTCCTGATCCCCGCGTACGAGCCCGGGCTCGTGCTCGACCGCATCCAGGAGGAGCGTGTCACGATCGCGTTCGGCGTCCCCGCGATGCTGGACACTCTCGCACGCGAGCAGGCGCGGGCGCCGAGGGACGTCTCGAGCCTCCGGCTGATGGGCTATGGCGCGGCACCCGCGCCGACGCCGATCCTTCGCCGGTTCGAGGAGGGTTTCCCCGGCTGCAATCTCGTCTCGATGTACGGCGCCACCGAGCTCGCGCCTCTCGGAACGGTGCTCCACCACATGGAGCGACGACTGGACTCTCCGAAGGTGCGCAGTGCCGGGCAACCGGCCGCCGGAGTCCGGCTGCGCATTCTCGACCGGGAGGCCCGCGAGGTCGCGCCGGGGGCGGTCGGAGAGGTCTGTCTCCGCGGTCCGAACGTCATGAAGGGATACTGGCGCAAGCCCCACGAGACCGCTGCGGCCTTGCGCGACGGCTGGTATCACAGCGGGGACCTCGGCTACGTCGATGAGGATCACTGCCTGTACCTCGTCGACCGGGCGAAGGACATGATCATCTCCGGTGGAGAGAACGTGTACTCGACGGAGGTGGAAGAGACGCTCTCGCGACATCCGGACGTCCTGGAGTGCGCAGTGTTCGGCGTGCCGGACGAGCGATGGGGCGAGGCAGTGCGCGCAGTCGTGGTGCTGCGCGCGGGTGCGGCCGCCACCCCCGAAGCCCTGGAGCGGCATTGCCGGGGTGGGTTGGGTGGCTACAAGGTTCCGAAACAGATCGACGTCTCGACCGATCCGCTCCCGCGAAGTGCCGCCGGCAAGATCCTGAAGCGGGAGCTGCGCGCACCGTTCTGGGCCGGTCGCGACCAGCAGATCTCGTAACGAGCGAGGAGGCCCCATGGAGTTCATCGAGTACGACGTCGACGAGCGCGTCGCGATCATCAGCTTGAACCGACCGGAGGCGAGGAACGCGCAGAATCCGCAGCTGCTGCGGGAGCTCGACCAGTCGTTCGACCGCGCCGCGGAGGACGACGACGTCCGCGTGATCGTCCTGCGCGCGAACGGAAAGCACTTCTCGTCGGGCCACGACATCTCTCCCGAGGCGGCCGAGGTGTGGGCGAAGGAGGTCGACCTCGAGAACAAGGGACTCGCCGGACTCTACGCGTGGGAGCGCAAGCACTACCTCGGATGGACCCGCAAATGGCGGGACATCCCCAAGCCGACGATCGCGGCGGTGCAAGGGGCCTGCATCGCGGGCGGCTTGATGCTCTGCTGGCCGTGTGACCTCATCGTGGCGGCGGACGACGCGAAGTTCTCGGATCCGGTCGCGCGGATGGGGATCGCGGGAGTGGAGTTCCACGGCCACACGTGGGAGCTGGGCGCCCGCAAGGCGAAGGAGCTTCTGTTCACGGGCCGATACATCGGCGCGGAGGAAGCGGAGAAGCTCGGCATGGTGAACCGCGTCGTCGAACGCGAGCAGCTCGACGAGGAGACCCTCGCGCTGGCGAAGGAGATCTCCGGGATGCACCCATTCGCGCTCGCGCAGGCGAAGCGGGCGGTGAACCAGACGCTCGACATCATGGGCTTCTACACCTCGCTCCACTCCGTCTTCGACATCCACCAGACGGGTCACGGAAACGCCTTGTCGGTCAGCGAGGGCAAGCTCGCGATTCTCGTCGGGCTCGACGAGATGAAGAAGGGCGGAAAGCACGTCTGAGCGAGCGCCGGGACGGTCCGAACACGACTCCGGCGCGCGCACGTCGTCGGCGCATCGAAGGAGGTCAGGACGGATGGCAACGAGAAACTTCGACGCAATCGACTTCTTTCGAGACGAGGAGCTCCTCCGGGACCCGTATGCGTACTTCGACGTGTTGCGGAGCGAGTGTCCGGTTCGAAGGGAGCCGCACCACGGCGTCGTGATGATCACGGGCTACGACGAAGCGGTCGACGTCTACAACGACACGGAGCGCTTCTCGTCATGTACGTCGGTGACGGGTCCGTTCCCGGGCTTTCCCGTCCCGCTCGAGGGTTCGGACGTCTCCGAGCTGATCGCCAAGCACCGCGACGAGCTCCCGATGAGCGACCAGCTGCCCACCATGGATCCGCCGATGCATACCGACCATCGTGCGATCCTGATGAGGCTCATCACGCCGAAGCGGCTCAAGGAGAACGAGGACTTCATGTGGCGCCTCGCGGACCGGCAGCTCGGCTCGGTCATCGGTCGCGGGGAATGCGAGTTCATCGGCGAGCTCGCGGGCCCGTTCACGCTTCTGGTGATCGCCGACCTGTTGGGGGTGCCGGAGTCCGATCACGCCGCGTTCTCGGACGCGCTCCTCCGTCGGTCCCACGGCGGTGGGGTGGGCGGCACGAGCGAAGAGACGCTCGCGAAGAGCCCGCTCGAGTACCTCTACGAGAAGTTCACGGAGTACATCGAGGACCGGCGCCGCACGCCCCGGGGCGACGTGCTGACGGGGCTCGCCGAGGCGAAGTTCCCGGATGGCTCGACGCCCGATGTGCTGGACGCGGTGCGGGTCGCGGCGAACCTGTTCGCCGCCGGGCAGGAGACGACGGTGCGTCTTCTGGGCGCCGCGCTACTCCTGATCGCCGAGCAGCCGGACCTCCAGCGAAGGCTGCGCGCAGACCGCAGCCTGCTCCCGAACTTCATCGAGGAGACGCTCCGCGTCGAGAGCCCAGTCCGAGGCGATTTCCGTCTCTCGAAGGTGCCGGTCACGGTCGGTGGCGTGGACCTCCCGGCGGGTACGACGGTCATGCTCTTGAACGCGGCCGGGAACCGAGATCCGCGCCAATTCGACGACCCCGCCCACCTCGACATCGAGCGGCCGAACGCGCGGCACCACCTCTCGTTCGGTCGGGGTGTCCACACTTGCCCCGGGGCGCCACTGGCTCGGTCGGAGACGCGCATCCTGATCGAGCGTCTCTTCGATCGAACGACGGAGATCCGCATCTCGGAGCGGGAGCACGGACCGGCGGGGGCGCGGCGGTACGAGTACATTCCGACGTTCATTCTTCGCGGTCTCACCCGGCTGCACCTGGAGTTCACGGTTGCGGAGGGGGGAGGTCCGTGAACGTCCGGGTCGACGACGACCGCTGCGGTGGCCACGGGGTGTGTTGTGTGCTCTGTCCCGGGGTGTTCCAGATGACCGAAGACGGCTACTCCGTCGCGTATGTGTCCGAGGTGCCGGCGCAGCATGAGGAAGCGGTGAAGAAGGCGGTTGCGCAGTGCCCGACGAAGGCGATCTCGATCGAATGACGAAGGAAGCGGCAGGGGAGTGACGGACGGCGACCGGGTCGGGGCAGCGCGGCCGCGGACGGGCCTCGGTGGGGTCGGTAGAGCCCGGGCGCGCTCTCCGAGAGGCGCGAGGGCGTGATGGCGAAACGCGACGCGCCGGATCTGGGAGGTCTAGTCACCGCGGGTGCGGGCGCCACGTCGGCGAGCGAGATCGCCGACGGGATCTTCGTCTCGCCCGGGGTTTCGAACGCCTATCGGATCACGACCGCCGAGGGCGACGTGCAGGTGAATGCCGGCATGGCCTTCGAAGGGCCCTCGATCCGCGAGCGGTTCGCCGCGGTGAGCGACGGCGCGCTCCGTGTCTTGGTGTTCACCCAGAGCCATCCGGATCACGTCGGAGGGACGGCGGCGGTCGCCGACCCGAAGACCGAGATCATCGCCCAGTCCTCGTACCCCGAGGTGCGCGGCTACTGGAATCGGCTGATGGAGTTCTACGCGCGCCGGTCGCGCGTCCTCTGGCGCAGCGTGCTCGGCGACCGGACCGAGATGCCCGCGTCACCGCCCGATCCCGTGCCGACGCTGTTGTTCCGCGACGGCCACGCCTTCGATCTCGGCGGCCGGAACTTCGAGCTGCTCTCGACGCCGGGGGGAGAGACGACGGATTCGCTCGTGGTTTGGATGCCGGACGAGCGCATCGTGTTCACGGGCAACCTCTTCGGCCCGATCTTCGGCCACCTGCCGAACCTCTACACGATCCGGGGCGACAAGATCCGGTCCGCCCTTCGATTCGTCGACTCGCTCGAGCGGGTGCGCGCCCTCGAGCCGGACCTCCTGGTGACCGGCCACGGTGATCCGGTCGTCGGGCGGGGCGAGATCCAGAAGGCCCTTCGGCGCATTCGCGACGCGACCCGCTGGATCCACGACCAGACGGTCGAGGGCATGAACGCGGGCAAGGACGTGCACACGCTGATGCGCGATCTCGTGCTGCCCGGGAAGCTCGCGATCGGCCAGGGGCACGGCAAGACGAGCTGGTGCGTGCGCGCGATCTGGGAGGAGTACGCGGGCTGGTTCCACTATCGCTCGACGACCGAGCTGTACCCGGAGCCGGCGTCCTCGGTGTGGGCGGACGTCGTCGCTCTGGCCGGAGCAGACGCGCTGGTCGCTCGGGCGAAGGAGCACGTCGACGGGGATCGCCCCGTGGAGGCGCTGCACTTGACGGACATGGTGCTGGGCGACGCCGGAGGACACGCGGGTGCACTGGAGGTGCGCTGCGCGGCGCTCGAAGCACTGCTCGAGCGGTCCGGCCGCGAGAACTTCAGCGAGGTGCAGTGGCTCGAAGGACGCCTCGCGGAGGCCCGCGAGGCGCTCGGTCGGGAAGGAGACGATACGTGAGCGGAGGGCTCTTCGACATTCGCGGCAAGGTCGCGCTCGTGACCGGAGCCAACGCGGGCATCGGCCTCGGGTACGCCGAGGCGATCGCGAGCCAGGGGGGCGACGTCGTGATCTGGGGACGTCGCGAGGATCGAAACGAGCGGGCGCGCGAGAGGCTCGAGGCCTACGGGGGCCGCGTCTGGACCGATTCGGTCGACGTCGGTGACGAGGCGCAGCAGGTGCGGGGCTTCGAGAGGGCGATCGCCGAGATGGGCCAGCTCGACTGCGTGATCGCCAACGCCGGCTTCATGTCGATCGCGGCCTTCGCGGACATGTCGTACCGGGAGTACGAGGACATGCTCCGTGTGAGTCAGCACGGCGCGTTCCTCACGCTGCGCGAAGGGTTGAAGCATATGGTCGCGCGCGTCGAGGCGGGCGGGGCGCCGGGCTCGTTGCTCGCGACCGGCAGCCTTTCGAACTTTCAGGCCGTGCCGGGCATGGCGCACTATGCGGCGGCCAAGTGCGCCGTCGCGGCGATGGTCAAGAGCATCGCAACCGACTATGGCTCGCTCGGGATCCGCGCGAACATGGTCTGCGCGGGCCTGATCGCGAGTGATTCGGTGCCGGGCGAGCTGCCCCTGATCGTCGAGATGGGGGAGAAGACGCCGATCGGCCGCGTCGGCCAGCCGTCCGACCTGGCGGGGATCGTGGTGTACCTGATGAGCGACGCGGCGCGCTTCCATACGGGCGATCTCATCACGGTGGACGGCGGAGCGATGGCGAGCCTCGAGTGACGGGAGACCGGGCCGCGGCCGGCCATGGAGGCGGACCGCGCCCGCTCGGAAGGGAGTCGGCATGACGTATCGAGTGGTTCAATGGACGACGGGGAACGTCGGACGGCAGTCCGTGGCCGCGATCGTGGTGAATCCGGGCCTCGAGCTCGTCGGCTGCTACGCGTGGTCGCCGGAGAAGGACGGCCGCGACGTCGGAGAGCTCTGTGGGTTGGCACCGGTCGGCGTGAAAGCGACGCGCGACGTCGACGCGCTTCTCGCACTCCGCCCCGACTGCGTGGTCTACAACCCGATGTGGCCCTCGACCGACGAGCTCGTTCGCATCCTGGAAGCCGGCGTGAACGTGGTCACCACCGCCGCGTTCATCAACGGTCGCCGTCTTGGCGCCGACCGCGCCCGCCTCGTCGAGGCGGGGGAGCGGGGTGGGGCGTCGATCTTCGGTACCGGCGTCAACCCGGGCTTCGCCGAGTGGGTCGCGATCACCATCGCGGGCATCAGCGACCGGGTCGACAAGCTCACGGTCACCGAGTCGGCGTACACGATGGGGTACGACTCGCCGGACACGGAGAAGGTGGCGGGCTTCGGTCGACCGATCGACGATCCCGCGCTCCAGGAGATGACCGCGGACGGCACGGGCGTTTTCGGGGAGGCGGTCGCGATGGTCGCCGACGCGCTCGGCGTCGAGCTCGACGCGGTGGTCTGCGAGGCGGAGTACGCGAAGACGAACGAGGATCTCGATCTCGGGTCGTGGAGGATCGAGGCCGGCTGTGTTGCGGGCATCGCGGGCCGCTGGCAGGGGCGGATCGGGGACCGCACCGTCGTGGAGCTGGGCTTCCGCTGGAAGAAGGCCCCGGTTCTCGAACCCGACTGGCAGATCCAGGACGGGTGGGTGATCGAGGTCCAGGGCAGGCCGACCGTCACGTCGACGGTGCAGTTCGCGCCGCCGCCGGACTTCGAGGCCGAAACCCTGGCGGACTTCATGGTGTTGGGGCACATCATGACGGCGATGCCGGCGGTGAATGCGATTCCCGCCGTCGTGGCGGCACCGCCGGGCATCGTGAGCTATCCCGATCTTCCCGTTCCGCTCCCGCGCGGTCTCGTCCGCGGCTGAGGGCGCTGGGCGGCATCAGGACGGCGGTGCATACCCGAGCACGTCGGCCAGCGTTCCGCCCAGCATCGCCTTTCGCTCCTCGTCGGGCACCCCGGCGAAGAGCTCAGGCACGAGCTCCCGACTGCCGCGGAACGTGCCCTCGGCGTGCGGGTAGTCGTTGCCCCAGACGATCGTCGACAGCCCCGTGATGTGCCGGCACGCCACGGCGGCCGGGTCGTCCTGGAACTGGACGTGGAACTGCCGCTTCACGTACTCGCTCGGCGCGAGCGGATAGGGCCACATCTCGTTCAGACGGAACAGCTGGGCCATGTTGGGCTGGTCGCTCGCCGGCCGCGAGTCGTCCCACTTGCCGAGCCACCAATCGGCGTCCTGGCCGATGCCGGTGACCCAGCACTTGTCCATGCCGCCCACGAGCGACGCGAGCCAGTGAGCGTTGAACTCGATCAGCGAGAAGTGCAGCTTCGGGAATCGCTCGGGGACGCCGCCGCCCACCAGGTGGCAGATGAGCATGCTCGGCACGAGCGTGCTGTAGACGGCCTGCGTGACCATGCGCTTCGACGCGGCCTTCTCGGTCATCGGCCTGTTCACTTGTGCCGCGTTCTCCAGAACGACCTTCAGGGTCGTCGACTCCGGGTCGTCGAGCCGGACGCCGCCGGTCTGCGTGTGGAAGAACGGCTGGAGGCCGGTATCGCTCAACGCCGCCCACACCGGGTCCAGGTCGCGGGTGTAGTAGTTGCGGGGGGGCGTCGCCGGCAGGAGGACCGCCCGCAGTCCCAGGGTGGCGATCCGTTCGATCTCCGCGACCGCGTCGGCCACGTCGGTGATCGGAACCGGCGCCGTCGGACAGATCCGATCGAGGTGGGGGCCGAAGCGCTCGGCCACGTAGTCGTTGTAGACGCGCGCGTGCGCCATCGAGAGCTCGTGATCGTCCGAGTAGAGCCCGAAGAGCGAGAGATTCGGGTGCATGACGGCGACGTCCACGCCGTCGAGACTCATGTCCTCGAGGATGATCTCCGGATCCCCCTCGG
>JAUIFY010000399.1 GCA_030430245.1 bacterium | reverse complement strand
TAGGAGGTCGCCGCGCGAAGCTCGAAGCTCTTCGCTCCTTGTGCGCGCGCGAGCTCGAGCGCGGCGACGAACGACTTCTCTGCGCGCGCCGGCTCCGCCATCTCGTCGCCCAGGATCTCTCCCTCCAGGCGATGGAGCTCGGCGTTCCACCATCGGTAGCCGCTGGCATCGTAGCGCTCGCGGACCTGGCCGGCCCAGCGCAGCGCGACGTCCGCGTGGCCGGCGCCGCGTTCGACGAGGCAGGCCATCCACAGGTTCACCGGACCCGTCGTCGTGAGACCCATCGTCTTGACGGGCTCCGGCCCCATCAAGGCGGTCAGCTCGGTGCCTTCGGGATGCCCGGCGATGGTGCGCGCAGTGACGCGCGCGGCTGCTCCGGCCATCTGGAACTCGGCGAGTCCGTCCTCGACCGCCCGCGCGGAGAGTGCCTCGGCGAGTGCGATCGCTCGCTCATGCCTTCCCATCGCGATGGCCAGGCCGGTCGCGTAGTAGGTCACGAGACACTCGGTGAGTGGCGCCCGGATGGCCGGGAGATGCGCGATGGCCGCGTCGGAAGTCTCGATGGCCGAGACGGGCCTGCCGAGCGCGAACTCGAACCACGAAGCCCATCCGAATCCCGTGTTGAGCGTCGTGGACGTGGTGCTGTTCTGGAGACGTCGGTTCTCGGTTTCCGCGTCGAACGTGCCGAAACGTCGGATGATGGCGAGGGCCTCCTCGAATCCGCCGCGGACCCCGATGAGGTTGGCCCGGGTCAGCTCGTTGTACGCGCGCGCGTCTTCGTCACCGAGCTCCGCGGAGACGCGCACCGCACGGTCGGCGATGGCCGCGGCGCGGTCGGCTCGACCGAGGTCGCGATGATAGTTGACGAGCATCATGTACGCCCAGGGTGTTCTCGGGTTTTCGGGGCAGGCCTCGACGAGCTCGTCGAGACGACTCGCGAGCTCTTCCTTGGCGTCGGCGCTCCGCCCGTAGCCCTGCGTCCCGAGCGCGACCGCGGCCAGCTGCTCGTAGAGCTCGAGCTCGACGTCCCGGCTCGGGAGCTTCGCGTGCGGCAGCAGATCGAGGGCGCGTTGCAGACGCGACTCGGCTTCGTGGAGCGATCCAGTCCGTTGTGCGATCCGCGCGGCCGCTTGAAACAGCGGGACGGCTCTCGCTGCGTCTCCCGCTTCCGCGAGGTGATGCGCGATTCGTTCCGGGTGTCGTTCCGCGATCGTCGCGGGGCGCGCGAGCAGGGTCTCCGCGATCCGGAGATGCGAGCTCCGTCGCTGCCCGCGGAGCATGGACTGGTAGGCGGCGTCGCGGATCAACGCGTGGGAGAAGAGATACGTGGCCCCGCGCGACTTGCCGTGGCGGTAGAAGATCCGCTCCTCGACGCCCCGGTCGAGTGCGCCCTTCGATTCGTCCTCGGTGAGAGGTGACAGCTCCCGGAGCATGTCCCATTCGAACTCGCGTCCGATCGCGGATGCGAGCTGCGCCACGATCTTGACCGGTCCGAGCGTGTCGAGGCGGGCCATCAGCGACGCTTGAAGGCTCTCGGGGATGTGCAGCGTCGCGGCGGCGTCGGTTGCAGGAACCTCGGGGTTCGTCTCGACGACGGTGCGCGTCAGCTCTTCCGCGAACAGCGGGACGCCATCGCTCCGACGAACGATCTCCTCCACCCACGTGCTCGGTAGGTGTCGTGCCGAAGTCGATCCGCGGACGACCCGTCGGATCTCCTCTTCCTCGAGCCGGTCCAAGGTCAGCGCCGCCTGGTGACTCGTCTCCGGCCATGGGGGTGTGAACTCCGGTCGGTGGTTCAACAGGAGAAGCACGGGAGAGTCGGGGATGCCGTCGACGAAGGCGCCGAGCCATTCTCGCGTGGACGGGTCGACCCAATGGAGATCCTCGACGACCAGCACTAGTGGTTGAAGGCGAGAGAGGCTCTTCAGCCATTCGACGAAGAGCGTTTGGAGCCGCATTCGCTTGGCGGCGGGCGCGAGTCGTAGGGGTGCGATGCCGGCTGGAGCGGGGAGACCGAAGAGCTCGGCGAGGAGGGGAAGATTCGTCTCGAGGGGTAGAGCCGACGCTTCGAGTCCGCGGGCGAGGCATTGCGTCTGGTTCTCGCTCGAGTCTGCGTCGGTGATCCGAAAGGCGCCGCGTACGAGATCGACCAGCGGATGAAAGGGGCTGCTCTGATCGTAGGGGGAGCATCGGCACTCCAGCCAGGAGTGGCTTCGATCGCCGATCCGCTCGCGAAAGGCGTGCAGGATTCGTGACTTTCCGATGCCGGCTTCCCCGCCCACGAGGACGGCTTGACCGGCTCCGTCGCACGCCTGAGCGAACCGCGCGGCGAGCTGCGAGAGCTCCGCCTCGCGACCGACCAGAGGCGTCAGCTCTTCGGCGGACAGGACGTCGAGTCGACTGGTCATGCCCGTCGCTCCCTCGACCTCGATCATGCGCACGGGCTCGGGGAAGCCCGGAAGATCGTACTTCTCACCCTCCCGCATCACGAAGACGCCTCGCGCCAGGCGGCGCGTCTGCGCACTCACGACGACGGCCCCGGGGCGAGCCTTCTCCGAAAGCCGCGTCGCCAGGAGCGGCGCGTCGCCGAGAGCCATGACTTGACGGCGGCCGGGCTCGACGACCTCGTCGATCACGACCGGGCCGGTGTGGATCCCGACGCGGGCCGCGAGACGAGCTCCGTATTCGCTCTCGAGCCTATCGTTCAGCTGCCGAAGTGCGTCCTGTATCTCCAGCCCGGCCCGGATGGCGCGAACCGCGTCGTCTTCGTGGGACTTCGGGTAGCCGAAGTACACGACCAGGCCGTCCACCAGGTACTGCGCGATGTGGCCGTCGTAGCGACGGAGCACCCCGGAGGCGGATTCCTGGAACGCCCGGGTCACTGCTCGCTGATCTTCGGGGTCGGCTTTGGTGGGCGTCGTGACGAGGCAGCACAGGGCGGTGAGCGGACGGCGTTCGGCTGCGAACTCCGGCTCCGGCGCGGGGCTCTCCTCGCCCGGCGGTTGCTCGCGGTTCGGCAAGGCACGAGCCGCGATCTTCGAGAGATCGCCCGCAAGGCTCCACGTTCCGTCGCGGAGCTCGAGTCCGCGCTCCTCGAGCAGTCGGTCGACGATCGCGACCAGGTGGAGTGCTCGACCTCCGCTGTGCTCGTGCAGGAGGCGCGAAAGCTCGTCGTCGACCGGGTGCTCGGCGAGCCGCTCGACGAGGTAGGCTGCGACGGTCGAGATCGAGAGCGCGCCTACCGGGACCTCGGTGCACCGGTGACGGGCCCGCATGCGCGTGCGGGCCTCGAGCAGCGGATGCCCCTCCGGTAGGTCCGGCCGATGGGTGCCGACCACGAGCAGCCGCGCGGAGTTCTTGGGAAGCGTCAGATGGACGAGCGCGTCGATCGTCGAGGGATCGGCCCACTGCAGATCCTCGAGCACGAGAACGAGCGGTGTCTCCTGGGCGAGCTCGGCGAGCGCCTGCCGAAGCTCCAGCAGGCGTCCCTCCCAGCTCGGGCTGCCGGTCCGCGTTCCCAGCTCCTCGGCCGTCTCGTCGTCGATCCGACTCGGGAGCTGGAGCAGCCACGCCGGCGCCCACCGCGCCAGCGCGCGAACGACTTGATCGCTCTCGGCTTCGTCGCAGAGCGCGTTCAAGGCGTCGAGGACCGCGGCACAGCCGTCTCCGTCGCCGTTCAGCTCGAACGCCTGCCCACGCGCACACCGGATGCCGCCGTGCGCGCGCAGCTCGTCGAGGAAGTGCTCGATGAGGGCCGTCTTTCCGGCGCCGACGTCCCCGGTCACGAAGACGACCTCGCGCTTTCCGCTTCGCGCCCGCGCGAGCGCGTCGTGGAGCTGGGCCAGCTCGGCGTCGCGACCAACGAAGACCGAAGGCGTCGCACCCGTCTCCGCCGGATCGATCGTGAACCGATAGCCGCGACGCGGGACCGTGGTGAGGAAGCGGTCGGCCTCTTCGCCCAGGGCTACGCGGATCTCTCGAATGCAGACGCGCAGGACGGTGGGGCTGACCGTCGTGTCCGGCCAGGCCTCCCGCAGGAGCTCCTCTCGCGTCACGAGACGGTTCGGGTGCCGGGCCAGGTAGAGAAGAACGGCGGCGGACTTGGCCCGGAGTCGCCGCTCGCTGCCGCGGTGGCGCAGCTCGCGGGTTCCGGGATCGAGCCGGAAGCTGCCGAACGAGATCATTTGGGAGGTCATCGGCCCGGGAACCTGAACGGCTTACCATGGGGGCGCTCCCAA
>JAUIFY010000398.1 GCA_030430245.1 bacterium | reverse complement strand
CGTCGGCCCGCGTATTTACGTCGCCCTCGACCACGTCGTTGCCCTTGCTCACGAACGCCACGTGGCGGCCTCCGGCCGAGACGGACGCGGAGTCGCTCGCGTCGTTCGGCTGACCACCGTCGGCTCGAAGACTCACGAGTTCCGTGGGTTGGGCGGCCGCCGAACACGGCCACCCCGGGAAGACGAGAGCCAGCACCGCGAACGCGACCCGTGCTCGCGTCCGGCACGGAGAGCCGGGGTCCGGAACGAACGTCATCATTTCTCGAAGGTGGGGGTGGAGCGTCAGCCTCCCAGGATAGCCGCGCGAGGCTCCAGCGAGCAAGGCGGTGCGGGCCGGCGGTGCTGTCCGTAAAGACGGACGGTGCCAGGCGGCCCGGCGATCCGCGTCCCGGCCGGGACGAGCGACTCAGCGCCCCGGCCAATCGGGCTCGCGCTTCTCGAAAAACGCCCGGATTCCCTCGATCGCGTCCTCCGAGCGCTGCACGACCTCCTTGGCCTTCTCGGTCGCCACCCACGCGCTTGCGTCGTCGGCACCGACCCGGGCCTCGACCGCGGCAAGCGTCTCGCGGACCGAAACCGGCGAGTTCCGGGCGATGTCCGCCGCCAGCTCCAGCGCCCCGGCCAGGGCCTCCCCCGGCTCGACGACCCGGTTGACGAATCCGATCCTCTCGGCGCGATCCACGTCGAGCTCGCGTCCCGTGAGCAGCAGCTCCCGCGCGACGTTCAACGGCAGGGAGCGGGGCGCACGGAAGAGCGCGCCACTCGTCGCGACGACGCCACGCTTCACCTCGGGCAGTCCGAAACGCGCCGCTCTCGACGCGACGACGAGGTCGCACGCCATCGCGATCTCGAGCCCGCCGCCGAACGCGACACCTTCCACGGCCGCGATGAGCGGCTTCGTCCGCTTTCGCCGAATGATGCCGTATTCGCCGCCGCGGGGCGTCGGCTTGCCGGAGCCACCGGCCAGGTCGGTTCCGGCGGAGAACACCGACGGGCCGCCGGTGAGGACGCCGACCCGGATCTCGGGGTCGTCCTCGAATTCGTTCAGCGCGGCATCGATCGCGAGCGTCATCTCTTCGTCGATCGCGTTGCGCTTGGCCTCGCGATCGAGCGTCACGACGCAAACGCGGCCCTCTCGTCTGGTCTGCACGGGCATGGAACTCGTTCTACCACACGCACTTGCGAGATCGGCATTGACGACCACGTGAGACGGTGGCAGACACGTTCGCGCTTTGCTCGGCTATCACTTCGTCGCACGGGGTCCGGAGCTGCGCATCGAGCACGAGTTCGTCGAACCCGTGGTCGTGCGGCTGGAGCCCTATGCATTCACGATCGACCCGCCGAGCGACGCGCGCGCCACTCTCCTGCCCGGAGCCGAGCCACGGGAACCCGTCTCGTTCGACCTCTGCGACGCGGAGCGCGCCGCCGACCACGTGCTCGCCGCGATCCGCGCGCGCTGTCGCCGCCGCGTTCCGGTCCCGCCGCTCCCCATCGTCCAGGGACATTTGCTCGCGGCCCGCTCTCGCGGACTGCGCGAGATCCACCCCGACGCCCACGACGTGCAACGCGCGGTCCTCGCCGTCGACCAGCACGTGCCGCGGCTCGCGTGCCACCCGGACCTCTACGCCGACCGCTTCCTGGCCCGAGACGTCGTGCGCTACCGGGCGGCGGCGATCGCACTGGCGCGCCTCGACGATCTGTACGAGCCGTGGTGCCGGAGCCGAGGCCTCCCCCCCGACGACGGCACCGCGGCGAAGCTCGCGGCCCTCCGCGACTGGCGATCGCTCTTCTCCCCGAACGGCCAGGCCTATCGATCGTTGAACCGGACGCTCATGAATCTCCCGACGTTCGCGCCCGCGAGCCTGGTGACCCATCTCCGCTCGTTCGTCCTCGAGAGGCCACTCACCGAGCCCCGCGCACTGGTGGCGACTCTCCTGCACGTGTCCGACGGACGGGCCGCGCGGCTAGCCGACGCGTCGGAGCTGCAGCGCAAGTGCTTCGAGCGCGCGAGCGAGCGCGACATCGGCGACGCGGTGGCGGCGATCGCCGAGTTCACCGGGCGATCGCTCTCGGCCGACCACCTGGAGGACATCGGCTACGCGGTGCGATTCGTGACCGACTACGCGCATCCGTTCCAAGGGCGCCTCACGGGGCTCGTCCACCGGGCGATCCAGTGGCACGACGGCCTCCGACGGAGGCGAGCGCGGGAGCGCCAGCGCCCACCCGAGCCTCCCACCCCGAGACCCCGACGACGGCATGCACCGGACCGCACGCCTCGCGCTCTTCGCCGAACCCTCGACCAGCCCACCGCCCGGCCTCCCGTGCCTCTTCCCGAGGTCGACGGCATCGAGTTCCTGGCGTCCGTGGATCGAGTTCGCGCGGAAGCCCGTCTCATGGACAACTGCATCGCTTCGTACGCGCGATCGGCCGTCGCCGGCGAGTGTTTCCTCTTCCACGTTCGACACCGCGGCGAGCACGCGTCGGTCGAGGTCGATCCGCGGGGGAACGTCCGGCAAGCGGAAGGACCGAGCAACTCGAGCAACCACGCCGCGGAGTGGGGAGCCCAACGCCTGCACGAATGGGGCCGGAGCCTCGCTCGGGCGAGACAGCCCGTGCGACGCATGGAGCCGCCCCCCCTTCCCCGGATCGCGAACCCCGATCCCGATCAGATGACGTTCTGGAACCCCTGGAGTTGACATGCCCCTGACCACACACATCCATTCCCTCTCCCTTCTCGCACTGCTCGGAGTCCTCGCACTCGTCGCTGCGGCCTGCGGCGACGACGCCACGTCCGGCAACGCCTCGATCTGCGACGGGAAGACCGCCGTCGCGGGGACCCGGGAGGTCGTGATCGCCTCGGGCGGGCGAGACCGACGCTTCGTGCTCTCGGTCCCCGCGTCCGCGCTCACCGGGCGCCCGGCGCCGCTGGTCCTCGCCTACCACGGAGTCGGCTCGACGCCGGAAGCGTTCCTCGCCGTGAGCGACTTCGAGTCGAAGGCCGCCGCCGAAGGTTTCGTCGTCGCCGCCGGGGCCGGTGTCGATCGTTCGTGGAACGCCGGCGTCTGCTGCGATCCCGCCGCGGCGCTCGACGTCGACGACGTCGGCTTCACCCGCGACATGATCGCCGCGATCGAAGACGAAGTCTGCATCGATTCCGACCGGATCTTCGCGACGGGCTTCTCGAACGGAGGCGCCATGACGTTCCGACTCGCCTGCCAGGCCGCAGACACCCTGGCCGCCACCGCACCCGTCGCGGGCGGCATCGCCTCGAGCTGTGAGCCCGCGCGCGCGAACTCCGTGCTGATCGTCCAGAACGTCGACGACCCGGTCGTGCCCTTCGTGCTGGGGGAGGTCGCCTTCGATCAGCTCGCGGGCTCGAACGGGTGCGGAGCCGAGCGCACGAGCTCGGCTCCGGCGTCGAACGCCAGCTGCGAGGCCGCGCCGTCGTGCGACCAGGGCACGACGACCCAGCTGTGCGCGATCGCGGGCATCTCACACGTCTGGCCCGGCGGGGCGACGGATCCCGAGGGCCCGTACCGAGCGACGGACGAGATCTGGACGTTCTTCCAGAGCGCCCCATGAGCGCCGCGGCCCGGGCGGATCCCCGGGCCGGAGCGCCGCCTCGCTACCTCTTCGCCCGTCGCTCGTCGGGAGCGATCGAGGTGGGGACGGCATCGCCGAGCAGCGCGCCGAAGATCTCCCGGGTCGCGCCGAGGCCCCCGAGGTGCCCCTCCTGCGGCCGAACGTCGAGACGCGCGTCGGGCAGGAGCTGCGCGAGGTGCCGACCGTGCTCGACCGGCACGATGTTGTCGGCGTCCCCGTAGAAGAGGTGCACGGGAACCCGGACGTTCCGCACATCGAAGCCCCACGGCCGGCCGAACAAGCCGACGTCGAGGAAGAGCGCCTCCATCCAAGAGCGGCTCCCGTGGATGATGTCGTCGTGGAACATCCGCCGGGTTGCCGGCTCCGAGAGCACGGCCTTGTCGCCGGGCGGAAGCAGCTGAAGAAAGAGGTCGGTCGCCGGATCCGCCAACGGCCGGAGCGCGACCACGAGGGTCCGCATCCCCAGGCCGAGCGGCCAGCGCAAGGTCCGGAATGCCGGGCTGATCATCGGCGTGATCGCCACCGCTCCCCCCTCGGGCGCCTCGGGCCCGACCGACGGCGCGACGCCCCCCAGGATCGCGGCGCCCACCACGCGATCCGGCATCTCGTGCGCACAGGCGAGTGCGTAGGGGCCACCACCGGAGAGCC
>JAUIFY010000397.1 GCA_030430245.1 bacterium | reverse complement strand
GAAGCGGGTGCGCAACCTGATGAGCTCCGGTGTTTTCTTGGCGGGCATCCACTATTTCCGGCGGCGCGGAATCACTCCGCGTTTCGTCCGCTCCCGCGTTCACGCCTGGATCCGCGGCGACGATCAGATGCTCGAAGACTCGATCCCAATGGCACGCGACCATCGTGAGCCGGGTCGCCGTCGCCCGAAGCAGGCCGCGTAGGCGCGAATGGGCTGCACCGTTCGGACCAACCGCCACGGCTACCTCGCTTTCCGCCTCTACTTCGACGGCCTCGAGAGCCACGAAGGGACCAAGCTGCGCGACACCCCGCAGAACCGCGAGAAGGTCCGTGCCCGAGCTCGGTTGATCGCCCAAGAGATCCGCGACGGCAGCTTCAACTACCTCCGCTGGTTCCCGGCCGGGAACCTGGCGTCCCGCTTCGAGCCGGCGTCCATGCCTGTGGCCTCCGGACGCTCTACCACGGTCCGCAGTTTCTTTCGCGAGTGGACCAGCGCAGACTCGAGCGCCCGCCTCGTCAGCCCCAAGTGGCAGCTGAACCGCGAGTCCTACATCCGCAACCACGTGCTCCCTTCGCTGGGACGAACCCGCCTCGACGAGCTCGCCCCGAGCCACGTTACCGAGCTGCAGACCTCGCTCCGCCGCAAGCGTCTCGCCCCAAGCACGATCGATCGCGTGATCCACAGCGCTCTGCGCGGCATGCTTCGCGACGCGGATCTCGCCGGGCACCGCGTCACGGACCTCGCCACCCTCTTCGATCCCCGCCTCGTGGGGCATCTCGACCGCGGACGCCACGCTGCCGAGATCGACCCGTTCACCGAAGAGGAGCGCGATCAGATCCTCGCCTGGTTCGTCGAGGAGCGCCCGCAGTTCCACGCCTTCGTCTTCTTCCGCTTCTGGACGGGCACCCGCCCCTCGGAGGCAATCGGGCTGCGCTGGCGTGACATCGATCTCCCGAGCCGTCGCGTGAGGATCCGCCGCAGCCGGGTCTACGGCGCGGACGGCCAGACGAAGACGGGCAGGAGCAAGCGCGACGTGCTCTTGCCGGGCAAGCTCGAGCGCCTTCTCCGCGCCCACCGCCCTCGCCGCCCTGCCCCCGACGACTTCGTCTTCACGACGCCTTCGGGCGCCCCGATCACCGCGGTCAACTTCTACCGCCGCGAGTGGCTCCCCGCCCTCGAGTCCCTCGGGATCCGCGCGCGCCCCTTCTACAACACGCGCCACACCTACATCACGACGCTCCTGGAGGCTGGCGCGAAGCCCCTCTTCATTTGCCGCCAGGCCGGCACGAGCCTCGCGATGATCGAGAAGCACTACGGCGCAGTGCGCACCGATGCGAAGGAGCTCGATCGCCTCCTGGACCAACCAGACGACGGACCCAGCGCCCGGCCGACCCGGAACCCACCCGGAACCCTCTCCAGTGCCGAATCACGAGCCCCTCCCCGCAGACGCAAGAAACGCTCGGTGAAACGTAGACTTCGTAGAAGAAAACGAAGCCGAGACGACCCACCCGACATCCAGCCTGGTAAGCTGGACGTCAGAAAGGCCAGGTGGAACACGGGCTCGAGCCAGCCGGAAGAGCCGGATCCGAGTCAGCGTGCGACGCGCAGGCCTTCTCGACGCGCAGCACGCGCGAGTCGATCGTCAAAGCAACCGAAGAGTGGCGACTCACCCGCGTCTCTGATCTCGAGGCTCGCGCTCAAGTGCACCGCATCGTACCCCCGTAGGTCCCGCGCCTCCGCCAGACCGCCGGCGCGTCGGACGAGTGCGTCGGTCAATTCGATCGCGACGAAGCTCTCCCACTCCAGTTCGAGGTTCCCGGCGACCCTGCGGAGCTGGGCCGGGGAGAGTCCCCTTTCGCGACGCAGACGAGCGAAGGCCGCACGCGCCTCCGCGTATGCGATGAGGGCCGTCGCGACGGCGTCCGCGTCCTGCACCCACCTCCGAACCCGCTCGCTGCCCTCCTCCTCGATGTACAGCTTCACGAGAGCGCTCGTATCGAGGTAGAGAATCAGACGCGTTCCTCCATGACGATGTCGGACGCCTTGCGGCCACCCGCCCTCGCACGAACCGCCTCGCAACCACCCGGCTTGCCCCGACCAGGCCTCGCCCGGCCGAGTCCCGCGAGGCGCTCGATCGCCGCCTCTGCCGCGGAACCCGTCACCGGCACGATCCGGGCGATCGGACGCTTCGCACGGTCGCCGATGACGACCGTACGGCCACCCGCTACCTCGCGAAGAAACGCACTCAGTCGACTCTTTAGTTCCCGCACGCCAACAACTCGGTTCGGATCCGCCATGTAGTCACATTAGACTGCTCTTAGTGACTACGTCAAGCCAGCCCGCACCGTGCTGCGCCAACCTTACCTCCGAGGCGGCACGCGGAGCGGCCGACCGAACCCACCCGTCACCCAGCTTGGGAAGCTGGACGTCGGCTCACTCCCCCTGCACCCCCAGCCTCTTCCACAAGAACGCCGGCACCGCCGGCTCGATCCGCCAGCGAAACGTAATCGGCTTCTCCCCCTCCCAGTCCACGAACCCCGGCTGCCCACAGTACACGAAGGGCGCCGTCGCCCCTCCGACCTTCGACGTTTTGCGCACGAACAGATGCACCTGCTTCCCATATGGACCGGGGTCGCGTAGCTCGCGCGCAACCTTGCCATTGCGCGGCGTGCGATTCTGGCTCTGCCATTGGAACAAATCCGGCGCGAGGAAACGGTCCTCGTACTGATGCGCGTCCGGCTTGTCGTTCTTCTCGAGAGGATGCTCTACATCACCGAGACTCCCGCCTGCGGCGGCGGCGACACTCTCTTCGCCGACATGTACCTGGCCTACGAGATCCTCTCTGATCGCATGAAGGACTTTCTCGATCCGCTCGAGGCGGTGCACGACGGCGCGATCCCCTACGTGGGCGCCTACCGGACGACTCCGCCCGAGGGCGGGTACCCGCGCAATCGGCACCCGGTCGTCACGCGGCATCCGGAAACCGGGCGCAAGGTGCTGTACGTGAACCGGGGCTTCACGTCGCACATCGTCGGGCTCGGCCCCGAAGAGAGCCGGTCGACGCTCGACATGCTCTACGACCACATCGCGACGACGCCGCGGCTGCACTGCCGCGTGCAGTGGGAGCCGAACACGCTCACGTTCTGGGACAATCGGTGCACGCAGCACCACGCGGTCTGGGACTCCTACCCGCATACGCGAAGGGGCGAGCGGGTCTCGATCCTCGGGGAGTCGGCGCCGAGCCGGTGAGGATCGTCCGCGACGGCGCGCGCGTACGGATGCGCCGGCGCCCCAGGGGCACTCCGGCACTCCCCTTCCGCCGGGAGACCCACCCGCGGGTTCCGGGGTCGATCCGCGCCGTGCACGGCCCGGCGTCCGGATCCCGATGTCGATCGCGCTCGGCCGGGTTCTCCGGGCGCGACGATTCCGTCGTCCGCAACGACTGCCCCCAACGGAGTCTCGCGAGCCTCACCCGTCCGGAAGAATCTCGATCGTGCTCGCGCCCGCAGGCACGTCGAGGCTCACGCTCCCGTCCTCGCCCACCGTCCTCCCGTCGTCGCCGATCGCAACGCGAAGCCCAGGCGCGAGGCCGCGCAGCGTGAGCGAGCTCGGACCGTCGGTCGACACCGAGACCGTCGCTTCGGCGTCGGAATCGATCGCGGCGCGCTCCACGTCGAACGTCGCCGCCGACACGTTCTCCAAGCGGGCCTCGATCGCGTTGCGGCGCGCGAGCTCGTCGCCGGGGATCCGCTCGATGGCCCGCTCGTGCCAGCGGTCGCCCGTCTGCACATCGGGGTTCGGACCGCAGAGATCCGCGCCCGTGTCCGCGTTGTCCACCATGCGATCGATGCGCTCGACACTCTCCTCGCGGCGCGGCAAGGCGAGGCTCGTCACGTCGACGGTCGCTCGCGCGTCCGGGTCGCGGGGGCGGATGCCCGAGACCCAGTAGGCCGCGTCGAACCGCAGGTCGAGCCCGCTCGCGGGGTCGGCGACGTCGAGGCTCGGGTCGACCGCGAACACGACGTGCGGCGGGTTCGACTCGCGCACGAAGTCCGCGGCACCGGCGTAGAGGCAATCCCAGACGTAGCCGCCGGCCTCGTGCCCGCGGTCGAGGAGCAGCCAGTAGCGGTAGTCGTAGCCGAGCTCGTCGAGCCGCGCGGCCGACGCCGTGGCCGGATCCTCGGGGATGAGGGGATCGACGCCACCGTTGATCTGGCGGACGGGGAGGTTCCGGAGATTCACCGAGAGCGGCAGCAGGTCCGGGCGCTGGAAGCCGATCAACGGGAAGAC
>JAUIFY010000396.1 GCA_030430245.1 bacterium | reverse complement strand
AGGTCTTCCTGGCACCGGTCGATCACCCCCTCGAGCGCGCGGATCTCGGGGTCGCCCACCAGGATCATGCCGGGGTACGACTCACCCGGAGGCGTGGCGAGCTCGCTTCCCAGGTCGAAGAGCTCGTTCTGGAGGCGCTTCAGGACGTCGTCGAGCTCCCGGGCCGCGGCGCGGGCCGTCCGCCCGGGGCCGGGGCGCGCCGTCAGGGCCTCCTCGTTGAAGGTCCGCGCCAGGCCGAGGACGCTGTTCAGCTCGTCGACCGTGCCGTACGCCTCCACGCGCGCCGAGTCCTTGCGGACCGCCGCGCCGCCGACGAGACGCGTTTCGCCCTTGTCGCCGGTGCGCGTGTAGACGCGGTTGATCCGGATCGCCATGGTGGGGCTCAGCGACCGCAGCGCTCGCGCACGATCTCGATCAGACGACTCGGCTCGACCGGCTTCTTGAAGAGAACCCCGTCGAGGCCCTCGAGCTTGGATCGCTTGATCACGTGATCCCGGTCGTAGAAGAAGGCCGTCATCAAGATGACGGGCGTCTCCGGGTAGCGCTCCCGGATGAACATGAAGAGGTCGTACCCGTCGACATCCGGCATCACAACGTCGCTGAGGACGAGATCGAACGTTCGCTCCATCAGGATGTCGCGCGCGCTCCGCCCCGACGTCGCCGTCTCGACCTCGCAGCCGTGCGCGCGCAGCAGATCTCCCACGGAGTGGCACACCGCGAGGTCGTCGTCGACCACGAGGACGCGCAAGCCGGACAGCCGACTGTCGGCGACGACCTCCGACGCGGCCGGAGACGGCGCGCCTTCCGTCGTGCCCGGGTCTTCCCAGGTGAGATCGGCCATCCGGGTGCCCGGGAGGTACTCGCGCGTGTCGTACCGCTTCTGGCCGGCCATCGTGCCGAGGCGGTTGACGATCGTCTGGATCTTGTCGATGGAGGCTTCGATCGAGTCGATGCGTTCGAGCTCCACGTCGCAATCGCCGTCGCCGGCGAGGCGACGGATCTCGCCGCCGAGCAGCGAGAGGTTGTTCAGGATCGCGGAGAGCGGGTTGTTGATCTCGTGCGCCACGCTGACCGAGATCTCCTCGAGAGTCGCGAGCTGGTCCTGCAGGTGGATCTCCCGGAGGTCCTTCGCGAAGCCGATGGATCCCGACTCCTCGCCGTTCTCGTCGTAGATCAGCGCACCCGAGATCGCGACCGCGATGCGCTCGCCCCCGCTCGTGACGAACGTCGTCTGGAAGTTGCGCACCTTGCCGGGGGCGTCGATCGAGTCGTCCCGCATGGCGGCCATGACGGACCGGGCGTCGTCGATCGTCGGGTAGATGAAATCGACCGAACGGCCCTTCACCTCCGCCGCCGTGTAGCCCAGTGTCGATGCGTCCGTGCCGATCGACCGCGACGATGATATCCGGAGAGTCTTCGAGCAGGCGCTCGAAGTAGATGGGCGGTAGAGCGGACATGGCCCCGGGGAAACGACCAGAGATATGCTAAGAGCGTGGATGGGGAGGGTCAAGCTGAACCGGCGCTCGAACCCGCCGATCGCCGCGATTCTCGTCGTTCTGGTGACGGTGGCGAGCGCGGCCTTCGGAGGCTGCTATTGGAGCCGCTATCCCGAGCTGATGGAAACCCACCTCGTCCTCCTCGACGAGTTCGCGGCCAAGCTCGACGACGTCGCGCGCTCCGAACGCGGCGTTCCCGTGGAGTCCTGGCCCGAGTTCATCTACCCGCTGGAGCGCGCCCGGGACTTCGCTCGGATCGCCGCACAGAGGTACCCGGACCTCGGGTCGCTGAGGGCCTTCCGCGTCGTCCTGAAGCGGTATGGGGCCCTGGTGGACGATCCGGGGCTCGCCGGTCGGCCGGACGCCTCTCGCGAGATCGCCCGTCGCCGCGAGGCCCTCGCCGAGGCGATCGCGGAGACGCGGCGCGAGCTCGATCGCGAAGCGAACGCCTGACTCTCGGGACGCATCGAGCACCACTCGTGGCCGTACGCGGGGTGACTCGGGGAGTCGCTCAGGCGTTCGGAGGGAGCAGGGTGACGCGCTTCGTGTCCTGAGTGCTCGCCAGGATCTGCGAGATCGTCTGGCCCAGCACCGGATGGTTGTGTTGGGGCGCGATCTCGGCCAGCGGCAGGAGGACGAACCGGCGCTCGGCGATTCGCGGATGGGGCAGCTTCAGATTTCGCCCGTTCGCGATCTCCTGGTCGAAGAACAGGATGTCGAGGTCGATGATCCGCGAGCCCCATTTCTTGCCCTTGACCCGCTTTCGGCCCATGGCCTCTTCGATCGCCTTCAGCTTCTTCAGGAAGTCGGTCGACTTGAACTCGGTCTCGAGCTCGATGGCCGCGTTGACGAACCAGGTCTTGGCGTCGCCATGGGGCTCGCTCTCGTAGAACGACGAGAGGCGCACGATCCGCGTATCGGGAAGCTCCAGCAGCTTGTCGATCGCTTCGTTGATGTTTCCCGTACGGTCGCCGAGATTCGATCCGACGCCGATAAAGGCTCGGTGCGGCATCCTTGGGCGCTCCTCCCCGCCAAGTCCTTCGTCTCACGGGCAGAGATGCGGCGTCGAAGCGACGGCACCCGATCTCCCGCGGCGCCCAATTTTATAGCGGATCGGTCCTGGACCGACAAGCGAACGGCCGGTGGCTCGTCGGCGGGGATTCAGGGCTCCCCGAAGAGGACGTCGCGGATCGAGTAGGCCCCCGGAGCCTTCCCTGCGAGCCACGCGGCGGCCCGGACCGCCCCCGACGCGAAGGCCTCCCGACTCTGCGCCCGGTGGGTCAGCTCGAGGCGCTCTCCGGTTCCGTAGAAGTAGACGGTGTGGTCGCCCACCACGTCACCACCGCGGAGGGCCATGATCCCGATCTCCTCGTCCGGGCGCTCCCCCACGATGCCGGACCGCCCGTAGGTCGCCCACTCGTCGAGATCCGCGCCGCGTCCCACCGCCGCCGCGCGCGCCAGGGTCAGCGCCGTTCCCGACGGGGCGTCCTTCTTCTTGCGGTGATGGGTCTCGACGAGCTCGATGTCGAAGGCGCCCCCGAGGCGCCGCGCCACGTCCTCCACGACCTGCGTGAGCACCGTCACTCCGACGCTCATGTTGGACGCCTGGAGCAATGGGATCCGCTTCGCTCGCTCGTCGAGGACGGCCTGCTGCTCGGCGGAGAATCCGGTCGTCCCGAGGACGACGGCGCAGCCGCCCGCGGCCGCGATCTCGATGTGCTCGAGCGACGGCTCGGGCAGCGTGAACTCGATCACCACGTCCGCCCGGTCCAGGGCCGCCGAAGCGTCGTCGGTCACGGCGACTCCGCTCGCGCCCGCGCCGGCGAGGATGCCGACGTCTTCCCCGACGACCGGGTGTCCCGCGACTTCGAACGCCGCCGTCACGTCGAGCCCCGGATGCGCGGTCGCGAGGTTCAGGAGCATGCGTCCCATGCGGCCGCCGGCTCCGGCGATCGCGACCCGGACGGGCGCGGTGCTCACGGTGCGACTCCGGTCGGCTCGAGTCCGAACGCGCGCATGGCGGCCTCGAGCTTCCCCTTCGCGTCCTCCGAGATGGCACGCAGCGGAAGACGGACGGAGTTCTCACAGAGCCCCAGCATCGCGACCGCGGCCTTGACGGGGATCGGGTTCGACTCGAGGAAGCACGCGCGGATGAGGGGCAGGACGCGATAGTGCAGCGCCCGCGCTTCGTCCCAACGGCCCTGGAGGGCGGCTCCCGTCAGCTCGGCCATCTCCGTCGGGATCACGTTCGACACGGCCGAGATCGCGCCGGCGGCGCCGACCGCGATCAGCGGAAGCGTGAGCGAGTCGTCGCCGGACAGCACCGCCATCTTGTCCCCGCACGCCGCGATCGTATCCGTCACCCGATCGAGGGAGCCGGTCGAGTCCTTCACGGCGACGATGTTGTCGACCTCGGCGAGCTCGGCCAAGGTGGGAATCTCGATCGTCGAGGCGGTTCGGCCGGGAATGTTGTAGAGGACGATCGGTAGGGAGGTCGCTTCCGCCACCGCACGGTAATGGGCGACGATGCCGTCCTGCGTGGGCTTCACGTAGTACGGCGAGATCAGAAGCGCGCCGTCGGCACCGGCGGCCTCGGCGTCTTTGGTCAGCCGGACGGCTTCGGCGGTCGAGTTCGAACCGGTGCCTGCCACGACGGGAACGCGCCCCGCGGTGTGCTTGACGACGGTCTCGATGACCTCGGCGTGCTCGTCGTGGCTGAGCGTCGCGGACTCCCCGGTCGATCCACAGGGGACGAGTCCGTTCTGTCCCGCGTCGATCTGCCGGTCGACCAGCGCCTTCAGTGC
>JAUIFY010000057.1 GCA_030430245.1 bacterium | reverse complement strand
GTGGCCGCGCGCTCCGAGGCGTCGTCGCCCATCACGTGGCGGCGAACGGCGCAGTGACCGACGTAGCCGCCGGCGTTCACCCCGAGCCGGCCGTCGAGGCGCCCCCAGAAGTCGCCGAACGAGCCGCCGTCGAACCGGAAGCCGGCGGCGAGCGCCTCCTTCGACATGCCCTCGACGCGCGAGAGCATCGCAGCGAGCCAGGACACGTCGTCCGGCTTCGACGGTGCGAGCGTGAAGCCACAGTTGCCGGTCAGCACGGTGGTCACGCCGTGGAAGCACGAGGGCGAGGCGATCGGATCCCAATCGAGCTGGACGTCGTAGTGCGTGTGCACGTCGATGAAGCCGGGCGTGACGATGGCGCCGTCGGCGTCGATCTCTCGACGCGCGGACTCCGTCACGCGCCCGACACGGGCGATGCGTCCGTCGCGGATGGCGACGTCCGCCGCGTAGGCGGGCATGCCGCTGCCGTCCACGACGCGGCCACCGCGGATCACGAGATCGAACGTCACTCCGAATCCTCCCTGAAATTCATGCAGAGAGATGTATTCTTACATTACCCTGCATTCTTCAAGGGGAGGCTTTTCGCTACGAGGACACGCCATGGCTACGAACGAAGAACGCTGGAAGCGCGGCGCGGAGATGATCTCGAAGGTCTACGCGGGAGACGTCGTCACGCCGCCCCGCGGCGCGATGCCCTTCTCGGACCTGATGCTCGAGCAGCTGTTCGCCGAGATCTGGACCCGCGAGCAGCTCTCGGTGAAGGAGCGGAGACTCGTCATCATGGGCATCATCGCCGGCATGGGGGAGAAGGACACGTTCAAGATCCAGGCGAAGTCGTCTCTGAAGAACGGCGAACTCACGGCCGAGCAGCTCCGCGAGGTCGTGATCACGGTCGCGCAGTACGCGGGCTATCCACGCGCCGCCGGCATCCTCCTCCCGACCGAGGAGGCCATCAACGAGGTTCCGGAAGCCGCCGCCACCACGTGACCCGGGCCGGCCGAAGCAGTGCCGCTCTAGCGCTTCCCGGAGCCGGCGCGGCGGCGGGGGGGCTTCGGCGCGGGGCGTCTCCGGGTCGGTAGCGAGGCCGTGAGGCCATCGACGCAGCCCCGGATGATCTGCATCAGATCGCGCTCGATCTCGACGCGGTCGACCGTGCGGGTCACGGCCCACCACTCGAGAGGGCCGCCCACCATCGCGATCAGTGCGTACCCCCACACCCGGGCGGTCTGTGGCTCGACCCCTCGCTTGCCGGCGATCTTCGCGAGCACCCGCCCGACTCCCTCGGAGAGCGGATCACTCCACTCGCCCTCCTTCATCTCCCACTTGTCGTCGAACATGCCCTGCGTTCGAAGGAAGCGGTAGACCTCGGGGTTCGCTTCGATGAGCGTCGCGAGGTGCGCGACGAACGCGTAGAGGGCGACGACGAGCTCGTCGCGCAGCTCTTCGTTCGACGTTCCCCCATCGAGACCGCGGCCGTACAGGATCGGCGGCAGCGAGCTGACGAAGGGCGCCATCATCCAGTCCCGGAGCGCGATCGCGGTCCCGCGCCGGTCACCGAAGTGGCGGTACAAGATCGGCCGCGTGATCCCCGCCTCGCGCGCGATGTCCTCCATCGACACGGCCTCGCCGCGCTTGCGAATCGCCCTCTGTGCCGCGTGGAGGAGCTCCTCGCGCTGCGCCGCCCACCGGGCCGTCCGCTGCGGCGCGCGCGGCGCCGCGCGCTTGGCGGCCGCTCGCTTCTTGGCCATGGCAGGGGGGTGCGGCTCAGGTCCGGTCGAGTTCCAACATCTGGATGGCGTTGCCGCGGACGACCTTGTAGGCGAGATCGTCGGGCACACCGTCGAGCATCTCCTTCACCACCTCGACGGTGTCCGGCCACGAGGTGTCGGTGTGCGGGTAGTCCGTCTCGAAGCAGATCTGGTCGACGCCGAGCGCGTCGAGATTCTTCATGCCGTGGTAGTCCGACGTGAAGCAGCCGTAGACCCGGCCGTAGTAGAAGGACGACGGCTTCTCCGGGAGGAGGTTCTTCGCGCCCATCCAACCGTCGTGATGCTCCCAGACGTAGTCGGCGCGCTCCAAGGCGTAGGGGATCCATCCCACCTGGCCTTCGGAGTACGCGATCTTGAGCTTCGGGAACTTCGGCATGACGCTGAAGAGATACTCGCCGAGCGAGGTCATCGAGTTGTTGAAGGAGATCATCGCCCGCGCGGCGCCGGGGGCGTCGGGAGAGCCGGTCGGGTCGGTCGACGACGAACCCACGTGCATGCAGACGACGGTGTGCGTCTCTTCGCACGCCCGGAACATCGGGTCCCAGTAGCCCGTGTGGATGCTCGGCAGGCCGAGGTGGCTCGGCAGCTCGCTGAAGCAGACGGCGCGCACGCCGCGCTTCGCGTTTCGCTGGATCTCCTCGACCGCGAGCTCGACGTCCCAGAGCGGGATGATGCAGAGCGGGATGTTCATGCCGCCCGACGGCCCACACCATTCGTCGACCATCCAGTCGTTGTACGCCCGCACGCACGCGAGCCCCAGCTCCTTGTCGCTCCCCTCGTAAAACGTCTGGCCGCAGAACCGCGGGAACGTCGGGAACGGCAGGGACCCGTCGATCCAGTTCTCCTCGAACTCCTTGATCCGCGCGTCGCGGTCGTAGCAGCCCGGCCGCATCTCGTCGTACGTCATCGCGGTCATGGTCATCTTGGAGCGGTCGAACTTCGCCTTGTCGCCGTCCGGGGTCGCCTCGAGAGGGATCGCCACGTGCCGCTTGTGTACGTAGATGAGCTTGTCCTCGTACATCCACGCGTCGCCCCACTGGCCGTTCGGGTCCAGCGGGTTCTTGTACTTGGCGCCCTTCTCGAGGCTGAACTGTCCGAACCGCTCCCGGATGACGCGCGGGCCGTTCGCTCTGTACTTCTCGGGCAACCAGGTCTGCCACACGTGAGAAGGCTCGACGACGTGGTCGTCCACACTGATGATCTTCGGCAGCTGCTCCATGGCGCTGACGATACCTGACCGGGGGGCGAATCTGAACTCGGCGCGGGCCGCGGCTCGAACCGACTGGTCAGCCCCGTTGTCCTGCCTCCCCGGAGTGCGATAGAGACCTCCCATGCCGTCCCGAAAGCCCCGACTCACGCTCGCTCACAGCACGCTTGCGGCGCGGAACCTCGACGAGCTCTGCGCGTTCTACTGCAATGCGCTCGGGTTCCACGTGACCAACCGCGGGCCGACTCCCGATGGCGGCGAGCTCTGCTTCATCAGCCAGGACCCGCACAACCACCATCAGGTCGTGCTCGTGCGCGGCGTCGAGCCGCCCACCCCCGCGTTCATGATGGTCGACCACCTCGCCTTCCGCACCGGCAGCCTCGACGACCTCCGCGCGATCCGCGCCAACCTCGTCGAAGCGGGCGTGAGCGACATCCTCCCCATCTTTCACGGCAACGCCTGGTCGCTCTACTTCACCGATTGCGAGGGCAACGGCGTCGAGTGCTTCGTGGACACGCCGTTCCACGTCGCCCAACCGTTCGCCGACGCGTACGACCTCGACCAGGCCGACGAAGAGATCCTGGACGCCGCGCGCTCGCGCATCGAATCGGAGCCGGAGTTCCAGCCCATGTCCGCGTGGCAGGCCGCCCTCGAAGAGAAGGTCGAAGCCCAGTCCCGAACGGCGCCCCTCGATCGCTCCTGAGCGCTGCTCCCCCTCGGAGGCCCCGCGCCGAGGTCGGGGGCCCGGGCGGCCGAAAAGGTAACAAATCGGGAAAAGGTAACGAACGTCCCCTTAGGCGCCGAGGAGGGTGCGGGTGGAGGTGGCGATTTGGCGGGCCATCTCTTCGTGGCCGAGCGCCATCAGCTCGACGTTGAAGATCTCGGGGCCCCAGATCGGGTCGGCGCCGATGTCGTCGAGGACGCCGAAGAGCTCTCGGAAGTCCACGTCGCCGTCTCCCGGGAGGAGGCGGCGCGTCATCGACTCCATCATCGGGTCCTCGCCGCTCGGGGTCTTGGCCGCGTCGTCGATCTGGACCAGATGGATCCGGTCGCCCGGGACCGCGCGCAGAGTCTCGACGTCGGGGCCGCCCGGCTGCCGGAGCCAGTGCCACGTGTCGACGACGAGGCCGAGGTTGTCGCCGCCGGCCGCCTGAACGAGCTTCCACGCCGACGCGAGGTCCTTCAACCCCGACCAGGGCAGCCACTCGATGCACACGCGCATGCCGCGATCGGCGCCGCGCTTGCCGAGATGCGCGAGCCCCGCCGCGGCCGCGTCGAAGGACTCGAGCGTCGGACTCATGACGACCCCGGCCACGGTCTTCGCCCCGTAGAGGTCCGCGACGTCGAAGGTCGGGCCGCACTGCGCGTCGATCGCCGCCGTGTCGCCACCTTCCCAACCGATCAGAGACTCGACGACGGGCACCGAGAGGCCCGCGTCCGTGTGGAGCTTCTTCACGTCGTCGGGGCTCATCCCCTGACCGACGGCGGCCAGATGGTGGAACGCCCAGAGCGAGACGCCCTCGAAGCCGGCGGCGGCCGTGGCCTTGACGATGCTCTCGAGGTCGGCGGTCGAGATCTCGACCGCGCCACCGACGAGGGCGGCGTCGGAGAAGACGATGTTCTCGTTTCGGACGGTTGGCATGATGGCTCCCTACTCCGCTTCGCGGGAGAGGATGTACTTCTCCCGATAGTCGACGAACTCCTTCGCGAGCCCTTCTTCGGTGAGTCCGAATTGCTCGAGCGAGTACGCATGGGGCGCGCGCTTTTCCCGCGCGTTGTCTTCGGTGTGGCGCTTCATCTTCTCTTCGGCGATCGGCTGAAGCTCACGCCCCAGCATCTCGTAGATCCTTCGCACGGTCCCGACCGGATCTCGTACCGAGTCGAGATACCAGATGTCGAGGAACCGATCGTCGCGCTCCTTGCTCGCGGCGCGGTATTCGAGGCATCGCCGCAGCGACCGGGCCCACGCCCGACTCCAGTGGGCCCCGGTCGCGTGGGGATCCGGCTCGTCGGCTCCGAGCTTCTCGAGGTGATACGAGAGAGAGCAGATCGACGGGATGGACTGCACCGGGTCGCGATGCGTCTGGACGACCGTCGCGTCGGGAAGGATCCGGAAGAGCCGCGGCATGTGGTCGAGGTGATGCGGCGCCTTCAGCACCCAGCGGGGCCGCGCCCGCCCCTGCTGCCGATGCTGCCACTGGAGGAACTTGAGACTCCGCAGCAGGTAGTCGTAGCCCGGCTGCTGGTCCTGCGCGTCGAGCCACGCGGAGAACTTCGGCAGATGACAGTAGGACTCGGGAACGCGACTCTGGAAGGACTGCTCGAGCAGCATGATCTCTTCGTCGGGTGCCGTGGCGGAGAACGGGTGGATCGCCATCAACTCGGGCGACCCTTCGGTCGTCATCCGGACCTCTTCCTCGGCGGCCGGGATGCGCGCGTCGGGCTCGCCCGGCGTCCAGCCGTCGAACGGCGCAGGAAAGCGCACCTCGTACCAGAGCGCCGCGTCGAACTCCGGATCCTCCGCCATCACGCGATGCAGCATCGTCGTGCCGGTGCGGGGAAGCCCGCAGATCACGATGGGCGCACCGATGTGCTCGTCGTCGATCTCGGGATGGCGCCCGTAGTAGTCCTCGATCCGCGCACGCGTCGCGAGGATGTTCACGACTCGCTCGCGCTGAATCGCACGCCCCATGGCGTTCAACCCGGCTTCGTTCTCGAGCGCGTCGAGGAGCCGCACCATAGGTTCGCGAAACGCGTCGTCCCCGAAGTCGCTGAGCCCCGTTCGCTCGCGGGCGGCCGCGAGCACTCCATCGACCTCGAACTCGCGTCCCGGCTCCACCGTCTCTGCGCTCATGCCGTCCTCGCTCTCTCGCCCGCCGCTCGGCCGGCCTGGCGGCCGAAGAAGGTGCAGTCGCCCAGGGACATGCCGGAGCTGTACCCCTCGCCCCAACGGGGCAACCCGCACGCGGTCCGCCCCGCCGCGTAGAGCCCCTCGATCACGCTCCCGTCCGACCGCTGCACCTCACCCGTGGGCCGGGCCCGGAGGCCGCCGAGCGTGAAGTACGGATAGAACGTCTCGCGGAGGTGACACGACAACGCCGCGAGCGGCGCCCGATCGAGCGGCTTCAGCCACTTCTCGTGCTTGTGGAACAAGGGATCTTCCCCGCGAGCCGCGTGGCGATTGTGGATCTCGACGGTCGACGTGAGCGTCCCCTCCACGAACCCGAGCGCGCGCTCGATCTCGTCCCACGTCTCGCCCACGGCCGCGATCTCGATCCGCGAGAGCTCGCTCGGCTGCTCGAAGATCTCGTTGTCGACCAGAAGGAAGAAGCGATCGCCGACCTGCCGCAAGCAGTAGGAGGCGATGCGGCCCGGGTAGGCGTCCTCGTTGATGAAACGCTGCCCGCGCTCGTTCACCAGGATGCCCTTCACGTGCGACTGAGGAGGGTAGAACGGCAGCGTGACGAACATCTCGTCCATGTGGATCGCCGCCCCGCCGACGCTCTGGCCCAGCTGGATGCCGCTACCGTCATCGTAGCCGGCGCTCAGCGAATCGTCCGTGAGGCGCGAGATCTGCGGCGCGTATTCCCGCAGCATCTCCTCGTTCAGGACGAATCCCCCGGTACAGAGGATCACGCCGCCGTGGGCCCGGGCGCACTTCTCCTCGCCGTCGGCGCGGACGACGACGCCGACGATCCGGGCTCCGTCCACCACGAGGGCGGTCGCACGCGCGTCGAAGTGCTCTTCGACCCCGAGCGCCCGCACGTGGCTCGCCAGTGCGTCGACCAACACGCGGCCCCCGGCCTCTCCGATCGCCTTCGGCAGATGTCCCCGGGGACACGGCTTCGCCCGCTCCGAGAACGGCCAGGCCTCCTCACTGCCCGAGAGGATGAGGCAGTCGCCGGTCCCGGGCATCACGGGCTTCCCGGGGAGGTAGGTGTCGCTGTAGGGCACCCCGACCGACTGGAGCCACGCGAAGTGGTCGAGCGCGCCATCCGCATAGAGGCGCACCCTCTCCTCGTCCGCATCGGGGCCACCGGCCATCATCATGTATCGAAAGAAGTCCTCGGTGGTGTCCTCGAACCCGTTCTTGCGCTGGACCGACGTGCCGCCGCCGCCGCCCAGGTAGATGTCGCCCCCGGCCATCGCGCTGGTGCCGCCGCTGCCCGACGCCCCCTCGAACAGCAGCACACGCGCCCCCGCCTCGGCGGCGCCGATCGCGGCGGACGCTCCGGCAGATCCGTAGCCGACGACGACCACGTCGGCCTCGAAGTCCCACTCGCAGACGTCGGCGACGGACCGTGGCGCGAACGATGTGGTGCGTGGCGACATCTGAACGTCGTGTACCAAGAGGTCGGTACGGTTCAAATTCCGTGCGGCGGCGCGCGGCTCGGGGCGGCGTTGCCCGCGATACCGCCAACTGCCATTACCAACCAATGGACGAAGCCACGGCGCGAAAGCGCCTCGAAGACGGCAGCATGTGGGAGGCCTTCTGCGACCGTTTGAAGGCCGCGGGCACGCTCCTGGATCAGGAAGGCGTGCCCGGCGACCTCCAGACCCGGGCCGACGGGTACCGCTATCTCACGCGCATGCTGCGCGCCGGCCTCGAGAGCGCCGTCGACTACGCCGACCCCCAGTACCCCGCCTTCTTCCGCCTCGCCGACGAGACGAAGAAGATCCTCAACGACAACCCCGACGCGTACTACCTGAACTGCGTCATCGACGGCCGCTTCGACTACCGCATCACCGGCACGCGAGGGACCACCCGGTGGCTGAGCTTCGGCACGAAGGGCGGCGCCGGCGACCCGGGCGGGATGAAGAGCACCGGCGAGATCGACGCGACCGACATGGAGATCCGGCCCGACGGCACCTTCGAGCTGCTCGTGAGCGCGACCCCGAAGCCCGGCAACTGGCTTCCGATGAAGGAAGACTCCCGCATCATGGTCGTGCGCCAGACGTACGGTATCAAGGAGGAAGAGCGGGTCGCCGAGCTGCAGATCGAGTGCCTGAATCCGGAGCGGCCGAACAACAACCTCGTGCCGACCGAGCTCGAGGGGCAGCTCGAGCGTGCGCTCGGCTTCCTCGAGGCCACGGTCCAGCTCGGCGTGGACTGGATGAACCTCTACCACGAGACGACGCTGAACGGACTTCCGAAGCACGACCAGAAGGTCCTGCACGCGGCCGGGGGCGACCCGAACATCTGCTACTACCAGAGCTACTGGAAGCTCGGACCGGACGAAGCGTTGCTCGTGACGCTCGACGACATCCCCGAATGCCAGATCTGGAGTCTCCAGATCTCGAACTACTGGATGGAGTCGCTCGATCACCGCTTCTTCCAGATCGGCGTGAACAAGTTCACGGCGAAGTACGAGCCGGATGGCTCGGCCCGGATCGTCGTCGCGCACGACGATCCGGGGCCCGCGTTCCCCAACTGGCTCAACACGCTCGGCAACGGCGAGGGCGGCATGCTCGGGCGCTTCGTCCAGTCGCCGAATCCACCGGACCAGATGAAGACGGAGGTCGTCGAGCTCGCGGACCTTCGTACGCGAGCGTAAGCCGATCATGCCGACCGTCGACCGCGAGTACCGGCTCGGGGACCGATACGCCCGCGACACCGGGCGCGTCTTTCTGAGCGGCGTCCAGGCGCTCGTCCGCCTGCCGCTCATGCAACGCAGGCGCGACGTCGCGGCGGGATTGAACACCGCCGGGTTCATCTCCGGCTACCGCGGCTCTCCGCTCGGCACGTACGACATGGCCCTGTGGCAGGCGCGGGATCTCCTCGAAGAGCACCACATCCGTTTCGAGCCGGGTGTGAACGAAGACCTCGCCGCGACGGCCGTCTGGGGATCGCAGCAGGCGAACCTGCATCCCGGACCCAAGTACGACGGAGTGTTCGGCATCTGGTACGGGAAGGGCCCCGGCGTCGACCGGTCGTGCGACGCGCTGAAGCACGCGAACTACGCGGGTACGATGCCCAACGGCGGCGTCCTCGCGCTCGCCGGCGACGATCCGGGCGCGAAGAGCTCGTCGATCTGCCACCAGAGCGAGCAGGCCTTCATCCACTGCGGCATCCCGATCCTGAACCCGTCGAGCGTGCAGGACTATCTCGATCTGGGAATCTACGGGTTCGCGCTGTCGCGCTACTCGGCGTGCTGGGTCGGCTTCAAGTGCCTCACCGACACGGTCGACAGCGCGGCATCCGTCGACATCGGCCCGGAGCGCGTCCGGATCGTCCTTCCGACGGACTTCGAGCTTCCAACCGATGGCTTCCACATCGGCTGGGCCAACCTGCCGGCCCAGGTCGAGCAGCGGGTCTACCAGCAGCGCCTGCCCGCCGCCCAGGCCTTCGTTCGCGCGAACGGACTCGATCGCGTCGTGCTCGCCGGACCGAACCGGCGTCTCGGCATCGTCACGACCGGGAAGGCGTATCTCGACGTCCGCCAGGCGCTCGAAGAGCTCGGCCTCGACGACGCCCGCGCGGCGGAGCTCGGCCTATCCATATATAAAGTCGCGCTGACGTGGCCGCTGGAGCCGCAGGGGGCCCTCGCCTTCTGCGACGGCCTCGACGACGTCCTGGTCGTCGGCGAGAAGCGCAACGTCATGGAGGATCAGCTCGCGCGGCTCCTCTACAACGTCGATCGCCGACCGCGCCTCCTGGGGAAGCGCGACGAGAGCGGCGCGCCGCTCGTTCCGAGCGAGGGCGAGCTGTCGCCGGCGATCCTCGGCGACGTGCTCCGGTCCTGGCTCACGCGACGCGCGCCCGAGCACGCGAGTCGGCTCCGCCCGAAGCCCGAGCCCCCCATCGCGATCACGGGAGGCAGCTCTCTGATGCGCCTGCCGAGCTTCTGCTCGGGCTGCCCGCACAACACGTCGACGGTGGTTCCCGACGGGTCGGTCGCGCTCGGCGGCATCGGCTGCCACGGCATGGCGGTGTGGATGGCCGAGCGTCGCACCCTCGCCGCCGGACAGATGGGCGGCGAAGGAGCGAACTGGGTCGGCCAGGCGCCATTCACCGAGGTGCCGCACATCTTCCAGAACATGGGAGACGGGACGTACTTCCACTCGGGGCTGCTCGCCATCCGGTCCGCCATCACCTCTGGCACGAACATCACCTACAAGATCCTCGTGAACGGGGCGGTCGCGATGACCGGAGGCCAGCCGATCGAAGGAGAGCCGCTGCAGGGCGAGATCACGGCGCGCGACGTCGTCCGCCAGCTCCACGCCGAGGGCGTCGAACACATCGCGGCGGTGACGGACGATCCCGGAAAGTACTCCCCCGGCACGTTCCCGAGCGGCGTCGCCGTGCATCACCGCGACGAGCTCGACGCCGTGCAGAAGAAGCTCCGCGAGATCCCCGGCGTCACGGCGATCGTCTACGACCAGACGTGCGCGGCCGAGGCCCGACGCCTTCGCAAGCGCAACGAGTTCCCCGACCCCGACCGCCGGATCGTCATCAACGAGCTCGTCTGCGAGGGCTGCGGCGACTGCAGCGTGCAGAGCAACTGCATCTCGATCGAGCCGGTCGAGACGGAGTTCGGTCGCAAGCGACGCATCAATCAGTCCTCGTGCAACAAGGACTACTCGTGCCTCAAGGGCTACTGCCCGAGCTTCGTTTCGGTGATCGGCGGAAGTCTCCGAAAGGCGGAGCGGCCGGCGGTCGCGGCCGAAGCCGGGGCGGACCGATTCGCGGACCTGCCCGCCCCCGCCGTCGCGGATACCGCGGAGCCATACAGCGTCCTCCTCGCGGGAATCGGGGGAACCGGCGTCGTGACGGTCGGCGCCATCCTCTCCATGGCCGCCCACCTCGAGGGCAAGGGGACGTCCGAGCTCGACGTGACCGGCCTCGCCCAGAAGAACGGTCCCGTATCGAGCCACGTCCGAATCGCGAACGACCCCGGCCGGCTGCACGCGACCCGCATCGGCGTCGGCGGAACGGACCTGCTGCTCGCCTGCGACCTGGTGACGGCGACCAACATGGAGAACCTCCCGAAGCTCGCGTCGCGCACGACCGCCATCGTGAACCACGACGTCGCGCCGACGGCGGAGTTCAGCTCGAACGCGGACCTCGACCTGTCCGCCTCCGGAATGGAGGACGCCATCCGCCGCGCGGTGGGGGACGACTCGGCCTACTTCCTGCGCGCCACGGGCCTCGCCACCGCGCTCCTCGGCGACGCGATCGCGAGCAACATGTTCATGCTCGGCTTCGCGGCGCAGCTCGGACGACTGCCGGTCAGCCTCGACGCCCTCGACCGGGCGATCGAGTTGAACGGCCGCGGGATCGAGATGAACAAGCAGGCGGTTCTCTGGGGGCGCCTCGCCGCGCACGACCCCGAGGCCGTCGATGCCGCCGTCGGTGGTCGCCTTCGCGACGAGGTCGAGACCGAGCCGACGCTCGAGGAGCTCGTGACGAAGCGGGTCGAGTTCCTCACGGACTACCAGAACGCACGCTACGCCCGGAGGTACGCGAAGCTCGTCGACGAGGTCGCACGCCGCGAGCGACAGGTCGTCGGAAACGACGACGCGCTCGCTCGCGCCGTTGCGAGGTACTACTTCAAGCTTCTCGCCTACAAGGACGAGTACGAGGTCAGTCGACTCTACGCCGACGGCGCATTCGAGGACCAGATCGCGCAGCAGTTCGAGGGCGACTACCGCCTCGAGTACCACCTGTCGCCCACGCAGTTCCTGCCGGGTCGCCTCGCTCGACGCGACCCCGAGACGGGCCGCGTCGCCAAGGTGAGCATCCCCGCGAAGATGGTGCGGCCGATCTTCAAGGCGTTCAGCCGGCTGAAGTTCCTCCGCGGAACCCCACTCGACTTCGTTGGCTGGACGAAGCACCGCCGGATGGAGCGCGGCCTCATCCGCCAATACGAGCAGACGATCCGCGAGCTTCTCGGAGCGCTCACCCGCGAGAACCACGACGTCGCGGTGGCGATCGCGAGCGTCCCGGAGGAGATCCGCGGATTCGACACCGTGCGAGAGGCGCACGTGGCGAGTGCCCGCCAGAAGCAAGACGAGCTGTTCGGCGAGTTCCGAGCGGCACCCACCGAGGAGAGAGGAGCAACCGATGATTCACAGCGAGCCCCAGTTCATTGAGATCACGCCGGAGATGGAGAAGCGGCTGGCGGAGTTCCGCGAGCAGCGCAAGGGAGACCCGCTGGGCGGCGTCGGCACCCGGGTCCTGTTCGAGGACGACAACGTCAAAATCTGGGAGCTGGTGCTCGAGCCGGGCGAGTGGAGCGACCTCCACCACCATGCGCACGACTACTACCTCGTGATCGACTCGGGCGATCTGGTCGCCGGCGTCATGCCGGAAGGCGGGCCGGTCGATTGGTTCGTCGGCAAGATCCCCGAGATCGGCAACACGGTGCACGTGCCGAAGGGCGGCACCGAATGGGCGTTCAACGTCGGCAACGAGCGCTACCACGAGGTCTTGATCGAGCTGAAGAAGACCTGAATGGCTCGCCTGGTCCTCGCTCTCGTCGCACTGGTCGGTCTCGCCTGCACGCGCCCGGAGATCGACCACTCCGGTCCGACCGGCGACTGGCGCGAGTACTCCGGCACCAAGGAGGGCAACCACTACTCGCCGCTCGACCAGATCCGCCCCGACAACGTCGACCAGCTGGAGCTCGTCTGGGAGCACCGGAGCGGCGATTTCCACCCGGGGAGCGCCGAGAACGCGCCCACGTCTCTGCAGGTGACGCCGCTCGTCGTCGAGGACACCCTCTACTACTGCACGCCGTACATGCGGGTCTTCGCCCTCGACGCCGAAACGGGCGCGGAGAAGTGGAGCTTCGACCCGGATCTGAAGGCCAAGGGCCTCGGAGGCCCCTACCCGCTCACGTGCCGAGGGCTCGCGTTCTGGGAGGATACCGCAGCTCCGGCCGGGACGACGTGTCGCCAGCGGCTGCTCTACGGGACCAAGGACTCCGAGCTGCTCGCGATCGACGCGGAGACCGGGCGGCCGTGCGAGGACTTCGGCGTGAAGGGCCGCGTCTCCCTGCGCGAGGGGATCGAGCCGGGCATCCCCGCGTGGGAGTACTACCCGACGTCACCGCCGCTGGTCATGGGCGACCTCGCCATCCTCGGCGCACTCGTCGCCGACCAGCTCCGGACCGACGCGCCGTCCGGCGTCGTGCGCGCGTTCGACGTGCGGACCGGTGCGCTGCGATGGGCGTGGGATCCGGTGCCGCCGAACTGGAGCGAGCCGACCGAGCCCGGCGAGCGCTACGCGCGCGGGACTCCCAACGTCTGGTCGCTCCTCTCGGGCGATCCCGCGCGCAACCTCGTCTTCGTCCCGACGGGGAACGCCTCGCCCGACTCCTACAGCGCGACTCGCGGAACGCTCGACCACTACGCGAGCTCCGTCGTCGCTCTCGACGCGACCACCGGGGAGCCACGGTGGATCTTCCAGACCGTGCACCACGACGTCTGGGACTACGACACCGCCCCGCAGCCCGCGCTCTTCCAGATCCCCGGCGTCGGCGACGGACGCCCCGCCCTCGCACAGGGGACGAAGATGGGTTTCGTCTTCCTCCTCGATCGCGAGACCGGAGAGCCGCTCTACCCGGTCGAGGAGCGGCCCGTCCCCCAGGACGGCGTGAAGGGCGAGCGCCTTTCGCCCACGCAACCCTTCCCGACGCACCCGCCCCCGCTCACGTCGTTCGAGCTCGAGCCCTGGGGATTCACTCCATACGACCGGATCCGCTGCGCGGAGCTGATGGACCAGTACCGCTGGGACGGCATCTTCACACCGCCGACCCTCGGCGGATCGATCCAGTACCCGCACACCGCGGGCGGCATGAACTGGGGCGGCGTCGCGATCGACCCCGAGCGAAAGCTCCTCGTCGTGAACCAGACCCACGTCGCCATGGCGACCCAGCTCGTGCCGCGCGACGACTTCGACGCCCTCGACCTCACGACGATCTGGTACCCCGAGGAGGCGTACCCCATGAAGGGGACCCCCTTCGGCATTCGCCGTCGGCCGCTGTTCTCCCCGTTCGGTGCGCCGTGCAACGCGCCCCCCTGGGGCACGCTCACCGCGGTCGATCTCGAATCGGGCGAGATCGCGTGGCAGATCCCGCTGGGCACGACGCGCGACCAGGCTCCGTGGCCGCTCTGGCTCGAGCTCGGCGTGCCGAGCTTCGGCGGCGGGCTCGCGACCGCGAGCGGGCTCTACTTCACGGGCGCGACGATGGATCGCTACTTTCGTGCATTCGATACGGAAACCGGCGAGGAGCTCTGGCGGGAGAGGATCCCGTTCGCCGGCAACGGCGTCCCCCTCACCTACCGCCTGCGTCCGGACGCGCGACAGTTCGTCGTCCTCGCCGCGGGCGGAAACCCCCTCACCGGCGTCGGCGACTCGCTCCGCGCCTACGCCCTGCCGCCGAGCGCTCCGGGCGCGTAGCGTCCGGTCGACGCGGGCCCGAGCGCTCCGGACGCGTAGCGTCCGATCGACGCGGACCCGCCCGGGCGCGCCCCGAGAGTCTCGCCACCGGACGACCGTCCCACCTCGGCCCCGGACGTCGCCCCATCGGCCCCCGGGTCGGCGTCTCCCACGCGCCCGGCCGGCCGCCCGCCCGTCTCAGGCCTCTGCTTCGACCCGGGCGACGATGTCCCGGGCCAGATCCTCGGCCGCGACCACGAGGGCCGGCTTCACCATCGCGTTGATCATCGGGCCCATCGGCCCTCCCGGTGAGATCTCCAGCGAGAACCGGAGCTCCGAACGAACCGCACCTGGCTCCGCGCTCGTCTGCCGGTCTTCCGGCGGGCGCGACTCGTGGCGTCCCATCACCTTGTAGACGAAGAACCGGACGATCGCGTCCCGCAGGCGCGCGAAGAAGCCCGGCCGCGCGGGCGGAGTGATCTCCGACAGCCCGTCGCCGTCCCCATCGCCGGCGCCCGACATCGAGAACACGCCCTTGCCGGTCATCAGCTCGTTGATGCCCTCGAGCTCGAACGTCACGCGCTCGGGGCCCGCCCACTCCGTCACGTGGACCTTGAACTTGAGCGTGCGCGTGACCGAGCCGAGATCGCCCTTCAGCACCCAGGTCGAGTCGTTCTCGTTCTGCTTCTCGTGCTCCTGGTAGCCCGTGACCATCGGCGCCCAGTTGTCGATCTCCTTCACGAACTCCCAGATCGACTCGATCGGCTGCGTGCTCGTCGCGGTGTGCTGAACCTCGGCCATCTACCGGCCTCCGAGGTGCCGGCCCGCGACGTAGCCCCAGGTGATCGCGCGCATGTTCGACGTGCCGCTCTGGTAGCCGTTGCCGAGGTCCAGGAGCGCCGCCGAGATGCCGACCGCGTAGAGGCCGGGGATCGCGTGACCGCGCACGTGCAGCACCTGCGCGTCGGCGTTGGTCCGGAGGCCGTGCGAGTTGATGCCCACGCCCACCGGAGACAGCTTCACGCCGTAGAACGGAGGCTTCTCGACGACACCCACGTTCGGGTTCGGATAACTCGGATCGCCCGCGAGACGGTTCGACCACGAGAAGTGTCCCGCGTCGAACTCGGGATCCCTGCCGTCGCGCGCGCCCTCGTTGAACCGGGCGAGGGTCTTCTCGAACCCGTCCGCGTCGATCCCGAGCTTCTCCGCCAGCTCGCGCGGCGTGTCTGCCTTCACCGCCAGCTCCTCGGGGATGTCCATGCCCGGCATGAACGATCCGAGCGGGTAGCGCTCGCGGTAGTTCGTGTCGAAGATCAGGAACGGCGGGACGTTGTCCTGGGTCTGCGTGCGGCCGTTCCACTGGCGGACGCGCGGCTGGTAGTCCTTGTAGAAGCTCTCGTCGGTGAAGCGCTCGCCCGCTTCGTTCACCCAGATGGCGTGGGGGCAGCCGCACTCCCAGCTCGAGCGGAAGATCGGCGCGCCGTCGTGCTCTTCGCCGGGGATGTTGTAGCCGTAGAACATCGCGAGGTTGTACGTCGGGACCGAGGCCGTGTCCGCCCCGATCTCCGCGCCCATCACGAGGTGGTCGCCGTGGAAGTACGGCTGCGTCGCCGAGTTCCAGTCGTGCGCCTCCTCGTGCATCATCGCCATCTTCTTGTTGTGGTCGTACCCCCCGACGCCGAGAACGACGCCCGACGCACCCCGCACGAAAAAGTCCTTCCCGTCCTTCTCCGCCCGGACGCCGACGACCCGGCCGTCGTCATCCGTGATCAGCTCTCGAACCGCCGTCCCGACGTGCGCCTCGATCTTGCGGTCGACGACCGCGGCCTTCACGAAGTAGCCCATCATGCCGGGGCCGAAGGTCCGCTGGTCCTCCGCGACGCGCTGGCCGAGCAGCTCGTAGTCCCACTTCGTGATGTTCGCGAGCCCGCCCCACGCGTACATCTCCTTGTGCGTGGCCGGCGGGAAGTGCGGCGAGCTCGCCCAGGTCTTGCTCTGCCAGTCGCCGAGCTGCGAGCCGTCGAAGGGCTCGACGGCGAGGTAGCGTCCCGTCGCCGAGCCCGGAGCGTCGGGATAGTAGTAGTCGTCCAGGCCGTCGACGGCCTCCCAACGAACGCCGGCCTGGTCTGCCGTGTACTCGACTGCTTCGCGGTACGTCGCGAGAAGCTTCTCGGTCAGCCCGGGTTCGTTGAAACCACCGCTCAGAAACGCGAAGTACCGACGCGCGGCCTCGTCCGAATCCTGCTTGCCGATCTTCGCCATGTACCGGCTGTTCGGGACGAAGACCTCGCCCCCGCCGTAGGCGCATAGACCGCCGAGGCGGGGCGCCTTGTCGAGAATCACGACGCGCTTGCCGCCGTCGTGAGCGGCGAGCGCGGCGGTGATCGAGCCGAGGCCCGATCCGACCGCGACGACGTCGACTTCGAGGTCCCATCGGGCGGGAATGCGTGAGCTCATGATCTCGTCCTTCCGTGTGCGGGATCGCGCCGGCGGCGCGGCATCGGCACTGTGTACCGAAGGGTTTTTTCGCCTGCCAGTCGCCAGAGCCACTGGCCCCGCGGAGACGGGAAGATCAGCGCTGGAGGAAGGCCTCGCCGAACCGCATCATGGCGTCGCGCTTCTGCTGCAGCGTCGACCTCGGGCCGATCGTGTAGAGGAACGGATACACGCTCGTCGACGTCATCCCCTGCTCCTCCAGTCGGGCGAACAGGTCGGGATCCGGGGGGACGACCAGCGGGACCATCGCGTCGAACGGTTGATCGCTCGTCCCATATTCCTCGCGGTACGTGCGAAGCCTTCCGAGGATGTCCGAGGCCTCTTGCTCCGTCTGGCCGGTCCCGAACCATCCCTGACCGACACGCGCCGTCCGGCGCAGCGCGCGCTCGGAGATGCCTCCGAAGTAGATCGGAACCTGCGCCGGCGGGGCCGGGCTCATCTGCATCGGCGGAAGATCGAAGATCTTCCCGTGGTACTCGACCATCTCGCCGGTCCACAGAAGGCGCATGGCCTCGATCATCTCGTCCATCCGCTTGCCGCGTCCGCGGAAGGGAACGCCGAGCACGTCGAACTCCTCGCGAATCCAGCCCGCGCCGGCCCCGAGAACGACGCGGCCGCCCGAGAGCAGTGCAGCGGTGCCGACCGACTTGGCGACCTCGACCGGATGTCGCAACGGCAGGATGTAGACTCCCGTGGCGAACCGCAGGGTGGTCGTGACGCTCGACATTGCCGCCATCGTCGCCCACGGGTCCGGAAACGGCGTCGTCGCATCGAAGCCGGGCACGCCGTCCTCCGAATACGGGTACTTCGACTCCAGCTTTCCCGGGAAGAAGAGGTGGTCCGAGAGCACGACGCCGTGGAAGCCCGCCTCCTCCGCGGCCCGAGCGATCCCGACGAGCTGATCGGGCTCGGCGAACGACACGACCTGCCAGAACTTCATGCGATGCTCGTACCGGAATCGGCCACGACGCGAAACGTTCGCTCCGGCCGACGGACCGGGCCGCGGGCTGCACTGGCACCTCCCCCCCCGCGCCTCTAGACTCCCTCTTCGAGCCGATGCCCCGCCGTCATCCCGCGCTGGTCCCCCTCTCACGCGAGCACCGCGACGCTCTCGGGCTGGCGTTCCGCCTCCACAACCCCGCGCCGCCCGGCCCCGTCACTCCGATGACGCCCGAGAGCACGCCGTCGAGCCGCGCCACCGAGACGATCGAGTTCTTCGACCGCAGTCTCGTTCGCCACTTCCGCACCGAAGAGAATCTCCTCTTTCCGTTCCTTCGCGAGCTCTTCGGCGAGAGCCCGGAGATCGTCGCCCTCGTCACGACGCTCGTCGACGAGCACGAGGAGATGAAGCGACTCGTCGACGAGCTTCGCGGCCATCTCGCGAGCGGAGAGCCAGCCGACGCGACCCTGACGGCATTCGCCGACCTCCTCGAGTCGCACGTTCGCGTCGAAGAGCGACGGCTCTTCGCGGACGTCCCGAGCGATCTCGCCGACGACCGCACCGCGAACCTCGAAGAAGCGCTCCGCGAGGCCCTCGACGCCCCGCCGACCTGAGCGGGATCGCCGTCCGGCACCCCCGCGAGCACCGCGCCTTGCCGCGCGGCCGCCCGCGGAGGTAACACCCCACCGTGGAGAAGCGTGCCGATTCCGACGGGGAGTTCGACCAACAGGCCTTCGAGACGGAGTGCCGGGCCGGCATCGCCGACTGGGTCGCGCAGAACCTCGGCGGTGAGGTCCGCGAGATCACCCGACTCGAGCGGTGGCGTCCGCAGTGGAAGGTGACGTACGCGGCCGACGGCGCCACCCGGTCCCTCCTGTTCCGCGGCGATCGACCCATCGCCGGCAAGCACGACCTGCGCTTCGAGATGGACGTCATGCAGGTCCTCGAGAAGAACGGGATCAAGGTCCCGCACATTTACGGCTGGGTGAGCACGCCGAAGGCCTTCGTGATGGATCGGGTCGAGACCGAAGACCGCGCCCCCGGGATGCTCCACACCGCGATCGAAAACCCGTCGACGCTCTCGGACGAGCGCTGGCAGGCGATGCTCCACTACATGGATCATCTGGCGAAGCTCCACGAGGTTCCGGTGAGTGAGTTCGCCCACATCCAGCGGCTCTCGAAACCGCCGCGCACCGCCCGGGAGATCGCCCTCCACGCGCCGGAGCGGATGTATCGGATCGGCGAGATGATGGGGCAGATCGATCCCACGTTCGAATTCCTGCAGGGCTGGCTGCGTCGCAACGTCCCCGAGCATCGAACGAAGGCGAGCTTCATCGCGGGCGACGCGGGTCAGTTCATGTCCGCGGGGACCGAGGTCCTCGCGCTGCTCGACTTCGAGATCGCGAACATCGGCGACACGCACTGGGATCTGGCGTGCTTCCGCGGGCGGCACCCGTACGAGAACATGGGCGACATCCCCGCGCTCTATCGTCGCTACGGCGAAGCGACCGGAACGGAGGTCGACCTGCGCGTCGTCGGCTACCACACCGTCGGCTTCCTGCAGCTGTCGGCGATCGCCGCGAAGTTCTTCATGGATCCCAACGCGCGCGGCGGGAACTGGATCGAGGGCGTTCTCGAGTACGGCAGCATCACGCGCCGCGCGTACGAGGCCGTCGCCGAGCTCCAGGACGTGACACTCGACGACGACCTCCAGCTCCCCGAGCCGACGGCGCAGGCCTGGGAGGACTCCGGCCTACGGAAGCTCATGGTGGACATCCAGCGTCTGCCCACGTCGAGCGCCTTCGAGCCCTGGGAGCGAGAGCTCCTCCACTCGATCCCGAGCTTTCTCCTGAATCACGCGCGCTATCGCGACTGGTTCGAACGGGAGACCCTCGCCGACGTGCGCACGGTGACCGGGCGGTCCTTCGACGACCTCCGGTCGGCCGACGCCGCGCTATCGGACGTCATCGCCCAGGGCGATCCCGACCGCGACGAGGAGCTCGTTCGGATCCTCCACGCGCGGACGCTGCGCTTCTCGATGATCGCCGCGGGCACCGCTCCAAACGACGAGAACCCGCTCTTCCATCGTCTCGACCCGATCCTCGGCTGAGCGAGCGCCCCGCCTCAGGCCGCCGGACGATACCAGATCGGCGAGCTCCAGGCGCGCTCCTGAATCGTCTTCGGCACCTCGTCGCCGCAGCAGTACTCCCAGCCCTCCGGGGCGCCCGACGGATCGGCGCACGAGACGCTCGCGTCGAGGCAGGCCCACTGGGTCCAGCGACAGCTCGGCACCTCGCGGAGGCGGACATAATAGAACGCGGCCTGGCCGGGGTCGAAGTCGGGATCGGTCCACACGCCGCACAGGCTCTTGCGACCGGCGCCGCGCCGCTCGCACGTAGCCGGGTCGACGCTCGCGCCCGTGTCGCCCCCGGCGATGGTGAGCACCACCTCCCGGGCCTCGCCGTCTTCGAGCCAACCCTTCACCAGTTCGACCCGCTCGAGGTCGGCGCCGTTCGGGTGCGGATCCCGGAGGGCCGAGACGACGAAGGTCGGCGAGGACGCGCCCTCGGGCCGTGCGGGGAGGTCGCCCCCCATCGGTACGCCTCCGTCGTACGCCGCGCGCGCGAGGCTCGGCGACGCGCAGATCGACGCGTCGTAGCCCCACCCACCGAAGAAGCGCAGCGACGGTCGCGTGCCGCTGGTCGCGTACGTCTCGCGGCGCCGCATGGCGGCGAAGATCGCGTCGCGGCTGTTCTCCTCCGCCCAGACGACGGCGAGGCCGCCGGGATTCATGGTCGTGAGATCCGGCGGACCGGGCGTGTCGAGCACCTCGTTCCCGGGCCGGCCGGCCCCTCCGTGCCCGGGATGTCCCCGCTCCTTCACGAGCCCCGGAGTTCCCAGATGGGTATCCGTGCTCCCGATCTGACCGAAGGCGAGCGGGTTCGCACCGAGCGCTCCTTCGATCTCCAGCCCACGCTTGAGAGCGTCGCGCGTGAAGTCCATCGAGCCCGGCTCCTGGTACCCGTAGGGGTTCGGAGCCTTCTCGAAGCCGCAACCTTCGTCGGTCACGCCGGGGAACAGCGCGCACTCGGACTCGCCCTTGTGCTGGATCATCTCGACGAGCCGCTCGTAGCGCACGCGCAGCGGCGTCTCTTCCGGCGTGATGTCCTCGTTGAGCGACACGCCCGAGCCGAAGGCCGTGCCCGCGCTCCAGTTCGTGTTGTGGGGAATCGTGATCGCCTCACAGCCGGGCGTCGCCTCGCGGCAATCGGCCTCGAGTCCCTGCCAGAGCTTCATCGCCGAGGGCCCCGTCTCCATCGCACTGATGGGTCGAGTCGGGACGCGCTCGTTCCGGAAGATCACGTTCCGGTGCAGATGCGCCGCATTCGGCGCGGACGTCCACTCGTAGCCGACCAGAGTCGTGAACGAGCAATCGGGCGACCGATCGTACGCCTCCTCCGCGGCGGACTGGTGCTCCTCCCAGACGATGCGCGCGGCTCCGAGGCAGTTCTCGGCGTCGTCGCCGCAGAAGCCCCAACGCGAGCCGATCATCGAGTAGTATCCGTTGAAGAGAAAGAAGGCGGCGCGGGGGAACCTCCGGTACACCCAACACGGCCAGGAATCGTAGCCCTCGTCGCCCGGCGTGGTGCAGATGTGCACTTCGCCGATCTGCTCGGCGTGATCGGTCACGGCCGCGAAGTCGAGCGGACGATCGAGCCGGACGCGACGCAGCGCCCTCCCCTCGTCGTCGTACGGCTGGATGCCGAGCTCCTGGCCGCGCGCGAATTGGTAGGCCTCGCGCGGGGAGATCCGCGTGTCCTGGGTCGACGCATCTTGCGAACGGGCGGTGTGCACGTGCAGGTCCCCGAACAGCGGGCGTCGTTCCTGCACGTACTCCGCGCAGTCCGCCCGCTCCTCGGTGCGCGCCCAGGGGCGCTCCGGCGACGGCGACGCCGCGGCGACGCTCGCGCACACCGCCAGGGCCGCGGCCGAGAGAGCCAGGCCGCGCCTCCGCCACGCGACGGCGCGCCGCGACGCGGTGCTCAGATCGGGCATGCGCCCGAGACGAGCTTCTTCGTTCGTTCGGTGAGAGCCGGCTCCATCATCAGCTCGCGATGGAGCATCACGACGAACTCGCCGCCACGGATTCCCTCCAGCGTCGCCGCGGCCAGCTCGTCGAGGTCCTGCACGGGGAGCTCGAAGCCCATCTGCTCCTTCAGGATCTCCGCCATCTCCTCGAACGACGGCTGCGAGCCGGGAGGATGCTCCGCGTTCCGCGCGAGGTCGGCGGGACGGTTCCGCGCCGTCGTGTAGATGTTCGTGTCGAGGAGCCCACCGGAGGGGTAGAACAAAACGGCCCGGAGCTTCGTGCCGGCCGTTCGGAGCTGCGCCGCGAGGCACTCGGTCAACGTGGACACGGCCGCCTTGCTCGCCGCGTAGACGGGCTGGCCCGGCAGCGGACCGATGCCACCGTTGCTGGACGACGTGTTCACGACGACGCCTGCCTCGCCGGACGCGATCATCCGCGGAACGAACGCCTGGATTCCGTGGACGACTCCCTGCACGTTCACCCCGAGGACCCACTGCCAATCGGTCGGCTCGGTCTCCCAGAGGTTCATGTCGGGCACCCCGACGCCGGCGTTGTTGAACAGGAGGTGACACGCGCCGTGCCGTTCGAAGACCCGGTCCGCCAACGACGCCACCGAATCGAAGTCGCGGACGTCGACCACCACGCCGTGAACGTCCCCCCCGCCGACGCCCAGCTCGGCGACCGCCGCGTCGAGGGCGGGCCTCTCGACATCCGCGATCACCACCTTCGCGCCCTCCCCCAGACAGGCCCGCGCGAGCGCCTTGCCGATGCCGCTCGCGCCACCCGTGATGACGGCCACCTTGCCCGAAAACTCCTGCATTTGCGTCTCCTCCGCTCGAATCGTCCGCCTGGTATAGACAAAACGTACATAGTAATGCCAATTTACAGTCTAGTGTAAACTAGCATCCAAGCCTCCGCCGAGGCGCGAGAACGGAGAACGAAGAATGGCCCAAGACCCCACCGAGCTCCACAACAACCCGGGTGACATCCGGAGCTGGCCCATCTTGAAGGTCGATTACCCGACCGACCCGACGAAGGTCGCGGCGCTGCTCCCGCCGGGCATCGAGCCGAGCGACACGACGAACGTCCACCTGAGCTTCTACAACGTGCCGGTCCCCGACGAGCCCGAGTCCGGCCTGAAGATCACCGTCGACGCCGACTACGACGGCACCAAGGGCGAGTTCGCGCTCTGCTACGCGATCGACCAGGAAGCGGCCGTGTGGATGAGCGCCAACAGCACGGGTCAGCCGAAGGTCCTCGCGACGCTCGACTACTACCGTCTGATCGACAAGATCCGGGCTCGGTGCACGCATCAGGGCTACACCTTCGCCGAGTACAGCGGAAAGATCACCGGGTTGATGGACGCGCCCGAGGGCTACGAGGGCCACGAGTGGTGGATCAAGTCCTCCCGCTCGGCCTCGATGACGCCGGGCGAGTGGGACTTCCCACCGCACGTCGTGACCGTGCACGACAAGTTCGCCCCGAAGCTCTGGCAGAAGGTCGAGGGCGAGCTCATCCTGCGCGAGAGCCCGTGGGACCCCATCGCCGACCTGCTCCCGGTGAAGGGTGAGCCGTCGGCCCGACTCGTGAACGAGCAGCTGCTCGCGCACGACATCGCGCTCGCGAAGCCGCTCGACCCGCAGGCGTTCGAGCCGTTCGCCAGCACCATCAGCAGCTCGCGCTGGCCGGGTGTCATGGGCGGCCCGACCCGCGAAGTCGACTACTCCGCGTATCTCACCTGAGGCACCCCCCGATCCCGGGAAGCACGTGAGTCTCGCCCGGCCCACGTGCTTCCCCCCGGGCGACGGACGGCCGCGAGGTGAAGCGCGCGCACGGGCTCAGCTCTTCGTCGGATCCATGTCGGCGAGCTCGATCCCCTGATCGCGGCGGGCGTCGAGCCGCAGCTCGGACATGTCGATGTCCGGATGATCGAGTCCGACCGCGAACGACTCGATCATCGCACGCCCCACGTCGTCGCTCTGCATGACGCCACCCGGCACGCCGTGACTCTGCCAGGACGTGAGCGCCTTCTCGAGGAGCTCCGCTCCCATGTGGTTCGCGAACTCGGTGGGGGCGCAGTTACCCATCATCACGCGAACGAAGCGGCGCTCTGGATGCTCGAGCCGCCACGTGTGAATGCAGTGCTCCAGGGCTGCCTTCGACGCTCCGTAGGAGCCGAAATAGGTGTTCTTGTCGTCCACCGTGCGCGACGAGATGAACGCCATGATCCCCTCGCGGCCGAGATGCCGGATGGCAGCGCCGGCGATCAGGTTCGCACCCAGAACGTTCACGGCGTAGACCGCTTGCCACGTCTCGGGATCGCATGCGGCGAGCGGCTGGAGCACGCCGTAGCCGGCCGCGTAGACCACGAGGTCGAGCCCGCCCATCGTGTCCGCCGCGGCGTCGACGACACGCCTCGCGTCCTCGGGCTTCGTCGCGTCTCCGGGAATCGCGTGACCGGCGCCCATCTGCGCGCCGGTGACCGATCCGATCAGCAGCAGGGCGGCAAGCACGATGTCGACCGCCTTGGTGG
>JAUIFY010000395.1 GCA_030430245.1 bacterium | reverse complement strand
GCGGCGGCGTCCGTGCGAACGCTTCTCGGTGAGATGGTAGCCGCGGACACGACGAATCCCCCCGGCAACGAGGCCCGCGTCGTCGCCCTCGGCGTGCGCCGGCTGGACGCGGCAGGGATTCCGTACGAGGTCACCGAGTTCGCCCCCGGCCGCGAGAACCTGGTCGCACGCCTGTCGGGGGATGGATCCGAGGGCCCGGTTCTCCTCCTCGCCCACACCGACGTGGTCGGCGCCAGCGGTCAGGACTGGTCGGTTCCCCCCCACGAGATGACCGAGAAGGACGGCTTCCTCTACGGCCGCGGCGTGAACGACGATCTCGGCATGGCCGCGATCGAGCTGGAGGTCCTCCTCCTCCTGAAGAAGGCTGGCGTCGCGCTCTCGCGCGACGTCATCCTGGCGTGGACCGGGGACGAGGAGAGCGGCGGTGCCGGCATCCAGTGGCTGCTGGAGAATCGGCCCGACTCGGTCGCCGCCGACGTCGTGCTGAACGAGGGAGGCGGGATCGTGCTCGGCCGCGACGGCGCCCCGGTGCGCATCGAGCTCCAGACGGCCGAGAAGACCTATCAGGACTTCACCCTCACGACGTACGGACCGACGGGCCACTCGTCCGTTCCCCTCGGGGACAACGCCATCTACCGAATGTCGCGTGCCCTCTCCCGCGTGGGCCGCCACACGTTTCCCGCGCGGCTCCTACCGGTCACGCGGGCGAATCTGGCCGCGCGCGCCGCGGACGAGGACGCCCCCCTCGGCGACGCGATGACGGCGCTCGCTTCCGCGAAGGGCGCACTTCCCGGCGACGCTCTGGAGGTGGCGGACCGCGACCCGGGCCTGGCGGCCAACCTCCGAACGACCTGCGTGGCGACGACGATCGAAGGCGGCACGCGCGTCAACGCGCTGCCGGCCGAGGTGCGCGCGAACCTGAACTGCCGCATCCTTCCCGACGAGACCGTCCGCCAGGTCGAGACCCAGCTGGTGCGGATCATCGGCGATCCCGAAGTCGAGATCGAGAGCGACGGCGAGTTCGGGTACGCCGCACCCTCCCCTCTCGAAGGTCCCGGACCGGATGCGATCCGCGCCGCCGCCGAGGACATGTGGCCCGGCCTCCCGATCGTCCCGTTCATGTCACGCGGGGCCACGGACTCCCGCTTCCTGCGCGCCGAGGGGATCGCCGCGTACGGAATCGACCCGCTCGCCCTCACCGAGGAGGACGGTCGGCGCGCGCACGGAATCGACGAGCGGATCCCGGCCAACGGGTTGCGGCCCGCCGTGGAGTTCCTGTACCGCGTGGTGATCGAGCTCGCGGGCAGGAAGTAGCCCCGGGCCATGCCTGGAGGGCCCACGATGCCTGCTGCCACCCTGCCCGCCGTCTCCCTGAGCGCCATGCCCGGGAAGCGAACCAAGGCGCTCGCCGCCGCTCTCGAGCTGGAGAACGCGGGCTTCTCGGGGATCTACTGCCCGACCTTCGGCGACGGCATGGCCTTCTGCCAGGCACTGGCGCAGTCGACGAGCCGCATCGAGATCGGCACGTCGATCGCGAACATCTACACGAGGGTGGCCTTCGACTACGCGCAGTCCGCGGCCTTCATCCAGGAGATCTCGGGCGGGCGCTTCCGCTGGGGCCTCGGCGTGAGCCACGCGGCCTTGAACGACCGCCTCGGCGTCCGCACCGGCAAGCCGGTCGCGGACATGCGGAAGTTCGTCGAGGATTGCCGCGCGGCGCCCCGAGTCGGAGAGCTGCCTCCCATCGTACTGGCCGGCCTGCGCGACCCGATGGTGCGCCTCGCCGGCGAGATCGCGGACGGCGTCGTGTTCGCGAACGTGGCGGCGTCCCACGTGAGCCACTCCCTCGACGTCCTCCCGGCCGAGAAGCGCGCGAGCGACGAGTTCTTCGTGGGCAACATGATTCCGACCTGCATCTCGGACGACGTCGACGCCGCGGCCGCGGTGAACCGAAAGACCCTGATGGGCTACCTCGGACTGCCCAATTACCGGAACTATTGGAAGGCCGCCGGATACGTCGAAGAGATGGAAGGGATCGAGAAGGCACGCGCCGCGAAGGACTTCGACAAGCTGCCCGCACTCATGCACGACCGCTGGCTCGACGACACGACTCTGTTCGGTCCTCTGGCGAAGGTTCGCGAGGGACTGGAACGCTGGATCGACCTGGGGGTCCACACGCCGATCCTGGTGCCGTCGTCGACCTCCGGCGGGCAGCTGAAAGCGGTCGAAGAGCTGATCGACGCCTTTCGGTAGCCCCCGACGTCAGGCGACACCGCGCGAAGCGACCGGATCGATCCCGTCGGGCCGGGAGCCGGTGCGCCCCAACGCGTCCGCCAACGCCTTCGGTGTGATCGGCTTGGCGACGAAGTCGTCCATGCCGGCGTCGAGGCACGCCTCGCGGTCGCTTCGCATCGCATTGGCGGTGAGCGCGATGATGCGTGGCTGGTCCTCGGGCTCCCAGTCGCTGCGGATGCGGCGGGTCGCGGCCAGTCCGTCCATCTCCGGCATCTGTACGTCCATCAGGACGATGTCGTACGGCTGGCGCTCGAGCGCCGCGAGCACCTCGAGCCCGTTGCCGGCGACGTCGGCACGGTAGCCCATCTGCTGGAGCATGCGGAGCGCGACCTTCTGGTTGATGCGATTGTCCTCGGCGAGAAGGATCCGAAGCGGGATCCGCGACGCGAGGCCGCCGTCGATGTCGTCCGACGTCGGCCGCGGCGCGATCGGCGCCGTCACGCCGTGCACGATGCGTGTCAGAACCTCGTAGAGCCGTTCGTGGCGCACCGGCTTGGTCAGGATCTCCGTGAACGGCTCGAATCCGGCCTCCGGCGCGTCTTCTCCCGTGCCGACGACGTCGCGGCTCGCGGCGGCGACGAGAAGCACCACCGGCAGCGACGCGAGCCCCGCCCTCCCGCGTATCGCGCGCGCGAGCTCGGCCCCGTTGCGCTCGGCCGGTCCGAGGTCGAGAATCGCCAGGTCGAAGCGCTCGTTCTCGTCGAGTCGAGCGAGGGCCTCGGGCGCACTCGACACCACCCGCGGGGTGAGGCCCCAGGAGCTCGTCAGGCGCATCAGGGTTCTTCGATGCGTCTCGTCGCCTCCCACGAGAAGCGCTCGTCGCCCGACGAGGGTCGCGCCCGGCGGGCCCTCACACGGCTCCGCCGCCGGAGCGGAGAGCTCGACGGTGAAGTGGAACGTCGATCCCGCGCCGGGCGTGCTCTCCGCCCACATCCGGCCGCCCATCATCTCGGCGAGTCGCTTGGAGATCGCGAGCCCCAACCCGGTGCCGCCGAAACGCCGCGTCGTCGACGCATCGACCTGCGGGAAGGAGTGGAACAAGCGATCCATCCGGCCGGGCGGGATGCCGATGCCCGTATCCCGGACGGCGAAGTGAACCCGGCCGCCCGCGTCGCGACCGGTTGCGCGCGACACGAGCACACGGACCTCGCCCTCGTCCGTGAACTTGACCGCGTTCGAGAGGAGGTGCGCGAGGATCTGCCGGAGGCGGTTCACGTCGCCCACGACGACGGCGGGCACGTCCTCGTCACACGAGAACGAAAGCTCGAGGCCCTTCTCGCTCGCCACCGGGGCCAGGAGATCGACCGCCTCCGCGACGCACGGCGCGATCTCGAACCGAAGACGCTCCATCGACAGCGTCCCGGCATCGAGCCGCGAGAAATCCAGGATGTCGTCGATGATCGTCAGCAGAGCGTCACCGCTCGATCGGATCGTCTCGACGTACTCCCGCTGTTCCGGACTCAGCTCCGTGTCGAGCAAGAGCCCCGTCATGCCGATCACGCCGTTCATCGGCGTGCGGATCTCGTGGCTCATGTTGGCGAGGAACTCTCCCTTCGTTCGGGCGAGCGCCTCCGCCGCTTCCTTCGCTCGCATCAGCTCCCGGCGCAGCTGCTCACGCTCGGTGACGTCGCGGAGGAACGCGCTGAGGATCACCCCATCGCGAGAATGAAGGGGGGTCACGGTGAGCTCGACCGGCAGCTCCCAGCCGTCTCGGTGGAGGGCCGCGAGCTCGACACGCGAACCGAAGACCGGGCCCCCACCCGCCTCGCGGAGCCGTTCGAGCTGGCGCGCATAGCTCTCCCGATGGCGGGCCGACACGATGGTCTGCACGAAGTCTCGGCCCAGGACCTCGTCGGCCTTCCAGCCGAACGTCGCCTCGGCCTGCCGGTTCCAGTCGGTGACCCGACCGCCGAGGTCCATCGCGACCACGGCATCGAGCGCCGCGTCCACGAGGAGGCGCAAGCGCTCCTCGCTCGCGCGCAGCGCTTCCTCCAGGTCTTCGCGCGTCTTTGGCCCGTCCTCCACCATCACC
>JAUIFY010000056.1 GCA_030430245.1 bacterium | reverse complement strand
GAACCGTGTTCGACGAGAAGTTCCCTTGGCTCTGCGCGGTCACCTGGTGCATGCGCTGGCCCCCATCGAGATTCACGGGATATCCGAGCGCGTGCGCGTGGTTGGGGTGCGTCGCGTTGGTCTTCCACCCGAACCAACCCGTGAGGTCGCCGACTCTTCGCGAGCGACCACCGACGGACTGGTCCTTCAGCTCGATGATCGCATAGTCCCCCGGGTTCGGGACACCTCCTCCCCCGCGGGACCACGCGGTGGTCGTCACGACCCATTGCCAATCCCACGTTCGGTACGGGGCGGTGCCGTTGCGGTACGCCGGGACGAACATGAAGTTCCGGAAGAAGCCGTCGCTGCCGTTGCGACCCGAGTGGACGCAATGACCCGCCGTCAGGATGACCCGAGGACGGAGCACTGCGGCGCTGCAGACGTAGTCGCCCTGCCCCGGCTTCGTGTAGAAGAGCTTGCCGACCGCACGGTACGGATAGACGCGATCCCCGCTCGTGGGGATGATCCGCGAGCTCGAGTAGTGGAACTGCGCGGTGCCACGGGCGGCCGGCACCGCGATGTCCGCCGACGCGGCGTCCGCCACCGCCCCACCGGCGCCGGAGGGATCGAAGAGCCGTTGCGGGTGCGCGCGCACGCCGGGGAGCGGCCGCCCGGCCGGTCCGGACTCCGAGGCTTCTTCGGCCGCCGCGGCGACGGGCTCGTCGAGGACGGAGCCCGGGTCGAGGGGCGGAGTCGTCGCGAGCGCGTCTCGCATCCGCTCCGGGGTCCAGTACACGGGAACGCCAAAGGCGCGATCGACGCCCGCGACCGCGTGCCCGTCATCGTTGGAGCGACTGAGAGTCCCGCCGGCGGCCGGGCTCGGCAGAAACAGCGGGACGAGTGCGACGGCTGCGAAGCAGGCGGAGCGAAAGACGGAGATTCGGAGAGGATTCACGGCGGAGCACCTTTCGAAGCTGGACGACCGGGAAGGGGTCGTCAGGGGCGACACGAGCCCAGGTATACCGCCGCGACCGGGTGCGAGTCGTTCAGGAGTTGTTCAAAAGCGACCGAGACGGGCCGAACCCTATGGCATCGGCTCGCCGGGTTCGTCGCCGGGATCCCGAGACGCGCCCCTTTCATCGGATCGCCCACGCATCATCCTTCAACGGCAGGTCGTGGAGGCCGGCTCCGCGGCGTCGCAGGCGAAGCCGTCGCGCACACCGGACGCGAGGAGCCCGCACGCGGTCGACCGTCCGCTCCGCACGGCTTCCGCCTTGGTCGCAGCCGCAGCGGTCGCGCAGTTCCGACGCCCGTTGAACTCCATGCAGACCTCGCATTCGACCTGCTGCGCGCCGAGCGTCATCCAGCCGAGAACCCCGGCGAGAACCACGAGCGAGACGATGGTGAGAAGCGAGCCCTTCATGGCGAACCTCGGAGCGACGGGGCCGTTCGGGGCCGGACCGCAGCGAGCGCGATCACGGCCGTGACGTTACCGACGGCAAACAGACCGAATGCCAAGCTGTAGCTGTCGAACGTGTCGTGAATCCACCCGGCGAGCACGGGCCCGACGGTCCCGCCCGGGACCAGCGCGAGCATGAGGAGACCGTAGACGGTCGCCAGGTTCTCGGCGCCGAATCGGCGCGCGACGAGCAGCGGAATCACGACGTCCTCCGCCGCGGTCGCGAAGCCATGGACGACCAGGAAGACACCGAGGACCGCGCCCCCGACCGGAACGAGGAGGAGCGACGAGGCGAACGCGATCAGCACGAAGTTCGTCACCGTCGCGGCGCGAGTCCCGATCCGATCGGCGAAGCCGCCGGCCAGCAGCTTGCCGGCGATGCCGACGCCCACCATCGCGCTGAAGCCACCCGCTGCCATCGCATCCGACGCACCGAGGTCACTCAGGTACGCGACCAGGTGCGCGTTCACACCGAGGCGGTAGGCGTAGAACGAGAAGATCGCCCAGAAGAGAAGCCAGAAGTCACGCGTTCGCAGGAGAGGCCGCATCGACGGCGATGCCTGCGCGTCGGGGGGCGACGTCGTCACCTCGCGCTTGCGCCCGACGAGCAACGCGGCCGGGACGAGAAAGACCCACAGGCTGGCTCCCAAGCCCGAGAACCCGGCGCGCCATGACGCACCCGCCGCGAGCGCCGTCGCGAGAAGAGGCCCGAGCGAGCCGCCGATGCTCGAACCGATGTACACCATCCCGAGGGCGAGTCCGCGTCGCTCCTCGAAGCGGCCCGCGATCGCCGCCCCGGTCGGAAGATCCCCCAGGCTGGCGACGGCGATCCCGCACACGACGGCGATGGCGTAGAACTGCTCCGGGGTCTGCATCTCGCCGGCCGCGAGAAGCGCCAGGCTCATCAGCACCCCGCCGACGAGCAGAACCGGTCGCGGTCCGCGCCGATCGGCGAGCCTGCCCACGACCGGGGCGACGAGCGCGACGGAGGTGCTCATGATCGGATGCGCGAGGGAGTAGACGGTCCGGGACCAATCGAGCTCCTCGGCGATCGGCTTCAGGAAGACGGGCAAGATGTACCCGCCGACGCCCATCCCGATCTGACAGGCGAGACAGCCCAGCACGACGAGCGCGTCGCCGCGTCTACCCCCTGCCATCGGGCATGCCCATGCCGTGGGGACACCGGCGCGCGTCGCGTACGGCGAGCGCCGACACGAGGCCGCGCATCTCGGTCACGCAGATCGCGCCTTCTTCGGCAATCGGCGCTCGACGACGTCCGCGCCGCAGATCTCGACGAGCTCGTCCCGATACGCCTCGAGAACCGTCGGATGTCCCGGGAGATCGGCGACCGGCGCCACGCACCCGATGCGCTCGGCCGCGGGCTGCACCAGGACGCGGACCCGGCTTCCCTCCTGCTTCAGAAGGATCGGCCAATGCCGGCAGGCGGCGGGCTTCCAGGTGGGGACGTCGCGATTCGTCGCGAGCGCGAGATGGTGGATCGAGCAGAGCGAGTGCTTCTTCGTGCGCATGAGGAACGGACATGCACCGTCCTCCCCGGAGTCGATGACCCACGACGGCGGATCGTCGACGAAAGCATCGACGTACCCGTCGCCGTCGTGGAGAGTCGGCACCAGAGCGCACAGCTCGTCCATCAGGCTGTCGACGGCGCGGATTTCCTTGCGCGTGACCTCGACGGTCAACCCGACGCAGCACGTTCGCCCCGTGGGGCAGCCATCGGGCCAGCAGCGATAGGCGTACTCCCGGAGGCTCTTGTCGAACACGAACGGCTGTTTCGAGCGGGCGACCATGGGGTCGACAGGTAGCAGACGGGCCCGCGTTGACCGAAACGGAGCCGTCCGGTTAGCTCGCAGCCATGATCGAATGGAGTGAACAGCACCAGGCCATGCGCGACGCCTTCCGGAAGTTCGTCGAGGCGGAGATCAAACCGAACCTCGAAGAGCTCGAGCACGGAGATACCCCACCGTACGACGTCCTACGGAAGATGTACGAGACGTTCGGCATCGGCGCGATGCAGCTCGACCGGTTCCACCGACAGCTCGAACGCGACAAGGCGAACGGGAGCGCCCAGGCCGAGAAGAAGGAGAAGCGCGGCGTCTCGTTCGAGGCGGCGGCCGACGCGGCCGCCATGCAGCTCATTCCGATCATCGAGCTCTGCCACTACTGCCCCGGCCTGATCACGGCCATGGGCGTGAGCGTCGCCCTCACCGCCGGCGCGATTCGCTCGAAGGGAACACTCGCGCAGAAGGAGAAGTTCGTTCCGCCCCTGCTCACGATGGAGAAGATCGGCGCGTGGGCGATCACGGAGCCGGGCTCGGGCTCCGACGCCTTCGGCTCGATGAAGTCGACCGCCAGACGCGACGGCGACGAGTACGTCCTGAACGGATCCAAGACGTTCATCACGAACGGTCCCTACGCCGACACGATCGTCTTCATCTGCAAGCTCGACGAAGGGAACGACGCGCGCGAACGCAAGGTGCTGAGCTTCATCCTCGACAAGGGCATGCCAGGCCTCGAACAGTCGAAGCCGCTGCGGAAGATGGGGCTCCACTCGTCACCGACGGGCGAGCTCTTCCTGGAGGACGTCCGCGTCGGAAGAGACCGCCTGATCGGCGAGACCGAGAAGGGCCCGTCGCGCTCCGGAGCGAAGGACACGTTCAACACGGAGCGCATCGGTGTGGTCGCCATGGCCCTCGGGATCGTCGAGCAGTGCCTGTCGCTCTCGGTCGAGTACGCGCGCACGCGCGTGCAGTTCGGGAAGCCGATCGGCGAATTCCAGCTGATCCAGGCCAAGCTCGCGGAGATGGAGGTCGCGCGCATGAACCTCCAGAACATCGTCTTCCAGCAGATCGAGCGCGCGGCTCTCGGCAAGGGCTTCACCCTGGCCGAAGCGTCGGCCGGAAAGCTCTACGCGGCGCGCGCCGCCATGAACGTCTCCCTCGAGGCCGTTCAGCTCTTCGGCGGAAACGGCTACATGGCCGAGTTCCAGGTCGAGCAGCTCTGCCGGGACGCGAAGGTGCTGCAGATCTACGCGGGCACCGACGAAATCCAGATCTCGCAGATCGCCCGAAGCATGCTGGGCGACGCGTAGTCGGTCGAGAGGCGTCGACTCCGGACCGTCTCGGAGAGCCGACCACCGGCGGTGGAGGACGGGCGATCGGCCGGCGGCGGCTGCGGTCGACCGCGGGCCCTCGTCAGTTCGCCCGCCCGGCGGGCGGGAGGAAGCGCATGACCTGCGCCTGCACGTCGGCGAGGTGATCTTCCTCTTCGCGCAGCGGGCTCGTCCGTCCCACAGCTGTCGGCGCGGCCGGCATGGAGCCCTCGACGAGCACCGTGCGAGCGGACGCGTCGGCCGGAGCGAGCGTCTCGACGAAGCGCCGGAGGTCCCGCGGGTCGAAGAGACCCGTCGGTCCGCCGGCATCGATGATGAGGAGATCCTCGCCGACGTGGCCGTACGCGAGGAAATACGAGAGGCGGTCTCCCGCGACGATGCCCTCTTCGATCGACGCGACGAGGTAGCGGAGTTCGGTTCCGTCGGCGGTCACGATCGTTCCGCGGTCGGCGACGGTGACGAGGGGATGGTCGAGATGGTCGAAGCCCTTCTCGAGGCGTGGGCGCCAGACCTCGGCGGGGCCCCGGAGGAGATAGGCCTGGCTCTCGAGCGCGACCGGCGAGCGGATCAGCGCCAGATCGGAGTCCGCCCAGATCGTCGACGGGCCGGGGCCGACGACGGTGTGGCCCAGCCAGTGACGGGTCTTGCTCGTGAACGGATCCTCGACGGCCCATCCCGACGGCAGGACGGCGCCTCCCGCCGTCCCGCCGAACGCGCTCCACGCTCCACCGGACGGGTCGGTCGGCGACGAATTCTGCGTGCAGGCGAGCAGCCCCGTGGCCCAGAGGACCGCCAGCAAGGGCAGGACCGAACGTCGCGGCATGTGGAGTAGATCGGCCGCCCCGGGCGCCGGCGTGAGCGGCCGAGGCGGGAGACGGGAGCGATGCCATGGGGCCCTCGCCGGCAGCCGCCCGGGCATTCCACGACCGAAGAATCGCCCCGGACGGAGCGTCGATGTCACCGCCGAGCGACGGGCGTCGCCCCGGGGTGACAGGGCGGACGCGATTCCCGCTCGCACCGTGATCGCGGCGTGCCGAAAAAAGTGCCGGAATCAGGAAGGTTCTTGCGCACTCTCCTCCTCATCCTGCCTTGGCACCCGCGTTGCGAAGGTGGGCTGCAAATCGAATGCGAACGCCGAATCGAGCGTCCATATTCCAAACGGTCGGAATAGGAGAGTGAGAAAGTAATGGCTACGACAGTTCGAACGATGACCGGTGCCGAGGTGAAGTCCCTCCGGTTGAGCCTCGGCATGACGCAGGAAGACCTCGCCCACGAGCTCGGCGTCACCGTTTCCACGGTGAACCGCTGGGAGAACGGCCACACCCGCCCGAGTCGCCTCGCCACCGCCGGCCTCGATCGCCTCGCGGCCGATCGAGCGGTCGCCCCTCCCCCTTTCGAGAGCGTCTCTGACCCCGCGACGCAGCCGATTCACCGGATGTGAAAGGGGCGCTCCCTCAGCGGGACCACCAAATCATGACACACGGGGCATACGACGCGGCGAAAATTCTGAGCTTGCGTCGGCGCCTCGGGATCACCCAGGAAGAGCTCGCCCGCCGAATCGGCACGACGGTCTGTGCCGTCGATCGCTGGGAGCACGGTTTCTCCCAACCCGAGGAGGCGGAGCGGGCTCTCTTGGCTGGAGTCGCCTGATCAACCTCGCCCGGCGCGCGTCTGCAGCACCTGCGCGATGCAGCCCGTGACGCGACGGGCCGTCGGAAGATCGAGGAACTCGTTGGGGCCGTGGGCGTTCGAGCCCGGTCCCAGGACGCCCGTGATGACGAACTGCGCATCCGGGAACCGCTCTCCCAACATTCCCATGAAGGGGATCGAGCCACCCTCCCCCATCGCGACCGCCTCGGGTCCGAACCACTGCTTCGAGGCGTCGTTCAGTGCGACCTCGAGCCACGTGGCCATCGGCGGAGCGTTCCAGCCCGTCTGACCGCCCGCCGTGGCCCTCACCTGCGCGCCATGGGGTGGGTCCGCCTCGAGCGCGCCGCGAAGCGCCTTCGCCGCCTCGCCCGCCCGGATCGTCGGCGGAAGACGCAGGGCGAAGCGAAGCTTCGTCCGCGGGCGCAACACGTTCCCCGCGTGGGCCAGGTCGGGGATGCCATCGGCCGCCGTGATCTCCAGCGCCGCGCGCCAGGTTCGGTTCAGCGCCAGCTCCACGGGGTCGTCGATCGCCGGCCCCGCGCCGCCCAGGAACGGAAACTTGTCGAACACCGCCGTCCCGAGGACGGCTGCGGCCTTCTCCGCCTGCGCGCGGCGATCGGATGGGATCTCCGCCTCCAGCTCCTCGAGCAGGATCCTGCCCGTCGCCGCGTCTTCGATCCGCGAGAGCAGGAGGCGCGCGACGCGAAAGCTCGACGGCACGATGCCGCCCGCGTCCCCACTGTGGACGCCTTCGCGAAGAACGCTCACTTCGAGATCACCGATCACGATCCCGCGGAGGGACGTGGTGCACCACAGTCGCTCGTAGTCCCCACAACCGGAATCCAGGCACACCACGAGGTCCGGGGCACCGATCCGATCCTTCAGGTGCTCGATGTACGGAGCGAGGTCGACGCTGCCGCTCTCCTCGCAGCACTCGATCAACACGACGCAGCGGGGATGCGACGCCCTTTGCTCCTGGAGCGCGCGGATCGCGGTCAACGACGCGAACAACGCGTACCCGTCGTCCGCGCCGCCGCGCCCGTAGAGCCTCTCGTCCCGCACGACGGGCGTCCACGGACCGAGCTCGTCCTCCCAGCCGACCATCTCGGGCTGCTTGTCGAGATGTCCGTAGAGGAGGACCGTCCCCGGCCCGGTGCCCGCGACCTCGACGAGGAGCACCGGCGTGCGATTCTCGAGCCGGACGACCTCGATCGTCGCGTCGCGGGGTGCGTGCGCTCGCGCCCAGCGTTCGGCGAGACCGATCGCCTCGTCCATGTGTCCGTGGGCGGCCCAGTCCTCGTCGAAGGCCGGCGACTTGTTGGGGATGCGGATGTACTCGATCAGCGTCGGGAGGATCGATTCCTCCCACTCGCCGTCGATGAACGTCTTCGCGCGCTTCGGATCGAACGCCATGAGATCGGGATAGCTGTGAGCGGCGATCCCGCAAGCGCCGGACGGCCACGGCCCCCCTGGAGTGGTCCGATGCGACTGCCGTCCTTCCCGACCGGGCTCTCTCCGTCGAAGGCCCTATAGGGAGCGGCCGATTCTGCCGCTACTCCCCCCGGCAGGATGGAGAGGAAGGCCGAAGATGCCCAAAAGCGGGGCACTTTTCGTGCGGAGGGGATGACGTGACGACACTGATCCTCGTCTTTTTGCTGAGCTTCGCGGGAGCGATCCTTCTCACGCCCGTCGTGCGCTCGCAGGCGATCCGGCGAAAGGTGTTGGATCATCCGGGAGGACGTCGAGTCCACGATCGCCCGATCCCGCGGGCCGGCGGCGTCGCCGTCTATCTCTCGTTCCTACCGGTCTTTCTCGCGGCCATCGCCGCGCACGATCTCGCCGGCATCACGACGGTCGAGCTGAGCCCCGCCATCGTCGCGCTCTGTCTCGGATCCACGGTGGTGTTCGGCCTCGGGCTCGTGGACGACGTCCGGGGACTCACGGCGCGCACCAAGGTCGTCGTCCAGGCCCTCGCCGCCGTCATCGCGTGGGCCGGCGGCGTCGGCGTATCCCGGCTGGGCCTTCCCGTTCTGGGCACGATCGAGCTGGCGCCCTACGTGTCGATTCCCGTCACGGTCTTCTGGTTCCTCCTGCTCGCGAACGCAGTGAACCTGATCGACGGCCTCGACGGGCTTGCGGCCGGGATCGTCTTCTTCGCATCGGTGACGCTCCTCGCCGTCTTCACGCCGGGAGCGAATCTCGCCGTGGCGATCGGGCTCGCGGCCCTGTCGGGCGCGGCGCTCGGCTTCCTGCGCTACAACTTCAATCCCGCGTCGATCTTCCTGGGCGACAGCGGCTCGTATCTGCTGGGCTTCACCTTCGCGGGGCTGACGGTCCTCGGCTCGCTGAAGACCCAGGCCGCGGTCGGTCTGCTCATCCCCGTCGTCGCGCTCGGCGTGCCGCTGATCGACGTCCTCTGGTCTCCCATCCGCCGCTTCATCCTGGGTCGGCAGGTCTTCACGGCCGACATGGACCACATCCATCACCGCCTCGTGTCGATGGGGTGGACGACGCGAAAGGCGGTGCTCACGCTGTACGGATCGACGGTCGTCATGGCGGTCGGAGCCGTCCTGCTCACGCACACCCGCAGCGAGCGAAACGCACTCGTCCTGGTTCTGATCGGCGCCGGCGCGATCCTCGCGATCCGCAAGCTCGGATACTTCGATTTCATCCAGCCCCAAGGCATTCGGCGTTGGCTGGGGGCCGTCGCCGACGAGATCGGGCTCGCGCGTACGCGTCGCGCGTTTCTCGCCCGCGAGATCGAGATCCAGGCCGCCGAGACCATCGAAGAGATCGATCGCGCCCTCCGTGGAGCGGCGAGCGAGCTCGGCCTGCTCTCGCTCCAGGTCGAGCTGGGCTCCACCATCACCGGGCACGGGGGCCGCTCGATCTCGGCCGGTCCGATCACGCGCGAGAGCTGGGATCGGAATCGTCACCTGCTCGTCTCGATGCCTCTTGCGGATGGCGATCCGCAAGCGGGCCACCTCACCGCCATCGTCTCGATGGCTCGCAGTGAGGAGAGCCCGAACGTCGCGCGCCGGCTCGACGGCATCCGGCGCGGTCTCGTCGGATCGCGATACGCGCTTGCGCGGACGATCGAGATGACGGCCAATCCGGCCTTCGAGGAGGCGAGAGTCGGATGAAGCTTCTACTCGTGGCCGGCGCCCGGCCGAACTACATGAAGATCGCGCCCATCTACTGGGCGTGCAACGAAACCGCGGCCGAGGTCGACGTCGAGATCGTCCACACCGGCCAGCACTACGACCCGGCCCTTTCGGAGGACTTCTTCCGCGACCTGGACCTGCCCACACCGAGCGCGAATCTCGGCGTGGGCAGCGGAAGCCACGCCGCGCAAACGGCCAGGGTCCTGGTCGGCTTCGAGGCGCTCCTCGCGGAGCGCAAGCCCGACGTCGTGGTGGTCGTCGGCGACGTCAATTCGACGGCGGCATGCTCTCTCGTGACCGCCAAGGCATACGGCTGCGCTCCAGACGGCCTCGGCCGCCCCCTGCTCGCTCACGTCGAGGCGGGGCTGCGCAGCCGGGATCGCGCGATGCCCGAGGAAGTCAATCGCATCGTCACCGACGCGCTCTCCGACGTCCTCTTCACGACGTCGGCGGACGCCGACGCGAACCTGCAGGCCGAGGGCATCCCCGGCGACCGGATCGATCGGGTCGGCAACACGATGATCGATTCGGTCCTGCGATCTCGAGCCGCCGCGGAGACCGTCACGCTCCCGGGCAGCATGGAGCGCACGCCCACCTTCGGTCTCTGTACGCTCCATCGACCATCGAACGTCGACGACCGGACCGTACTCGCGCGGATCCTCGACGCGCTGCGCGAGATCGCCGGGACGACTCCGCTCTTCCTTCCCCTCCATCCCCGGACGCGAGAACGGATCGAGCGGTTCGATCTCGGAGCCCATCTCACTCCGCTCGACCCCGCCGATCCGCCGGCTGCGGGCCTCTACGCCGTGCCCCCGCTCGGCTACCTGCAGATGCTTCGTGCTCAGGGCCGGGCCGCGTTCGTCCTGACCGACTCGGGTGGCATCCAGGAGGAGACGACGGCACTCGGCATTCCCTGCGTGACGATTCGCGAGAACACCGAGCGGCCGATCACGATCACCGAGGGAACGAACGTGCTGGCCGGCACGACCCGGGACGGCATCGTCCGCGCACTCGACGATGCCCGCACGAAGGCCGCGGCCGGCCGCTGTCCGGAGCTTTGGGACGGAAGGGCCGGCCGGCGCATCCTCGATGCGCTCGTTCGCCGCCGCGCGGCCGCCGGCAGCCCGGCTCGGATGACCGCGCGAGCCGGCCAGGAGTCGGGATGAGCGCGCCGCGGCTCCTGCTCCTCGAGCTCAACGAAGTCAACGTCGAGATGGTCGCGGCCTACGCGGCCGACGGAACCCTGCCGAACTTCCGCGCCCTTCTCGACGACCACGGATTCTGCAAGACGAGCTCGGAGGCCGAGTACGAGAATCTCGAACCGTGGATCCAGTGGGTGACGGCCCACACCGGGCTCACGCTCCGCGACCACGGCGTGTTTCGGCTCGGCGACATCGCCGACGCGGACTTCGAACAGATCTGGGAGCGTCTCGAGCGGGAGTACGGACTTCGCAGCGGGGCACTGAGCCCCATGAACGCTCGCAACCGTGCCGACGACCCCGCGTTCTTCGTCCCCGACCCGTGGACGGACGCCGAGATCGTGGCCGAGCCGGCCGTCCAGCGCCTGTTCGAGGCCATCCGGCAGGCGGTGCACGACAACTCCTCACGCCGTATCACCGCGGGCTCCGCGGTCTCCCTCGTCCGGGGACTGCTCCGATTCGCGCGACCGGCGAACTATCCGACGTACGCCCGCCTTCTGGCCGGAGCGCTTCGAGCCCCCTGGAACGAGGCCTTGCTCCTCGATCTACTGCTGGCCGATCTCTTCGTGGTCGAGATCGACCGGACGCGGCCCGACTTCGCCTCACTGTTCGTGAACGCGGCCGCGCACATCCAGCACCACTACTTCTTCAACTCGAAGCACTACGACGGAGAGCAGCAAAACCCCGACTGGTACGTCGCGGCCGCCGCGGATCCCGTCCACGACGCCTACCGGCTCTACGATCGGATCCTCGGTCAACTTCGCCAGCGATACCCGCACACGCGGTTGATGCTCGCCACCGGACTCCATCAGGTTCCCCACGAGACGACGACCTACTACTGGCGCCTGCGAGACCATGCCGACTTCCTTCGACGCATGGGCGTCCCGTTCGAAGCGGTCGAGCCGCGAATGTCGCGGGACTTCCTGGTGACGTGTCGCGACGAGGAGGAGGCCCGGGCCGCGACGCATCGCCTCGGCGGCGCACGGGCCCACGATGGAGCGCCACTCTTCGACGTCGACAACCGGGGGAGCACGCTCTTCGTGACGCTGAGCTACCCGCGCGACATCGACGAGCAGTTCCGGTGGACTCTCGACGGCACCCGCCGGCTCGACTTCGAGCGAGACGTCTCCTTCGTCGCCATCAAGAACGGACAGCACGACGGCACCGGGTACTTCCTCGACACCGGACTTCGTCGGGAGGAGCTCCCGGAGACCTTCCCACTGACGCAGCTCCCGTATCGCATCACCGAGGCCGTCACGGCCTGAGACGCCCGAGATGAGCGCAGATCGCCCCGGCCGACGGCTCCTTCTCCTGTCGCAGTACTTCCACCCGGAAGTGGGCGCCACCCAGACCCGCGTCCGGGAGTTCGCGAAGCACCTGGCGGCCGAAGGCAACGACGTCACCGTCGTCTGCGAGTTCCCCAACCATCCCCACGGTCGCATCCCCGAGTCGTACCGCGGCACGTGGTTCGAAGAGGACTCCCTCGATGGGTTCCGGGTGCTCCGCGTGCCGGTCTACGCCTCGGAGAGCAAGACCTTCGCCACCCGACTCCTGTTCTATGGGAGCTTCCTGGTCTCGGCGGTGGTGCTCGGGCTTCTCCGCCTGCGCGGCCGCTTCGACGCCGTCTTCGCGACGTCCCCACCTCTCACGGTCGGCGTGGCCGGGTGGATCCTGGCACGGGCCAAGCGTGCCCGCTTCGTCCTCGACATCCGGGACCTCTGGCCCGAAGCGGCACAGTCGCTCGGGGAGCTCTCGAACCCGCGTCTGATCGCCGCGGCGACATCGGTCGCAAACTTCCTCTACCGCCACGCCGACGCAACGACGGCGGTCACGCGCGGCTTCCATCGACACATCACAGCCCGCAGCGACGGTCGACCGGTCCACCTCGTCACGAACGGAACGGTCCCGGAGATCTTCGACCCGACACGCATCGATCCGTCGATCCGAGAGCGCCTCGGACTCGGGGACCGCTTCGTATGCACCTTCGCCGGGACGATGGGGATCGCGCAGGGCCTGCCCTTCCTTCTCGACGTCGCGGACGCCCTGCGTGAGGATCGCGACGTCGTGTTCCTCTTTATCGGGAGCGGTCCCGTACGCGCCCGGCTCGAACGCGCCGCGACGGAGAGAGAGCTCTCGAACGTCGTGTTCCACGAGCAGGTGCCGCTGGCGGAGATCACACCGTATCTGACGGCTTCGGACGCCCTGATGGTCCCGCTTCGCGACGACCCCGTGTTCCGCGAGTTCGTGCCCTCCAAGCTGTTCGATTCCCTCGCGTGCGGTCGACCGGTGATCCTCGGCGTCGACGGGGAGGCGCGCGAGCTGCTGCAAGAGTCCGGCGGCGGCGTGTTCGCCGAGCCGGAGAACGTCGCGGCATGGGTGAGCGCGATTCGCGCTCTTCGGGACGAGCCCGACGAAGCCTCCCGCATGGGGCGACGCGGGGCCGCCTGGGTCCTCCGCGATCACACCCGAGAGGCGCAGGCGCGAAAGCTGTCCGCGGTTCTCACGCCGGCGCACCGTCCGGACGTTCTGGTCTACGGTCCCTTGCCCGCTCCCCATGGCGGAGCACGGGTCTCGTTCGGCCTCTTCTACGAATATCTATGCGACAACACCCGGTCCACGGTCCACCACGTCGACGTTCCGGTCCGCACCGATCCCGAACGAAACCCGCCGGGTCCCGTCGATCGACGCGCCACCCTTGCCGAGATCTTCCGCTCGCTCCCCCGGCTGCGTTCGGCGGACCGCGTGGTCCTCTTCTGCTCTCCGGGAAGCATGTGCTCGTGGGGCCTGTTCGTCGCCCTCGTCGCGAAGGCGCTCGGGGTTCCTTCGTCGCTCCGCTTCTTCAGCGGTCACCCCCTGGCCCCGATGGACGACGCCGGGCGCGCCCGGCGCTGGATCACGCGGCGGCTCCTACGCGCCACCGAGCGTCTCGTCGTCGAGACCGACGAAGGCGCGAGAGAGATGGAGGTGTTCACCGGACGGGGCACCGCGAAGGTGGCCGGATACCGACCTCGCTCGGTCACGAAGGACACATCCGGCCGGTCCGGCGAGCCCATACGGTTCGTCTTCGTCGGACGCGTGGAGCCAGCGAAGGGGATCGACGTACTGCTTCGAGCGTGGGAGCGGGTTCGCGCCACTCGACCGGAGGCCGCAGCGTGGACGCTCGAGATCTTCGGCTCCTGCGAGGACGATTGGCGGACGCGCATCGAAGAGTGCACGGGAGTCGTCTACCGTGGCGTCGTCGACGCAAAGGAGATTCCGGCCGCTCTCGAGAACGCCCGCGCGCTGGTCCTTCCCACACGGTATTCCGAGGAAGGGCACTCGGGAGCGATCATCGAGGCGCTGCTCGCCGGGACTCCCGTGATCACGTCGACCCTGCCCGGCCCGGCCGAGCTGATTCGCAGCGGCACGAACGGGATCCTGGTCGATCCGTACGACCCGGAGGCGCTCGCCCGGGCCATCGAGCACCTGGCGACGAACGATCGCGACTACCGGACTCTTCGCTCGGGAGCGGCGCGGACGAGCCGGGAGTTCGATGCCGCGTACGCGCTTCCGAGGCTCGCCGCGGCACTGGGCCTCGGCGGGACGCCGGAGCACGTACCGTGACCTGGCGCCCCCTCTTCGTGGTCGGCGTCGGGCGATCGGGCACGTCTCTTCTGCACAGCGCGCTCGCCGCGCACCCACGCGTCACGGCGCTGCCCGAGACCTCGCTCCTGCGCGAGCTCGTGTTCTCGGGGCGGCTCGAGAGCGCGTTCGAGCGCGACGGGGTCCGAGGCGTCGAGCAGGTGCTCGCGACGTGCGGGCGGCTCGAGCGGACCGGGGTGGCGGTCGACACGCTGATCGCGGCCGGCCTCCGGGCTTCGCCCTTCTCGGCCCGCCGTCTCTACGAGGGACTTCTCGAGACGCGCGCCGCGGGTGAGACGTGCTGGGTCCTGGACAAGGATCCGCGCCTGGTCGAGGCACTTCCGCAGATCGCCACGAGCTGGCCGCAGGCCCGGGTTCTCCACATCATCCGCGATCCGCGCGACGTCATCTCCTCGAAGAAGGCGGCCCCGTGGTCGAGCGGTCGATCCTCGTTCGCGCACGCACTGATCGGCATGGGACAGCTCGCCCTCGGAAGGTGGATCGGCCCGCGCGTGTTGGGGGAGGGCTACCGGGAGATCCGCTACGAGCGTCTGCTCGCCGCGCCGACGACGGTCCTCGCGGAGGTGTGCTCCTTCCTCGAGCTCGACTACGACCCGGCCATGCTCGACTTCGGTGCGGAGGCCCGACGCCTGGTCGCCGACGATGAGCTGGCATGGAAGAAGGAGACTCTCGGCCCGCTTCTGCGCGACAACTCCGGGAAGTGGAGGAGCTCCCTCCTGCCCTGGGAGGTCGCGATCGCCGATTACACCTCCGTTCCCCTGATCGAGGACCTCGGCTACCGCCCCGCGCGCGAGCGCACCGCATTCCGCTCGCTGGGGCGCGTCGTGCGCGGCGCCTCCCGACTCGGAGCGCGCCTCGCCTCGCAGGTGGGCGCGGGAGCGCACGGATGACGCTCGCGCCCGAGGAGATTCGCCCGGGGATCGTCCACTACGTTTCGGGAGGAGAGATTCTCGGCTCGGTCGGCTCGCGGATCGTATCGAGCCACGACGGGGGATCCACCTGGACGGCCGTCTGCGACCTGCCGTTCTCGGAGCCGAAGCGCCTCCTGGCCCACTCCCCGTTCCTCCGGCGCTACGCCCGGGCGATGACGTACCACGTCGTCCCCGCCGGAGAGTCCTCGCTGGTCGCGATCGGCGCCCGCCGCGTCTTCTCCGTGGATCGCCCGTCGGGCGAGATCCGGTCCTCCATGTCTCTGGACGGCAGTCATCCGCTCGCGCTCTGCGCGATCGACGGGCTCGTCTACTACGGCGTCTACGACGTGGCTCGGGGCCCGAAGACCTCGCGGGTGCTGTGTTCGGCCGATGGCGGGCGCTCCTGGACGACCGTCCTCTCCATCCCGGGAGTCCGACACGTCCACGGCATCTTCCACGACCCATTCGAAGACGCGTTCTGGGTGACGACGGGCGACTCGGACGACGAGTCGTGGCTCCTCCGCTGCTCGCGGGATTTCTCTCGCGTGGAACGGGTGCTCGGCGGATCGCAGGAGCGACGCATCGTCCAACCGGTCTTCACGGACCGCGCGATCTACTTCGGGTCGGACTCCCCGCACCTCGACAACCGCATCCATCGCTACGATCGGGGCTCGGGACGCGTCGACGACCAGGTTCGCGTCGGGAGCTCCGTGTTCTTCGGCGCGAACGTCGACGGCGAAGTCTTCTTCGGAACCGCGATCGAGCCGAGCTGGAGAACGCACCAGCGTCGCGTCCGACTCTGGCACCACGGGCGCGGCGGATGGCAGTCGATCTGGTCCAGCCGACGGCCACCGGCACTGTCCTGGCTCTGCTACCCCAGGATCCTCTTTCCCGCGGGGGCGGGCGACGGCGCGCACGTGTGGTGGAGCGCGCTCGGGACCCTCCACGATCAACGGGTGTTCCGCCTCCCGTTGGACGCGGTCCGGCACTCGACGAGGCTGCGATGACGACGCCCGAGCTCGTCACGCGCCTCCGGACCTACGCATCCCTCGGAGGGCCGGCGGTCCTTCGAGCCGCCGGCTATCGCGCGGGAATCCGGCTGGGTGCGCTCGAGCGCGCCCTTCCCGCGGGCCCACCCGTCGCGTCGCCGCGGCTCCGTGCGCCCGAGGGCGGCCCAGCCGAGAAGCACCTCTTCACCGAGCACCTCGAGGAGATCGTCATCGAGGCCGAGGCGTTCCTACGCGGAGAGCTTTCGTTCTACGACGGCCGACGCCGCGACGTCGGCACGCCGCCGCGGTTCCTCGCTCCCACGACGAAGCCCGTACCCTGGTCGAGCCGCGCCCATTGGACCGCGATCGACGAGTTCGCCGCGAGCGAGCTCGACATCAAGGACGTATGGGAGCCGTCGCGATTCACGTGGGTGATCCGCGCAGCGGCCGCGACGGCCGCGACGGGCGACCCGCGCTACGTGCGCCACGCGAACGACGCGATCGCTGTCTGGGCGGAGCAGAACCCCCTTCACTGCGGACCGAACTGGAAGTGCGGCCAGGAGGCCGCGCTGCGGCTGCTGCACTTCCTCATCGCGGCCGAGATCGTCGGGGGGACCGAGGTACCCTCCGACACGGTCGACTTCGCGGAGGCCCATCTGAACCGCGTTTCGACCACCGGGTTCTACGCACGCGCCCAGGACAACGACCACGTCGCCACCGAGGGGGCCGGTCTCTACGTCGGCGGCGTCTGGCTCCTCGCCCGGGAGGTGTCGTCGCGCGGCAGGCAGCGCGCTCGGGCCTACCGCGCACGGGGACGAGACGCCCTCGAGAGAACGACCCGCCGCCTGATCGCGACCGACGGGAGCTTCGCGAACTACTCTCTCGGCTATCACCGCATCGTACTCGACTGCCTGTCGTGGTCGGAGTGGGCGCGACGCTACTACGACGACGTCCCGTTCGACGACGCGTTCTACGAGCGCTTCGACGCCGCTCGCCGCTGGCTCGCCCTCCACACCGACCCGATCTCGGGCGACGCCCCGAATCTGGGAAGCAACGACGGGGGCCGTCTGGCGCCCCTCCTCCCCTCCCGTCATCGCGACCTGCGCGAAACGACGGGCCGGGCCGAGCTCGTCCGTCGGTCGGCGTCCACGCCGTCGATCGAGAGCATGCTCCTTCCCCCGCCGCCCGAGGCAGCCGAACGTCGCTCCACACTCTTCGACGACGGAGGGACCGCGGTGCTGGTCGGCCCCGGGCCCCGGGCCCCCTGGGCGCTCCTCCGTTACGCGCGCTTCCAGTTCCGCCCGGCGCAGGCCGACGTGGGACACGTCGATCTCTGGCACGACGGCGTCGCGGTCCTGCGAGACACGGGGACCTTTCGGTACCAGGCAGGCGCGCGCTGGCTCGACTACTTCGGCAGCACCGCGTCACACAACACGGCCCAGTTCGACGGGCGCGAGCAGATGCCGCGACTGAGTCGCTTCCTCTACGGCGATTGGCTGCGGACGGAACGCGTCCGGCTCCACGACGGCGAAGCAAGCGCCACCGTATCGTATCGCGACGGAGAGGGCGCCCGCCACGAGCGCACCGTGGAGGTCTTCGCGCACGGGGCGCGCGTGGTGGACGCACTCGGTGGATTCGAGCACGACGCGCGAATCCGATGGCACCTCGCTCCGGTCGAGTGGACCCTGCACGGGCGCGAGCTGTGCGCCCCGGGCGTTCGCATCACCGTCGCCGGCCCGGTGGACGACATCACGCTCGAGGACGGCTGGGAGTCGCTCCGCTACGGTGAACGGGCGGGGATTCCCGTCCTCCGCGTCACCACTCGCGAGCCGAGCGCTACGCTCGTCACGACCATCGAGTTCACCGCCGGGTACAGCGGCGCGTCAGGAGAGTAGAGATGTGCGGAATCGCTGCACTCTTCGCCCCGAACGAGCGCGAGCTCGAGGTGCCGATCCAGGAGATGGTCGAGCGAGCACGGCACCGGGGCCCGGACGGCGACGGCTTCGTGGTCGGCACGACATCCGGCCACGTCGCACGCGACCGACCGACCGGCGCCCCCGGAAGTTGGGCGCTCGGCCACGCGCGCCTCGCGATCCAGGACCTCTCGGACGCGGGTCACCAACCCATGGCGAACCGCGCCGGCAGCGCGTGGGTCACGTTCAACGGTGAGATCTACAACTTCGTCGAGCTGCGGGAGGAGCTCGAGATCCGGGGCTACGAGTTCCGGTCCGGCACGGACACGGAGGTGCTCCTCGCAGCCTGGGACCACTGGGGCGCTCGGTGCGTGGAGCGGTTCATCGGCATGTTCGCGTTCGTTCTCGTGGACGTGGAGCGGGGACGCTGCTTCGCAGCCCGCGACCGCCTGGGCATCAAGCCGATCTACTTCACGCGGCTCGACGACGGGCTCGTCGCCTTCGTCTCGGAACCGAAGCAGCTGGAGAACCTTCCGGGCTTCCGCTTCGAGGCCGACCGAGAGCAGATCCTCGATTTTCTGGTCGACGGCGTGATCGGGCACGACACGTGGAGCACGTGCTTCCAGAGCGTCCGGGCTCTTCCGGCGGGACACACCATCGAGTGGACTCTCGGGGCGCGCCCGAAGCCCGAGGAATCGCGCTCGTACTGGAACCCGAGCACGGTGACCGAGCCCCAGTCCTGGGCCGAAGCCGTCGCTCGAACGCGGGAGCTCTTCGAGAGCTCCATCGACCTCCGCATGCGCGCCGACGTTCCGGTCGGGAGCTGCCTCTCCGGCGGAGTCGACTCCTCGTCCATCGTCGGGATCGCCTCGACCGACGTCGCGCCTTTTCATGCCTTCACGGCCTGCTTCGAGGATCCGCGCTTCGACGAGAGGCCCTTCGTCGACGCCGTTCGGGAGCACACGAGATGCGTCTCGCATCGCGTCTCTCCCGAACCGGAGGCGCTCCTGCGCGAGCTCGAAGATCTCGTCTACCATCAGGACGAGCCGTTCGTCTCCTTCTCGAAATACGCGCAGTGGTGCGTGATGAAGGAAGCGAAACGTCAGGGCGTGACCGTGCTCCTGGACGGCCAGGGCGGAGACGAAGCCTTCTGCGGATACCGGAAGTTCGCATTCTTCCATTTGCAGAAGCACGTCCGCGAGAAGCGTCTCGGGGACGCGCTCCGTCATGGGCTCGGGCTTCTCCGGAACGGGGATGGTCGGCTCTTCGAGCTCTCGGCGGGACACCGGTATCTGCCGGGCTTCCTTCGGCGGCGCTTCGACCCGAGCACGGAGATCCTCTCTCGGGAGGTACGCCGGATGCGCCGGGAAACCTGGCGGGTGCGCACGGATCCCGCGGCCGGCCTCCACGACCATCAGCTCGCCGACTTCCGCCACTGGAGTCTTCCGGCTCTTCTGCGCTACGAGGACCGCAATTCGATGGCGCACGGGATCGAGGCCCGCCTTCCCTTTCTCGACCATCGACTCCTCGAGCATCTCCTGACGGTTCCGGAGGCGTACTTCTTCGATCAGGGACGCACGAAGCCCCTGCTGAAGGCGGCCGTGGGCGAGCGACTCGCTCCGAAGGTGCGCGACCGCAGGACGAAGCTCGGGTTCGATACGCCCCAGGACGAGTGGCTGAAGGGGCGACTCGGCGAGGTCCTGGAGTCACGGATCCGGGCGTCCGGTCTCCTCCGGACGCTGCTCGACGACGACGCCGTGGAGCGGTCCTTCGATCGCGCCCGGTCCGACGGGGCGAACGGCGCGGTGCCCCGGTTCCTCGTGCGGGCGGCCTCGGTCGCCCTCTGGGAGCAGCGCTTCGACGTCACCGACTGACGTCACGCGATCCGGCGTGGCCGGCCTCGATCGTCAATCGGCGAGCCCGACGACGAAGCGGTGCTTGCCGCTGGCCGTCGGCTCGATCCCGGAGACGCGCCGCACCTCGACGGTGTCGGGATCGTCCTCACCGAGGTGGGCGAGGACCGAGCGACGAACCTTCTCCGCCGTGCGTTCGAAGCCGCCCCCGTCCCACTCCACGTCGATGACCAACCGCCGACGCGCGAGCTGCCGAACCTGGAAGGAAACCGCACCGTCGACCCCGTAGAAGAGATGCGTGAAGTACTCGCCGTGGACGTCCTTGCCGTTGTCCCACACCACGAACTCGCCGATCCGGCCGCCTTCCATCCGCAAGCGCGGGAACGGCCTGCCGCAGGCGCAGGGGCCCTCGACCCACGACGCGCGGTCACCGGTGCGGTAGCGGATCAGCGGCATGGCGTGCTCGCGGAGGCGCGTGACGACCACCTCCCCCGAGACTCCGGGCGCACACTCCCTCCCGAGCTCGTCGAGGATCTCCACCCAGACCAGGTCCGAGAAGACGTGCAGCCCGTCGCCCTCGGAACACTCCCCGGCGATCGGGCCCGCGTCGCGCGCCCCGTAGTAGTCGTACACGGGGGCGCCGAACGCAGAGGTCACGAGCTCCCGGCCTTCCGGAGCGAGAACGTCGGCCGTCGAGCGAATCGCGATCGGGGCCGGCACCCGAAGCCCCGCACGCCCGAGCCAGCGCGCGAAACGACGCAGGGCGCTGCCGTAGCCGTAAACGATGTCGGGTCGGAAGTCCGCGAGTCGCCGCGCGAAGAACTCGCAGCGCTCGTCCGTCAGAAGGAACGCATTGAAGCGGCGCTGCCCGAGAAGCCGCGCGCGCAGGGAACGCTCGTCCTCGTCCGGCGGCACGTCGCGGTCGGCTCCCCACAGAAAAGCCTGCCGCGAGCCGGCACGGACGCCGTACCAGCGCCACATGCGCTCCTCGTTGGCCACCATCCAGGCTTGGGAGGCCCGTGAGCGCAGGAAGCGCACCGGCTCGCCCGTGCTTCCCCCGGTCGCGTCCCATGCAGCGCCGTGCGCGGCCCGATCCGTGGCCACGAGCCGCTCCCCCTCGCTCCGCAGGCGACTCCGATCGAGAAGCGGCAGTGTCCTGAACTCCTCGACGTCCCGGAAGGCCCAGACGCCACCGCGGTCGCGCTCGAGGGCGGCGCGGTAGTACGGGACGTCGTGGAACGCGCGCGTGCAGACGTGGCGCAGGAGATCGAGCTGCACACGGCGCACGTCGTCGGTGGATCTCCGCTCCCATCGCGCGAGCTCGCGCGCCTTCCCGCCCGCCAGGACGCCATGCCGCCACCAAACCCCTCTGCGGGCCAGCGCGTACAGGGGACGAATCACGGCTGCGCACTCCACAGCGTGCCCGTCGGACGGGCGAAGCGCTCCTGGGGCAAGGTCGAGCCGACGGTGTCCGGGCCGTCGAGGACTCCTTCCCACCCGGGCGGGGGAGCGAAGGCCAGATGCCCGGGCAGAGGCCGCCCGGTCCGCACGCATGTCGTGGCGCTCTCGCGCCACGACGCGCTCTCGGTCCGCAGCTCGAGATCGGTCGGGTCGCCCCCGACGATCGGAAGCTCGATCTCCCGATCGAACGCCCCGACCAACGTCGGGACGGTCGTCCAGCGCAGCCCCATCACGAGGGCCGCCGCGAGGTCGACGTAGGCCGCCGACCGGCCGAAGAGGAGCAATCCGGCGGCCTTCGGGTCCGGCTCGAGCGGTCCGTCTCCTTCCCCGGCGACGATCCCGTCCACGAGATGCAGGACCCGACGCGCCGGCCCCTCGGACGCCGAGGCGAACGATCCGTCCGCGCGCGCCCACAGGAGAATCCGATTCAGATCGATGCAGGTGCGCCAGAGCGTGTCGTTTCCATACCACGAGCCCGACTCCGTCCCGTCCGGACGCACCGCCCGATCGAGGGCGGCCAGACCCAGGCCGGCCACGGCGGCGCCGCGGCGCAACAGCGACGATCGGCCGTCGGAGTTCACGATGTCGAGGACCCGCGATCGGAGGTCCTTCACGAGGTCGGCGCTCAGGAACTCGTCGCCGCCGTCCGCGAGGGATCCTCGTCGGTGGTGGGGCAAGAACGACTTGTGACCGTTGATCCCGATGAGATTCTTGAGGGCGGCGGTCAAGCCGGCCTTCCGATGCGTCTTCAGCTTCGGGACGTTGATCACCACGTCGGCGTCGAGGACCTCGCGTCCGACGCAGTACCGATGCACGCCCGGGCCGTGGGCCTCGGACATGGGACCCGGGTCGTAACACGTCACCCGGAACCGGTCGGACTCCGCCGAGATCGGCTCCAAGAGACTCCTCGGCCCAAGGTCGACGATCGCATGCGCACCCGACGCGCCGCCCCGCGACTTCGTGAGAACCTGGGGCAGTCCGCGCGCACGTACGGTGGGAAGCGCCGTCTCGAGTCGCATGTCCCGCACGACGGGAACGACCGCCGGGGGCCCCTCCTTCCAGGCTCGTTCGCCGCGATACGACTCGGCGAGCCCGTCGATGCCCGCACGACGGCGCAACGCGGCGAAGTCACACGCCTGCAGCGGCGCGTCGGCGACGACGATCTCGCCGCGCCCCTCCAGAGCGACCTGCACGAGATCCACGAGCCCGCGCAACACGCTGGTGTGCGTCACGAGCGCATCGAAGGCAGTCTGGATCCCCAGCTCGCCCTCGCGCTCATGCCGATCGAGAACCCAGTTCGGCTTGAGGAGCACCCGATCGCCCGGCTTCACCCATGCCCCGAGCGGGTTCCAGCGCGCCGTCCCAGCCCCGGCCTCGTCGAGCCCCGCCAGCCGCAGAACCGCCGCGACACCGGGATGCGGGACGTCCGCCCCCGCGAGCTGCCCGTCGCCACGATCCCACTCCGGGTACCTTCCCTCCCCTCGCCAGATCGCGACGCAGGATTCCCTCGGCATCGCGCTCACGAGCCCTGCTCCTTGCGCGCGACGACCGCGATGTAGGGAGAGAACCGGGCCGAGTTCGGCACGAGCTGGCCCAACCGCTCCGCCGCCCAGAACGGTGCGCGGACGCCCACGTAGGCGAGTCGCCCCAGCCGGGCCGCACGCGCGTAGACGTTCGTCGCCGAGAGACCGAAGCGACAGACGTAGCCGCCCCGGAGCAGCGTCGAGCCGGGCAACGCCGACACGGCATCACGGAGCACCGGCCAGTCCATCCGGTTGTGCAAAGGAGCCGCTTCGGGGTCCAGTCGCTCCATGAGCCACCCATAGATCCCGGAGTGATTCGGAACGACGATCACGAGCGTTCCCCCCGGTGCGACGAGCTCCCAGTGCAGACGGCAGACCTCGTCGACGTCGGTGAAATGCTCGACGAATCCGAAGCTCGAGACCACGTCCCACCGGCCGAGAGCACGGCGACCCGCCTCGTCGAACAGGTCGACGCTGCGCACGTCGGCATCGACGCCGATCGCCTTCAACATCCCGCGGGCTCGTGCGGCGGCCGCCGGCCGGTACTCGATCCCGCCCACGGAGAAGCCGAGCACCCGGTTGAAGTACCAGAGGTATCGGCCGGGAAAGCAGCCGATCTCGAGCGCACGACGACCGCGGCCTTCCCCGACGCATGCGGAGATCGCCCGATGCACGTCGCCGAACTCGGGGCCGTCGGGCGAGAACGGAAGGCCCGACGCTTCCTGATCGTTGAAGGTGTGCGCGTCCCAGAACGCGCTTTCCGTCAGCGCACCGACCCTGGCTACCTCGTCCACGTCGCCTCCCCCGCCGCGGGTGCCCCGCTCACCTTTCCCAATCGAACCGTGGTCCACAACCCCGTCCGCAGCCGGAACACGACGGCCGCGGCCAGATTCCATCCCGCGTGGGCCAACGCGCTCGCGGTCGCCGCGCCGACCGCGCCGAAGCGCGCCGCGAGCAGCCACACGAGCACGGACTCGACCGCCAACGTCAAGACCAGGATCACTACCAGGACCCGCTGATGCCCGGTCATGCTGAGACCGATCGAGGCCGGTCCGGTCAGCCCGTTCGCGACCTGTCCGACGATGAGGATCCAGAGGACGTCGGTCCCGGCCCGGAACTCGTCTCCGAACAGGCCGAGCACGGGCTCGGCGGCCATCCACAAGGCGAGCCCGACCGGCACCACGACACCCGCCATCAGCCAGGCTCCCCTCTGAAGAACGTTCTGGAGCTCCTCGAGACGGTGAGCCGCCCAGAGCGACGCGATCCGGGGGGCCAACACCAACAGAAGCCGCGCCATGAAGGGCGAGCCCAACCCGGCACAGGCCGTGGCCTGGGTGCGGAAGGCGGCGGCGGGGTCTATCGGAACTTGTCCATCAGGCGCTGAAGCGCGGATTTCTCGGTGTCGGGTTCGGGCGTCGGGTCCGTCTTTGGCTTCGGTGCCGGGGCAGGGGTTCCGGCCTCGGCGGTGCCCTCTTTCTTCCCGCCCGAGGATCGCGGCGGCGCGACGCGCAGCGAGACCGCGTTCATGAAGCGGCCCGTGTCGCCCTTGGCAAGCGCCTCGGCCCCGTCGCTGATCCCGCGCAGCAGATCGTCGAGCCAG